>NZ_JBWKMZ010000004.1:0-508112 GCF_059415325.1 Variovorax sp. GW821-FHT10D07 | reverse complement strand
CCACCAGTTTCTTCGCCGTCTCCGGGGTCACGGCCACTCGGGTTTCGCCTGTCGTTGTCTCGGCAGGCACGCCTATCAGCATAGAGTTCTCCTCAGGGCAAGGTGCAGCGCGAAATGCGGGCGAAGCTTACAGCAAGACATTCGGCCCGATCTGTCGCGCAAGGGGCGAAGTATCCATGCTCCAACGTCCGTGGCTGCTGAAAATCTAGCTATCCATTTGATAGCTTATTGGTGATGGATCGGCGGCGCTCCCTCTGGTGCGCTGTAAGGAAACCGGTCTCAGGCGGCGCCGGGGCGGCGTCCCACCATGCAGCGCAAAAACAACGCCCCGACGCCTGCACGCACTTCGTGTCATCTAAAGGACAAAGTTGTGCGTCTTTGTAATCATTCTTCGATGAATCCATTTAAAAGATCGCTTCATGTGCATTAGTTGCAGGGCAGATTACTTACCTTAGACGCAGATAGATACACTTCGCCTCACTTGGAGTCGTACACAGAGGCGACCCATGGGAGGAAGTAAGGGGGTAATAAAAATGCGCATTGCTGTCCTCGACCACGAGGCCCATCAGAGAAAACTGATTCATCAGACCATGGCGTCGCTCGGGCACGAGTGCCATGAGTACGCAGATGGAAAGTCGCTGTTGCATTCGATGCGACGACAGACCTTCGATCTGCTGCTTCTCGACTGGCATCTGCCCGACATCCGCGGCCTCGACGTCGTGAAGACGATCCGCCACGACCTGAAGAGCCGCCTGCCCGTGCTGTTCATCACTGCGCGGCGCGACGACGCCGACATGGTCGCCGGGCTCAATGCGGGAGCCGACGACTTCATGAGCAAGCCGATCCAGGCCACCGAGCTCGAGGCGCGCGTCAACGCCCTGCTGCGGCGCTCGTACCCCGCGCAGCACGAGACCGAGCTGGTCTTCGGCCCCTACCACTTCTACCCGCCCTCGCGAACGCTCAAGGTGCGCGGCATGCCGGTCGAGCTCAAGAACCGCGAGTACGAGCTGGCGCTGTTCCTGTTCCAGAACCTCGGCCGCCTGCTGTCGCGCGAACACCTGCACGAAGCCGTGTGGGGCCTGGGCGTCGAGGCGCTCTCGCGCTCGCTCGACACCCATATCTCTCGCCTGCGCACCAAGCTCGACCTGCGGCCGTCCAACGGTTTCCTGCTGCTGGCGATCTACGGGCTCGGCTACCGGCTCGAGACGGTCGAGGCCGGCCAGCTCGGCTCTCGCGGGCCCGAGCTGCGCAGCAGCCCCTGAGCGCTTCGGAGGTCCGCCGCGGCGGACCACGCGACAACCCGGCGCTGCGCTCTTGGGGGAGCAAACGCAGCCACCGGGTTCTCGCGGCCATCCATCGCCTTCGGCTTCGCGTCCAATACGGGGATGATCCGCGCGGCGGCGTGCCGGCCATGGCCCGGGCCCCGCGCGACCGCCGAAGGAAGCCGTCCCCATGAACACCACCGTCCGCTGGAAACCCAACGTCACCGTCGCCGCGGTGATCGAACGCGAAGGCCGCTTCCTGCTGGTCGAGGAGCACACCGATCAGGGCCTTCGCCTCAATACCCCGGCCGGCCATCTCGATCCGGGCGAATCGCCCGCCGAGGGCTGCGCGCGCGAGGCGCTCGAGGAAACCGCCCATGCCTTCACACCGACCGCGCTGATCGGCATCTACCTCGCGCGCTCGGCCGACGATCCCGACGTGACCTACATGCGTTTCGCCTTCAGCGGCGAGCTCGGCGAACGCGAAGCGGGCCGGGCGCTCGACACCGGCATCGTGCGCACGCTCTGGATGACGGCCGACGAGATCCGCGCCAGCGTGGCGCGGCATCGCAGCCCGCTGCTGCTGCAGTGCGTGGAGGACCACCTGGCCGGCCAGCGGCATCCGCTGGACCTGATCCATGTCGATGATTCGGTGCGGCAGCCGCCGCGCTGAACAGACTCAGACGATGACGCCGCCGCCCAGGCAGCGTTCGCCGTCATAGAGCACGGCAGACTGGCCCGGCGTCACCGCCCACTGCGTGTCGCCGAAGCGCAATGCGAAGGCATCGTTGCGCGGCGCGTCATCGCCCTCCACCATCTCGCAGGCCGCGTCGGCCTGCCGATAGCGCGACTTGGCGCCATAGGCGCCCGGCACCGGCGGCTCGCCCGCCACCCAGCTCGCATCGTCGGCGCGCAGCGAGGTCGACAGCAGCCAGGGATGGTCGTGGCCCTGCACCACCCACAGCGTGTTGTTCTCGACGTCCTTGCGCGCCACGAACCACGGCGAGTGGTCGCCCGCGCCGCGCTGCGCGCCCTTTTCCTTCACGCCGCCGATGCCCAGCCCCTGGCGCTGGCCCAGCGTGTAGAAGCTCAGGCCCTGGTGCTCGCCGAGCTTGCGGCCGCGGTCGTCCTTGATCGGGCCCGGTTCCTTCGAGATGTAGCGGTTCAAGAACTCGCGGAACGGCCGCTCGCCGATGAAGCAGATGCCGGTCGAGTCCTTCTTCTTCGCGTTCGGCAGGCCGATCTCCTCGGCGATGCGGCGCACCTCGGTCTTGTGCAGCTCGCCGACCGGGAACAGCGTCTTCGACAGCTGTGCCTGGTTCAGGCGATGCAGGAAATAGCTCTGGTCCTTCGAGGGATCGAGCCCCTTGAGCAGCTCGTGCCGGCCCGTGGCCTCGTTCAGGCGCACGCGCGCGTAGTGGCCGGTGGCGATCTTCTCGGCGCCCAGGCGCATCGCATGGTCGAGGAAGGCCTTGAACTTGATCTCGGCATTGCACAGCACGTCGGGGTTGGGCGTGCGGCCGGCCTTGTACTCGCGCAGGAACTCGGCGAACACGCGGTCCTTGTAATCGGCCGCGAAGTTCACGTGCTCGATCTCGATGCCCAGCACGTCGGCCACGCTGGCGGCATCCACGAAGTCGATGTTCGACGAGCAGTACTCGCTGTCGTCGTCGTCCTCCCAGTTCTTCATGAAGATGCCGACCACCTCGTGCCCCTGCTGCTTGAGCAGGTGCGCGGTCACCGCGGAATCCACACCGCCGCTCAGCCCGACCACGATCCGTTGCTTTGCCATAGGGGCGACATTGTCCCAGCCCCGGCGAGGCGGGGTCGGCGTGGGGGAAATCGGGGAGCGCCCCTCAGGCGCGCAGGCTGTCCCGGATGCGGGCCAGCAGCTCGTACGAGCGCAGCCGCGAGGCGTGGTCGAAGACCTGCGAGGTGATCATCAGCTCGTCGGCGCCGGTGCGCTCGATGAAGGCCTCCAGGCCCGCGCGCACGGTGTCGGGCGAGCCCACGGCCGAGCACGACAGCACCGAGTCGAGCAGCGCGTTCTCGGCCGGGCCGACCTTCTGCCGGTAACCCTCGACCGGCGGCGGCAGCCGGCCGGGCCGGCCGCTGCGCAGGTTGACGAAGGCCTGCTGCCACGAGGTGGCGCGGAACTCGGCCTCGGCGTCGGTGTCGGCCGCGAACACGTTGAAGCCCAGCATCACGTAGGGCTTGGCGAGCTGCGCCGAGGGCTTGAAGGTCTCGCGGTAGATCTGGATCGCCTGCATCATCTGCTGCGGCGCGAAGTGCGAGGCGAAGGCATAGGGCAGGCCCAGGTGGGCGGCCAGCTGCGCGCCGAAGGTGCTCGAGCCGAGGATCCACACCGGCACCTCGAGCCCCGCGCCCGGCACGGCGCGCACCGCCTGTTGCGGGTTCTTCGACATGAAGTCCATCAGCTCGATCACGTCCTGCGGGAACTGGTCGGCGTCCGATTCGAGGTTGCGGCGCAATGCGCGCGCGGTGCGCTGGTCGGAGCCGGGGGCGCGGCCCAGGCCCAGGTCGATGCGGCCCGGGTAGAGCGATTCGAGGGTGCCGAACTGTTCGGCGATGACCAGCGGCGAATGGTTGGGCAGCATCACGCCGCCGGCGCCGATGCGGATCGTCGAGGTGCCCGCGCCCACATGCGACAGCAGCACCGCGGTGGCCGCGCTGGCAATGCCCGGCATGCCGTGGTGCTCGGCGAGCCAGTAGCGGCGGTAGCCGAGCTTTTCGCCATGCTGCGCCAACGACAGCGAGTTGCGAAAGGACTGCGCGGCATCGCTGCCTTCGACGATCGGGGAGAGGTCGAGGATCGAGAAATCGGTCATCCGCCGATCATGGCGCGAAGCGCCCGCAAACGCTGGCTGCGGGGCTATTCGGTTTGGTATAGCGTGCCGACGCTCGCGAAGTCGCGGCCGTTCTGCTCCACGTTGACCTGGAACGGCACGCTCTCTCCGGGCGCGATGGCCGGCAGGCTGTCGACCAGCTTGAAGCCACTGAGTTGCCCGTCGCGGTCGCGCAGGCTCACCCACAGCCGCACCTTGCCGACGATGTTCGTGCCCGGATTGCTGACCTTGCCCGTGACCTGCACGCTCTTGTAGAGGAAGCGCTGGCTGAAGTTGAGCAGCACGCTGCCGGTCTCGGCCTTGGTGCCGGTCACCTGCACCTCGAGCGGCATGCGCGGGCCGGGCAGCGCCGCGCGGCGCATCGGCTTCCATTCGACGCGGGTCTGGGTGATGCGGTCGACATCGCGCGGCTCCAGCAGGATCGGGAAGCGCTCCCCCGGGTAGAGATAGGCCAGGCCCTGGATGGCGGTGGCGCCGTCGGCCTTGCTGCCGCCGAAGCGCGAGATCACGCCGCCGGGCGCGATCACCACCGCCTCCTTGCTGCGGTTCACGAGCTCGGTCAGGAACAGCGGCCGCTGGATGTTGCTGCGGCCGGCCACCAACGGCAGCAGTTCGAGCTCCTTGAGGTCGAAGCGCTCGCTGTCGTCGGCCAGCAGGTCCTCGGTGCTCAGGCGCAGGTCGGCATGGAAGACCTCGGGCGCGCCGGTGGTGCGGATCACGCGGTCGGCGCTGCGCACCGCGGTGCGCGAGCCGCCGGCTTCGATGGTGCTGTAGGCGATGCGGTAGTCCCAGGCCGCGACCTGCGCGGCGCGGCCGAAGCGCGCGATGTCGATGTCGATCGCGCTGCGCGCGCCGGGCGCGATGTCGTTGCCCTGCGCATAGCCGCGGCCGAAGCCGATCACGTTGCCGGCATCGTCGTAGAGCGTGGCGAGCGCCTCGACGCCGCCGATGGCCGCGTCCTTGCGCTCGTTGACCACGCGCCCCACCAGCCGCACGCGATCGCCCTGCTGCACCAGCCGCAGGCGCGAGAACGCGAGCCGCGCGCCGTCGGCCGAACGGTAGGGCGCAGAGAGGCGCTGCACCTGCAGCTCCTGGCGCGAGACGTTCTTGCCACTCGGCAGATCGAACAGCAGCGGCGCGCTCTCGCCGGGCTCGAGCACCGAGATCGGCAGCGACTCGCTGCGTTCCTCGAGCCGTGTCTCGCCGTCGTAGAAGGCGGCCTTGACGCTGGCGCGCTCGAGCGGCTTGCCGGTCTCGTTGCGCACCACCACCAGCAGCTTGGGCCGCGCCGAACTGCCGCTGCCCACCAGCACCTGGCGCGGTTCGCCGAGCTTGAGGCCATCGGTGGGAATGTTGCGGTCGACCACCGCGGCGACCGAGGCGCGGCGGCCGCCCTCGGGCGCGTCCTTGCGCGTGAACATCTGCACCACCATCACGAGCAGCGTGATGCCGAACACGGCCGCGACCGCGAAGCCCGCGGTGCGCATCGCCACCTTCTGCCGCGCCGCCTGCTCGTCGGCGAGGCGGCGCGCGGCCGCATCCTTGACCTGGTCGAGCACGCGGTCGAGGCGGTCGGAGATGTCGTCCTCCACCAGCGTGACGGAGCCGCAGTGCTGGCAGGTGAATTCGTTGAGGCCGGTGCGCTTGAGCACGCTGCTGCCGCATTCGCCGCACTTGAGCGTCTGGAGATCGATGGTCATGGAAAGCGCTGGTCGTTGTCGTCTTGTTCGTTGAAGTGGCCCGCGCCGTCAATTGCCTCGCGCAGCGCGGCGCGCAGGCCCTCGATGTCGCCCGCGCTCACCTCGCGCACGCCCTGCAGGCCCGCGAGACCGCACGCGGTGGAGGCCACCACCGGCACGCCGGCCGCGAGCGCGCGCAGCGCCGCGCGCGGCGCGTGTTCCACATGCGCGGGCAGCACCACCACGCAGGCGCCGTCGAGCCAGTCGCCGCGCGGATCGCGGGCCGTGTCGAGCGCGATGCCCTGCCAGAGCGAGGCATCGGCCGACGGCGTGCCGAGCACGCGCAAGCGCCATCCGCTGCCGCGCAGTGCCGCGGCCAGCTCGCGCGCGCCCTTGCGTGCGAGGGCGCTGGCGGGCAGCACGACCAGCGGCGTGCCGTCGTCCGGCGTCCGGTTCGCGCGCGGCGACATGCCGGGCAGCACCCATTCGAGCCGCTCGAGCGTAGCTTGCGGCGCCGCGGCAGCCATCGTGGCCGCCACCGCCGCATGCGGCGTGATCACCACGGCGGCACGTGCCAACGCCTGGGCTTCGGCGCGCACCATCGACGGCGCGGCACGGAAGTCGCGCAGCGTGATGTCGTCGGGCCAGCGTGCCACGGCCGCGTCGAGACGTGCCTCGATCTCGGCCATCGGCAGCGCGCCGGCCAGCACGGTGAACGCGCGTCCGTCGAGCGCGCCGAGGCGCTGCAGATGCGGCAACAGCGCCTGGTCGACCACCAGTTGCGTGTGTTCGGGCAGCAGCCGTGTCGCGAAGGCCTGGGCGAGCCAGCGCTGCGCATCGATCACGCTGGCTTGCCGCCGCCCGCCTTCCTGGCGCGCCCACAGGCGGCGCCACAGCGCACCGCGAACGCTGGCCAGCCAGGGGCGGTGGACCGGCGCCTCGCCGCCGCGCCAATCCGTCATCGGCCGCCAGAACGCCAGCCGCACGGGCGCGCGCTGCATGCGATCGGCCTCGGCATGATGGGCCTCGAGGTAGCGCGCGAACTCGGGCGTCCATGCGTCGAGCAGCACGGCGGTCCGCCCCTGCGCCGCGGCCGGCAGCGCGGGCCGGTGACGGAAGCAATCGTTGCGGTCGCAGCTCAGGCAGCCGCGCGCCACGGGCGGCAATGGCGCGTCGACGCCTACCTCGTGCGGCGCACGCCACATCACGCGCGGCGCGACCCGCGGCGCATGCGCGCGGATACGCAGCACCAGCTCGGTAGCGGTGAGCTCGACTTCGAGCCGCCATGCATGGCGCGCGCGCAGCTTGAGGTCGACGTAGTTCCAGAACACGGTCGCGTCCACTGCGTCGTCGGGCGCGGCCGCGGCCTGTTCGATGCGCGCGGTGTGGGCATGGCGCTCGACCAGCTCGAGCCCCGCGCGGGCGCCGACCGTGGCCAGTGCATTCGAGAGCTGGCAGAGCCCGCCCGCCAGCGTCGGCACCACGCAGCCGCCGCGCAGCTCGCGGCCCTGCACGAAGCCGCGCCAGGCGCCGGGACGGCCGAGCTGGCGCCAGAAACTCAGCACCTCGCCCGCAGGGACCTCGATGGCATCGAAGGCGCCGCGCGCCACGCGCAGGTTCTGCACCTTGCCGGCGACCAGCGCGAATTCATCGTCGCGCCCATCGGTCCACAGCGGACTGCTGAAGCGCGCCAGCACGGGCGCCTCGGCCAGCGCCTCGGACACGGGCCAGCGCCGCGCGGAAGGACGCAGCGTCTCGCGCAACCCATGCGCGGTGGCCAGCAACCGGGAGCGCAGCCAGAAATCGATCGCATCGATGCGGCGCGGCGGCTGCCAGGCCTGCACGCTCACGCCGATGGGCCTCGCTTGCGCCACTGGCCGAGGTCGACCTCGATGCGTTCGTCGATGTTGCCGCTCCAGTGCACGACGAAGCCGACGCCCTGGAGCAGCGCGGCGATGCGCTGTCCGACCGCGACGGTGTTGGCCTCGCGCCGCGCGATCTCGGGGATCAGGCCGCCGCTGAAGGCCAGGTGCAGCCGGCCGGTGCGCACCGCGCGCTCGAGGTCCTGTGCGTGATAGAAGCAGCAGCCCACGATGCCCGAGGCGTCGCGGCCCGCGGCGCGCCAGGCATCGCGCACATCGTCCTGGCCGTCGGCCAGCGTGTTGCCCGCGCGGTGCAGCGCGATGATCTTCTCTTCGCGCAGCTGCGCGAACGCGGTTTCGAGGCGGTCGTATTCGGTCTGCGCGGGCCACTCGGCCTCGGCCGCATACTTGGCGGCGCAGGCGCGCGCGGTCTCGGCCTTGACCCAGGCCCGGTCATCGGAAGTCAGCTCGTCGGGATCGAGGTACTCGTCGGTGATCATCCATTCGACGTCGGCGTCGTGATGAAAGCCTGACCACACGAGATCGTGGATCCTTTGTCGCGTGTCTTCGGTGTCGAGAGTGAGGGCCATGCGTAATGGGTCAGCCGCGCTCGGCGGCGAGGGTCGTGCTTGCTCTTGTCGTGGCAGAAGCGCCCGTACATTTTCGCGTGCCCGCACCACAATGGCGCTGTAGGCCGAAAGCATGACGTTGTGCGGTCCATCGAGCCGCGAGCAACATCATCGATCATGCATTGCAGCATGGCAATGCGCCATTCGGCGGACGGTGACTCGTGCGATCGGCCGAATGGGAGGGCGAAGCGCACCGCGGCGGTGCAACGTTGCAGTGGCTTGCTGCGGTGCGCCAGCGACCGCATGGGTTCGCACGCGACGCATGGAAGCCGAAAGCGCTCGGTGCGCCTCCTGCAGGTCTGTGCGATTTGCGCGACAGACCCGGCTTCTTGGCCGCATCGACCGCGAAGCACGCGACATCGGCCGTTAATGCTTTGGATTAACCACCCTCAAGCGAAAGGCCGGCCCCTGCTTTCGCAAGGGCCGGCCTCCGGGTGGCTAAACCTCTCGACTCACCGCGAGGACGAGCCCCGCGATGCGACCGAGTTCTGGGTGCCGATTACAGCGGCAGCGAGTCGCCGCGAGCAGCAGCGCGGGCTTGTGCGCGCACGGCATTGCGGTCCACGGTGCTGGCGATCAGCGGGGCCACGCCCGACGAAGCGCCTTCGGCGTACGGGTCGGCGCTGTGCGCGGCGGCAACGGCTTCGGCACGCACGGTGGCCAGGTTGGTCTGCGACACGATCACTTGGGCCGGGCCGGCGTTCGCGCCTTCGGCATAGGGATCGGCGCTGCGGGCGGCGATGACGGCTTGGCCGGCGACTTCGGCGCGGCTGGCGGCCGAGGTCAGGGGATGCACACCCTCATAGGTTTCTGCATGGGCTGCACCGGCAGCGGCCAGCAGGGAGAGGGCAACGGCGGAGAGGAGCTTCGAGGCGTTCATTTGAGTATTCCTTCAATTCTTGTGACTTGACTTTGGATGATTCGAACCGGTCTTGGGGGGCGCCGTCCGTTAAGGGGGCGGCCACCTCGCTAGTGCCTGTTCACCCAGATCAGTCGCTGCCTTCTACTTGTCTTGGAGCCGGCGGCTGGTCCGTGAGATGAATTGTGCGCCTCGAACCTAGGTAAAAACCCTAGGCAAATGGAACCGCGGCGTTCACGGGAAGGAAACAATCAATCGCCTCCGTCCGACATGGAGGGCCATTCCGCCTGGGGATAGAGTCGCCGCCATGCAGGCGCCAGATCCCACCCTTTCTCTCTCGCCATGGGGCGAGGCCGACGAGGTCTGGGCCCGGCTCGCGGGCGGCTGGACCTTCGAACGCACGATCGAGGGCCAAGCCTCGATGCACGGCACGGCCGTCTTCCGCCCCGCGCCGGGCGCGACGCACTCCACCCTGCACTACCGCGAGGAAGGCCGACTGCGCCTGCTCGATGGCCGCGCCTTCGATGCGCATCGCGAGTACCTGTACCAAGGCCATCCCGGCGGCTTCGCGGTGCTGTTCGCCGAACAGCCGCCCCGCCTGTTTCACGAGATCGCACTGCAGCCGGGCGATGACGAGGCCAGCGCATGGACCGGCACCGCCGCGCACCAATGCGCCGCCGACCTCTACGACAGCCTCTACCGCTTCCTGGCCGACGGCAGCTTCACGCTGCGCCACACCGTGCGCGGCCCGCGCAAGGACTACGTGAGCCTCACGCGCTTCCGCGCCGCTGGCTGATCAGCGCCCGAGCCGCGCCGCGAGCGCATCGGCCACGCGCTCCGCGGTCTGCAGCGTGCGGATGGTCAGCGGCGCCAGCAGCCGCAGCCCGCCGCCCCGGCCGGCGCGCGCGCGATGCGCGTCGTCGAGTCGCTGCCACTGCACGTAGAAGTTCTCGGCGAAACGCAGCGTGAGTCCCAGGCCAAGCGCGATGCGGTCGGTGGGCACGCCCAGGCGGCGCAGCGGATGCAGCACCGTCTCGAGTACCGCGAGCAGGTCCTCGAAGCGCGTGGTCAGCGTGAGCATCAGCGCGAGCACCGCGGCGGTGGCGATGCGCAGCGCGCTCGCCACGCCGAGCAAGGTGGTGCCGAGCAGCGCATGGAAGCCGACGATGAGCGCGCAGGCGATCGCGATGCCGAACAGCGTGCGCACCCGGCCCCACGCGGGCCGCCCGAGCGAAGCGAACAGCGCGAGCGCCAGCCCGCAGGCCGCGCCCAGCACCGCCGGCCGGTCCGTCAGCACGAGCGCGGTGCCGCCGGCCGACAGCAGCGCGAGCTTGAGCCACGCCGGCACCGCGTGCATCCAGGTGCGGCGATCGAGGTAGAGGCTACGCATGCGGCAGGTCCATCGCCGCACGGCGCCGCACGTCCTGCGCATAGGCCTCGCAGACCTCGCGGCCCGGGCCGTCGGCCTGCACCCGGCCCTGCGCCAGCCACAGCACGCGCTCGAAATCGTGCACGTGTTCGAGCACGTGCGTCGACACCAGCACCTGCTGGTCGCTCGCGGCGAGCTGCGCCGACAGCCGGGCCTGGCTCAGCAGGTCGAGGCTCGCAAACGGCTCGTCGAGCAGCAAGGTGGCAGGCCGGCTGATCAGCAAGGCCAGCAGGCACACCTGCTGGCGCTGGCCCTGGCTCAGTTCGCCGATGGCGCGCTCGGCCCAGGCCGCGAGGCCGCGCCGCGCGAGGAAGTCGCGCGCCTGCCGGCGTGCCTCGGCACGCGATTCGCCGCGCGCCGTGAGGCTGAAGGCCAGCTCCTCGGCCACGGTCGGAAAGATGATCTGGTCGTCGGGGTTCTGGAACATCAGGCCGACGTGCTGCGAGAGCTGCCGGCGATCGGCCACCGTGTCGCAGCCATGCACGCGCACCCGGCCTTCGCCCGGCGGCTCCAGTCCGCTGATCAGCCGGAACAGGCTGCTCTTGCCCGCGCCGTTGTCGCCGATGACGCCGATGCGCGCGTCGCGCAGTTCGAGCGAGAGGCCATCGAACACGCGCTGTGCGCCGCGCTCCAGCACGACGGATTCGAGACGGATGCCGTGGTCGGCGGAAGAGGGGTCGGTGTGCGGCGGCAAGGGGCCGTCACTGTACCCGACGGCTCATGCCCCCGAAGGGCGCTCGGCCCGCACCAGCGGCAGCCACAGCAGGAAGCGCGTGCCCGCGGCATCCGACTCCCACGCTACGTGGCCCTGCACCGCGAGCGCGCGACGCTGCATGTTCTGCAGGCCGCGGCCGCGGCCGCCGGTCAGGGCCTGCTCGACGTCGAAGCCCTGGCCGTTGTCCTCGATGCGCACCCACACGTGCGCGGCATCCGTGCCGGTCGCCACGCGGATGGTGGTGGCGCGCGTGTGGCGCAGGATGTTGGAGATGCTTTCCTGCACGATGCGCAGCACGTGCAGCGCGCTCGACGGATCGAGCCACGGCAGCGGCGGGATCTCCTGCACCTCCCAGGTCAGCGACACGCCCATGCCCTCGAGCCGCGGGCCGAGCCGGTAGCGCAAGGTGGCGAGCAGCAGCAGCAGGTCGGCATCGATCGGTTCCATCGAATCGATGGTGAGCTTCAGGTCGTCGAGGCAGCCCTGGAGGATCTGCGACACCTTCTGGTCGCTGAGCCGGCCCTCTTCCACCGAGCGGATCGCGCTGATCAGCGAGGAGCCCAGCCCGTCGTGCATGTCCTGCATCAGCCGCTGGCGCTCGTCGCTGATGGTCTTCTGCCGCTCGACCTCGCGCAGCCGGCGATGGCTCAGGTCGAGCTCGCTCTCGCGCGCCTGCAGCCGCTGCGCGAGGCTGGCGTTGACGCGCTCCACCTCGCCGATCGCATGCACGTAGCGCCGGTACAGCAGGATGCCGAAGACGCTGAAGGTGACGGCATTCGCATAGGCGCCCAGATACCAGCCCTCGGGGCTCACGATGTTGTTCTGCACCATCCAGTCGGTGGCGCCCAGCAGCACGCACGCACCGATGCCGGCCGCCACCAGTCGCCCCTCGGGCGATCGGCGCCAGGCGCTGATGCCGCCCACCAGCCCGACCACCGTGCCCATGGCCGCCGCCACCAGGTAGATCAGCGGCGTGACCTGCGGCGTGTTCGGCAGCAGCGCGATGCCGGGCAGGGTCAGCACGCTGACGAGCAGCGTGATCGTCGTCACGGCCCAGGTCAGCAGCGTGAGCGGCCGGTCGTGCAGCTGCCGCAGCGCGAAGTGCACCACCGCCACCAGCCAGAACAGCGCATTGACCGTGAGCCAGGCGAACCAGTCGTTGGCGATCGGCAGCGACACGTAGAAGTGCAGCCCGCGCAGGTACGAGGTGGTCGCGAGGTTGAAGAACAGCAGGTAGCCGGTCTCGTGGCGCCGCCACAGCCACACGAACAGCGCGAACACGCCCACCGCCATGAAGGCCGCGCTCAGCATCGCGGGCAGTTCCTGCTGCAGCCACTGGCGCATCTGGTAGCGGCCCTTGAGCGCATCGGCCGGGCCCAGCCACAGCGAGGCGATGCCGACCTGCGCGGCGCGCGTGTGCTCGAGCCGGATCAGGATCTCGGCCGGCCGCGCGGCCGAGCCGTCGTCGCGCTGCTCGAACACCACCCACAGCGGCGTGCGGGTGCTGTTCCACAGCGGCCCCAGCTCCTGCTCGCGGTGCACCAGCCGGCCATCGGCATAGACCGCGATCGTGCCGTCGGTCTTCACGCGCGCGCCGTACAGCGCCAGCGGTCCGCGCAGGCCGGGATGGGGTGGCACCTTCAGCCGCAGCCAGGTGGTGCGCGTCTCCTTGCCCGGGTTCGAGATCGTGTTGGCGTCGGCTTGAGCCAACAGCGCGATCGGCAGCGCCAGCGGCAGCTCGACCGGCTGCCAGGCATCGGGCAGCGACTGGCTGCCGAAGATCAGTGGTGGCGCCATGAAGCCGTTCGCGCGCTGCACCTGCCAGTCGGCCCGCGTGATGTGCTGCGTCGCGCCCGGCGGGTACTTGCTGCCGGCGTTGTCGCCGAAGAAGGCGCCCATGGCCACCAGCAGCGCCACCGACAGCACGAACACCAGGCAGGCGATCGGCGACGGCAGGCGCGCCCTCGCCCGGGCCAGGGGCCCCTCGCCTTCACGGCGGATGTCGGTGGAAGCGGTTTTGAAGAACAAGGCGCGCCGGATGCGGAGGATTCGGCGCGAATTGTCGGGCAGAGCCCTGGCGCCGCGCCATGCCGGCGGGGCAAGAGGCGCGTTTGCCCTACATCCGCGCGTTGCGCGGGCCGTCAGTGCATTTCGACGAACGCCCGGATCGCCCCGACGATGCCCGCCGCATCGAGGCCCTGCAACGCGAGCAGTTCGCTGCGGTCCCCATGCCCGATGAAGACGTCGGGCAAGCCCAGGCGCAGCACCCGCACGGGCAGCCCCTCCATCGCGATGCGCTCCGCGCAGGCCGCGCCCGCGCCGCCGATGGTCGAGGCCTCCTCGAGCGTGACGAGCACCTCGTGCGTCGCGGCCAGTTCGAGCAGCAGCGCCTCGTCCAGCGGCTTGACGAAGCGCATGTTGGCGACGGTCGCGTCCAACGCTTCGGCGGCTTCCATCGCGGCGTGGAGCAAGGGACCGAAGGCGAGCAGTGCGACCCTGGCAGGCCTGTTGTTCGTCGAGCTGCGCACGATCACGCCGCGACCGATCTCCAGGGTCTGGTCCGTGCGAACGCCGTCGTCCGCGGGCACGACGGCCCTCGGGTAGCGCACCGCCGACGGCCCGTCGTGGCCCAGCCCCAGCGCGAGCATCCGCCGGCACTCGTGCCCGTCGGCCGGCGTCATCAGCAGCAGGTTCGGAATGCAGCGCAGCGCTGCGACATCGAAGGCGCCCAGGTGCGTGGCGCCGTCGCCGCCCGCGATCCCCGCGCGGTCGATCGCGAACAGCACCGGCAGGTTCTGCAGGCAGACGTCGTGGATGAGCTGGTCGTAGCCGCGCTGCAGGAAGGTCGAATAGATCGCCACGATCGGCCGCATGCCGGCCGCCGCGAGCCCCGCGGCCAGCGTCACCGCATGCTGCTCCGCGATGGCGGCATCCACGAAGCGCGAGGGAAACCGCCGCTCGAAATCGACCAGGCAGGAGCCCTCGCGCATCGCAGGCGTGATCGCGACGACCGCGGGATCGTTCGCCGCGGCATCGCAGACCCATTCGCCGAAGACCTGGCTGAAGGTCGGGCGGCTCGCCGCCTTGGCGACCACGCCCACGGCCAGATCGAAAGGACCGGGGCCGTGGTAGGTGGTCGGGTCCGCCTCGGCCGGTGCGTAGCCCCGGCCCTTTTGCGTGACGACATGGATGACCTGCGGCGCGCGCGATCGCTTCGCGGCGTGGAACGCGGCCACGAGCGCCTCGACATCATGGCCGTCGACGGGACCGGTGTAGCGCAGGCCGAGCAGCTCGAACAGCGAGCGGTGGTCAGCGCGAGCGGAAGCGCCGCGCTCGACCAGCCCGCGCAGATGCTGGTGCAGCGCGCCCAGCGCGGGCGAGATCGACATCCCGTTGTCGTTGAGCACCACGACGAGCGGCAAGGTCGCGAAGCTGCCCGCATGGTTGAGCGCCTCAAAAGTCATGCCTGCCGACAGCGCGCCGTCGCCGACGATCGCGACGGCATGCCTGCCATCGTCCCGCATGCCCATCGCCAGGCCCAGCGCCGCCGAGACGGCCGTGCCTGCATGGCCGGCACCGAAGGGGTCGTAGGGCGATTCGTCCCTCGACGTGAACCCCGACAGGCCGCCGACCTTGCGCAGGGTGGCCATGGCCGGGCCGCGGCCCGTGAGGATCTTGTGCGCATAGCACTGGTGGCCGACGTCCCAGACCAGCGCATCGCGCGGCGTGTCGAAGGCGTGGTGCAAGGCGAGCGTGAGCTCGACCACGCCGAGGTTCGAGGCGAGATGGCCGCCGGTTCGCGACACGCTGCGCAACAGCACGCGTCGGAGATCGGCGGCCACCGCGGCGAGGTCCGTGGGATCGAGGTCGCGCAACTGCGCGGGCGTGGGAAAGCTGGATGACGGGTCGGAGGGCGGCATGGATGCCTTTGGGTTCTCGAGGGGTTGTCTTCGGCCCCGGCGGGCGCCGTGGGCATGGGTACGGATCTGCCACACCAATAGTTGCTATCGCATGCAGATAGATCCGCCGAGATCGAGGTCATGGCGGTGAGTCATGGCCAATTCAGCCTTCTTCACCTCCCCCATCGCCTCGATCCACGCCAGGCAGGTTACAGCACAACTGATTGCATTTGCAATCAACTGGGGATACATTGCCGTTGCGCATTGCACGATTCATATCCACATAATGAAATTTAGTGAGATGCGAACAACGTTCGAACAACGAACCGCACAACGAAGGAGCAACGAATGAACGACTTGGCGAGCGCGGACGACATCGATCCGCAAGAGACACGCGAATGGCTCGACGCCATGCGCGCCGTGGTGATCCACGAAGGCCGCGACCGGGCCCATTACCTGCTGGACCAGCTGATCGAGCAGGACCACGCGGCCGCGGGCCGCTATGCCGCGCCGCGCACCACGCCCTACGTGAACACCGTGCGCGTCGCCGACCAGCCGGCCTTTCCGGGCGACGTGAACATCGAGCTGCGGCTCGACGCCTACCTGCGCTGGAATGCAATGGCGCTGGTGCTGCGCGCGGGCAAGCACTCGGGCGTCGGCGGCCACATCGCGACCTATGCCTCGGCCACCACGCTCTACGAGACCGGCTACCGGCACTTCTTCCGCGCCGCCACGCCCGAGTTCCTCGGCGACATGCTCTACATCCAGGGCCATTCCTCGCCGGGCATCTATGCGCGCGCCTACCTCGAGGGGCGCCTGTCGGAGCAGCAGATGGACCGCTTCCGGCGCGAGATCGGCGGCGGCCTCGCCTCCTATCCGCATCCGCGCACGATGCCGGACTTCTGGCAGTTCCCGACCGTCTCGATGGGCCTGGGTCCGCTGATGGCGGCCTACCAGGGGCGCTACATGCGCTACCTCGAGGACCGCGGACTGATCCCGGCGCAGGGCCGCAAGGTCTGGGCCTTCCTCGGCGACGGCGAGCAGGACCAGCCCGAGACCCTGGCCGCGGTCGCGATGGCGGGCCGCGAGAAGCTCGACAACCTGATCTTCGTGGTGAACTGCAACCTGCAGCGCCTCGACGGCCCGGTGCGCGGCAACGCCAAGATCATCCAGGAGCTCGAGAGCGTCTACCGCGGCGCGGGCTGGAACGTGATCAAGGTCGTCTGGGGCAGCGGCTGGGACGAACTGCTGGCGCAGGACCACGACGGCCGGCTGCACCGGCGCATGATGGAATGCGTCGACGGCGAATACCAGGCCTTCAAGGCACATGGCGGCGACTACGTGCGCGAACACTTCTTCGGCAAGGACCCCGAACTGCGCCAGCGGGTCGCGCATCTGAACGACGCGCAGATCGGCGCCCTCGCCCGTGGCGGCCACGATCCCTTGAAAGTGCACGCGGCCTATGCCGCCGCCGTGCGCCACGCGGGCCAGCCGACCGTGATCCTCGCCAAGACGGTGAAGGGCTACGGCATGGGCGCGGCCGGCGAAGCGGCCAACATCAACCACCAGTTGAAGAAGATGGGCGACCCCGCCGTGCGCGCCTTCCGCGACCGCTTCGCGATTCCGGTGCCCGACGAGCGGCTCGAGGAGATCCCGTACATCAAGCCCGCGCCCGGCAGCCCCGAAGCCGCCTGCCTCGAGGCCGGCCTGAAGCGCACCGGCGGGCTCCTGCCGTCACGCTCGCGCGGACCGGGCCCGTTGGCAACGCCCGCGCTCGCGGCCTTCGCGAGCCATCTGCAAAGCAGCGGCGAGCGCGAGTACGCCACCACCATGGCCTTCGTGCGCATCCTCGCGCAACTGCTCAAGGACCCGGTGCTGGGCCCGCGCGTGGTGCCGATCGTGCCCGACGAGTCGCGCACCTTCGGCATGGACGGCATGTTCCGCCAGGTCGGCATCTATTCGCACGTGGGCCAGCTCTATACGCCGCAGGACGCGGACCAGCTGAGCTTCTACAAGGAGGACCGCCAGGGGCAGATCCTGCAGGAAGGCATCAACGAATCGGGCGCGATGTCGTCCTGGATCGCGGCGGCGACCGCGCACAGCACGCACGGCGTCGCCACCATCCCGTTCTACATCTTCTATTCGATGTTCGGCTTCCAGCGCGTGGGCGACCTGGCCTGGGCCGCCGGCGACATCCGCGCGCGCGGCTTCCTGCTGGGCGCGACCTCGGGCCGCACCACGCTCGAGGGCGAGGGCCTGCAGCACGACGACGGCCACAGCCACGTGCTGTCGTCGGTGATCCCGTCCTGCGTGTCCTACGACCCCGCCTACGCGTACGAGATCGCGGTCATCGTGCAGGACGGGCTGCGCAGGATGTACGGCGAGCCGCAGGAGGACGTCTTCTACTACCTCACGCTGCTCAACGAGAAGACCGCGCATCCGGCGATGCCCGAAGGTGTCGAGGAAGGCATCGTGAAAGGCATGTACCGCCTGAAACGGGGCACTCGTGCCGCCGGCGCGCCGCACGTGCAGCTGATGGGCAGTGGCGCGATCCTCTCCGAGGTGATCGCGGCCGCCGCGCTGCTGCAGCGCGACTTCGGCGTGAGCGTCGACATCTGGAGCGTGACCAGCTTTTCGGAGCTGCGCCGCGACGGCCTCGAAGCCGAGCGCTGGAACCGCCTGCATCCGGCGCAGGCGCCACGCGCTTCGTACGTCGCGCAGTGCCTGGCCGGCCAGGACGGACCGGCGATCGCCGCCACCGACTACATGAAGATCGTGCCCGACCAGATCCGCCCCTTCGTCGGGGAGCGCCGCTTCGTGACCCTGGGCACCGACGGCTTCGGCCGCTCCGACACGCGTGAATCGCTGCGCGCCTTCTTCGAGGTCGACCGCCATCACGTCGCGCTCGCGGCGCTCAAGGCGCTGGCCGACGACGGCGTGGTCGACGCGGAGCTGCCGGCACGGGCCCTGTCGCTCTACGACATCGACCCCGAAGCCAGGTACGCGGCACTCCCATAGCGGTGCGCGCCCGGGTGGCCGGCGCGGCGGAGAGAGAATCGAGGCTCACTCCCGAAAGCGCTCTCCACCCGTATGGCAACGCCCCGTTCCACCGCCGTGCGCGGCACCTCCACCTGGGCCTCCTTCATCAGCGCCTATGTGCTGGTGCTCGACTTCATGGAGGACAGCTTCCGCAAGGAAGGCCTGCCGCCGCTGACCTGGTACGACGTGCTGTGGCTGCTCGACGCCTCGCCGAACGGCCGCATGCGCATGCACGAACTCGCGGAGCGCGCGGTCTACAGCCGCAGCTTCATCTCGCGCATCGTCACCACGCTCGAGGCCGAGGGCCTGGTGGTGCGCGAGGTCGACGAGACCGACGGGCGCGGCCGCGTCGCGGTGCTGACCGAGCAGGGCCGCGCGCTGCGCCGCAAGATGTGGCCGCCCTACCAGAAGCTCATCCACGAGATGTTCAACGAACACATGACGGCTTCGGAGCTCGAGTCGATGGAGCGCGGCCTGCGCCGTGTGATCGCGGGCGCGCACCAGCGCAACCAGGACCTGCGCAGCGCCGCGGCGCTGCCCGCCGCCGAACCCCGCACCACCCGCAAGCGCTCGCGTTCGCGTTCGACCACCCAGCGCTCGGGTGCGTAGCTCAGACGGACGAAGGCCAGCCCGACAGGAATCGCGGCGGCACGGCCTCCGTGAGCCAGACCCCGTTCTCCGCGCGATGGAAGGCATGGCCCAGCGCCTGCATTCCGCCCGCGTCGACGCGCAGCACATGCGCCTTGCCATGGCGCTGCCCGACCTGCACGGCGGTCGCCTCGTCGGCCGACAGGTGCACATGCTGCCGCGTGCCGGGCCGCAGGCCTTCGGCGCGGATCGATGCGAGGAAGCGCGTGGCCGTGCCGTGGAAGAGCACGGCCGGCGCCACCGCCGGCTCGAAGCTGCGGCGGACCTGCGGTGTCGAATGGCCCTGCAGCGCGCGGATGCAACGGCCATCGGCCGACAGCGCGTAGCGCTTCTTCGCGCCCCGCTCGACCGCATCGACCGCCTGCACGACCTGCGCATGCGTGAGCGCGCGGCCCGCGGCCACCGCGCCCGCCACGAGCGCATCGATCTCGGCCCAGCCCTCGGCATCGAGCGTCAGCCCGATGGATTCGGGCGCATGCCGCAGCACGTAGGCGATGAACCGGCTCGCGTCCTCGGGCGTCATGCGTTCTTCCAGTGATCGGCCTGCGCGAGCAGCGCATTCCACAGGCGCTGCGCATGCACGGACGGCGGACGGTCGGCCGCGCGGAACAGGTGGTATTCGAGCGGCGGATAGCCCTGCAGCGGCACCGCCACCAGGCCCTTGGGAATGCGGCAGCAGGCATTCACCACCGTCAGGCCGAAGCCGAGCTGGGCGAAGCGCAGCATCAGCTCCCAGCCATCGGCCTCGAGCGCGGGCTGCCACGACACCGACTCGGCCTGCAACAGCCGGCCGAGCAGCTCGCGGTGCGGCCGGCCCGCGGGCGGCACGATCAGGTTCGCGCCCTGCAGGTCGCGCAAGCGCACCGAACGGCGCGAGGCCAGCGCATGCGCGCGCGGCAGCACCAGCACCTGGCCGACGACCGTGAGCCGCACCGCATGCAGATCGGCCGGCACGCCGCCCAGCGGCGCGATGCCCAGCTGCGCCTGGCCCGCAAGCACCGCCTGCACCGAGGCGTCGCGGTTGCGCGTGAGCAATTGCAGGTGCGGCGAAGCACCCGGCCCCGAGAACTGCGACAGCGCCTTGCCCAGCAGGTAGAGGTAGGCGCCCTCGCCGGCCGCGAGGCTCACCACCGCCTGCTCCTGCCCCTGCGCGAGCCCCTTCACGAAGCGCTGGTTGAGCAGCAGCAGCTCGCGCGCATGGCGCGCCACCTGTTCGCCCGCGCTCGTGAGCTGCAGCGCGCTGCCCACGCGCAGGTAGAGCTTGGCGTCGAGCTGCTCCGCGAGCTTGCGCACCTTTGCGTGCAACGCCGGCTGGCTGATGTGCAGCAGGCGCGCCGACTCGCTGAAGTTCAGCGTGTCGGCGAACACGGCGAAGGATTGCAGCGCGTCGAGGTTGGTGCGGGGGATGTCCACCTATCCATTCTATGGATAGCTCATCGCATATCGGTAGTTCCTGGTGATGGCCTTCGTTCCTACGATCCACCGCACACACGAGAAAGAAACACGATATGAAGAACGCATCGCAACATCTCCCGCGCCTGGGCATCGACATCGGCCGCGTGCTGATCGCGGCCGAGCGGGCCGACGGCGGCGACACCGCCTTCATCGGCGGCTCGCTGCAGAATGCGCTCGACACGCCGCCCTACGAAGGCATGTTCGAGGCCGTCGCGCCGCTGGTCGATCGCTTCGAGGGCCGCGTCTGGCTGGTGTCGAAGTGCGGTCCAAGCGTGCAGGCCAAGAGCCGCGCCTGGCTCACGCACCACCGCTTCTTCGAACGCACGGGCATGGCGCTCGGCAACCTGCGCTTCTGCCTGCAGCGTCCGCAGAAGGCCGACCACTGCCGCGAACTGGGCATCACGCATTTCATCGACGACCGCAGCGACGTGCTGGGCCATCTCGAAGGCATCGTGCCGAAGCGCTACCTGTTCGGCCCGCAGGCCAAACCCGTGACCGTGGCCGGCCTGGTGCCGCTGCCCGCATGGCGCGATGCGGCGGCGCTGGTGCGCTGAATCAGGCGTCCAGCTCGGGATAGCGCCGGAAGATGCCTTCCTCGTTGAAGGCGATGCGGCGCGGGCTCTGCAGGTACGCCTGCACGCTCTGGCGACGCCGGACGTTGGCATGCAGCTTCGCCACCGCCGGCGTCTTCGCGAGCGCGTGCGCGGTGGCCTTGGGAAAGGCGTACTGCAGTCCGTCGACCAACTGGAACAGCGAGAGGTCGGCATAGGTCAGCACGTCGCCCACCAGGTGCAGGTCACCCGAGGGATTGCGCTGCAGCACGCGCTCGAACCAGTTCAGGAACTTCGGGATGCGCTGCTCGCGGAAGCCCTTCGCACGCGCCAGCGCGGCGTCGCGCTGGTCCTCGTAGTAGTCGCCGGTCGAGAGCGGATGGTGCGTGTCGTGCGCCTCGGCCACCGCGTCGGCGATGGTGAGCTGCAGCTGGTGCGTCCACAGGCCGTCGGATTCGCCGACGCCGGCCAGGCCCAGGCGCGGCCCCAGGTAGAGCAGGATCGCGGCGGTCTGGCCGACGACGATGTCGCCGTCGACGAGGAAGGGCGGTGCGAACGGTGGCCGCGTCTGCAGGGGATCGGCAAGCCGGCGGCCAAGGGCGCTTTCGCCGCCGCCCTGGTCCTCGCGCTCGCGCGCCACGTCGACATAGTCGGCACCGGCGGCCTCGAGCGCGAGCCGCACGAATTCGCCGCGGCCCTGGATGGTGGGCCAGTAATGGAGTTGGTAAGGCATGCGGCCATGGTGGCAGGCCCGGCGCGGCGCCGCAACCGCCGGCGCCCAACTGTCGAACTTCGATGACAAGCAGGCGCGCGTTTCGCGAACCGGCTCAGCGCAGCAGCATGCCCAGCAGCACCGCCACCAGCAGCGCGAGGTAGCCCCAGGCATGCACGCGGTCGGGCAGGCGGCCGATCAGCGGCGCGGCGGCGCGCACGCCCAGCAGCGATCCGGCGACCAGCGCGGCGAAAGCCGGCAGGTCCACGTAACCGAGGTGCCAGCCCTCGAGCGCCGCGCCCGAGCGCCAGGCCAGCGCCATGTAGGTGGCGGTGCCGGCCAGCGCGATGGGCAGCGACAGCGGGTTGGCCATGGCGGTGGCCCGCGTCATGTCGATGCCGCGACGGCGCATCAGCGGCACGGTCATCACGCTGCCGCCCACGCCGAGGAAGGCCGCGATCAGGCCGATGACGAAGCTGCCCGCGGTGGCGATGCCGCGCGAGAGCGGCGCGATGGCCGCCGTCGCCGTGGCACGGCGCACGATGAAGCCCGGCCGCAGCAGGCAGTCGAGGATGGTGACACCCAGGTAGACGATGAAGGCCAGCCGCACGAACCCGCCATCGGCCTGCACCGCGGCCGCGGCACCGACGATGGCGCCGAGGCCGATGAAGCCCAGCAGCGGCCGGATCAGAGGCCAGTCGATGGTGCCGGCGCGCTGGTGGCGCCGCGTGGCGAGCAGCGCGCTCACGATCATCACGCAGGTCGAGGTCGCCACCGCGATGTGCATGGCCGCGCGGCCGGTGGCGCTGTGCTCGCCATGCGCGAGCAGCAGCACGCGGTAGAGCAGCGGCACGACGACGAAACCACCGCCGAAACCGAACAGCACGGTGGTGACACCCGCGAGGCCACCGAAGACCGCGAGCAGGAGATAGATCCACACGACAGGCACTCCAGGAGAACGAAGACAGGCCTCGAAGATAGGCCGCTGCCGTGCGGCGCGCCCGCGCAAGCCGGACAATGATGTTTTCGTTCCGGCCAAGCCACTTCTTCCCCTCATGCGCAATGTCCCGATCGATGCCGTCGACGCCATCGCCCGCCCGGTGCTCGCGATCGGCACCGATTACCCGCCGGGCCAGCTGCTGCCCACGCACAGCCATCGGCGCGCGCAGTTCCTCTACGGCGCCACCGGCGTGATGGAGGTCGGCACCGACGACGGCGCCTGGGTGGTGCCGCCGCAGCGCGGCGTATGGATACCGGCCGGCCAGCCGCACCGCGTGCGCATGCTGGGCGTGAGCACGCGCAGCCTCTACATCGAACCGCGCGAGGCGCCGCGCCATGGCCGCCAGTGCGAGGTGCTCGAGGTGTCGCCGCTGCTGCGCCAGTTGCTGATGGCGGCCGTCGAGGTGCCCGCCGAGTACGAGCGCCAGGGCCGCGACGGCCTGCTGATGCGCCTCGCGCTGCACGAGCTGGCGCGCGCCGAGGCGCTGCCGCTGCACCTGCCGCTGCCGCGCGAGCCGGCGTTGGCCGCGTTGTGCCTGGACTTCCTGCGCGCGCCCGACATCCACGCCACGCCGGCGCAATGGGCCGCGCGGCTGCATGTGAGCGAACGCACCTTCAGCCGCCGCTTCGGCCGCGAGACCGGCATGGCCTTCGGCCAGTGGCGCCAGCGCGCCTGCGTGCTGCTGGCGCTGTCGCGATTAGCGGCCGGCGAGCCCGTGACGACGGTGGCGCTGGACCTGGGCTACGACAGCCCCGCCGCGTTCTCGACCATGTTCCGACGCACGCTGGGCCGCCCGCCCTCGCACTTCGCCGACGCCGGGCCTTAAAGCTCCATGCGGTAGCCCACGCTGTAGATCGACTTGATCCAGTCTTCCGAACCACCGGCCTCGGCGAGCTTGCGGCGCAGGTTCTTGACGTGGCTGTCGATGGTGCGGTCGGTCACGACGCGCCGGTCGTCGTAGATGCGGCCCAGCAGTTGGTCGCGCGAGAAGGCACGGCCCAGCGCCCCATGCAGCACGGCCAGCAGGCGGAACTCGACCGGCGTGAGATCGAGCTCGCGGCCGCGCACGCTGGCGCGGCCCGTGGCCTCGACCACCAGCAGCGGGGCCTGCGCCAGCGTGGCCGCGGGCCTGGCACTCGCGGCACGATGCCGCCGCAGCACCGCGCCCACGCGCGCCACCACCTCGCGCGGGCTGAAGGGCTTGCACACGTAGTCGTCGGCGCCGATCTCCAGCCCCAGCAGGCGGTCGACCTCCTCGACGCGCGCGGTGACCATGATCACCGGCACCGCGCCGAGGCGCCGCAGGTCGCGGCAGATCTCCACGCCGTCGCGGCCGGGCAGCATCAGGTCGAGCAGCACCAGGTCGGGCCGCTGCGCATGGAAGGCCGGCAGCGCGGCGTTGCCGTCGGCGACCCAGTGGTGCGTGTAGCCGGCCGCCGCGAGGTAGTCGCCGAGCACGGCCGCCAGCCGCGGCTCGTCCTCGACGACGAGCACATGGCCCAGGGTCGGAAGGCTCATGCTCATGCATCGATCCCCGGCAGGTCGATGACGATGCGCAGTCCGCCGAACGGCGAGGCCTGGGCCTGGATGCGGCCCTCGTGCGCCTCGACGATGTTGCGGCAGATCGCCAGGCCCAGCCCGCTGCCGCCGCTGGCGCGGTTGCGCGAGCCCTCGACGCGGTAGAAGCGCTCGAACAGCTTCTCGAGCTTGTCGCTCGGCACGCCAGGCGCGCCGTCCTCGACCACGATGCGCACGCCGCCCTCGTGGCGGTCGGCGCGCACCTGCACCACGCCGCCGCGGTCGGTGTAGCGCAGCGAGTTCTCGAGCAGGTTCGCCGCCAGCTGCTGCAGCCGCCGCTCGTCGCCGCTGATGGACAGCGGTGCCTGCGCGATCCGCACCCGCAGCTCGAGGCCCTCCGCCTCGAGCCGGCCCTGCATGCTGCCGACCGCCGCGCGCAGCACGGTCGCGACGTCGATCGGCGTGCGCCGGTAGGTCATCGCGCCGATGTCGGTCAGCGAGAGGTCGTGCAGGTCGTCGACCAGCTTGCCCAGCCGGCCGACCTCGGCATGCATCGCATCGACCGACTGCGCGGTGGTCGAGCGGATGCCGTCCTGGATCGCCTCGAGCTCGGCGCGCAGCACCGCCAGCGGCGTGCGCAGCTCGTGCGAGATGTCGGCCATGAAGGTGCGACGCGCGCGCTCGGTGTGCTCCAGCGTCTGCGCCATGCGGTTGAAGTCCTTCGCGAGATGGCCGAGCTCGTCGTTCGATCCGACCTCGATGCGCGAGGCGTAGTCACCGGCGGCCAGCCGCTGCGTGGCGCCGGCCATGCCGCGCACCCGCCGCAGCAGCGCGCGCGACAGCACGAAGGTCAGCAGCGCCGCCACCGCGATCGAGCCCAGGCCGATCAGCGTCAGGGCCTTGAACTGCCGCTCGAGGAAGCGTGCGTCGTCCTTGGGCAGCACGTCCTCGAAGGGCACCATCGCCACCCAGCCGACGATGCGCCCGTCGACCGTCACCGGCAGCCGGATCGAGTCCGGCCCGACCGAGGGATTGCCGACCACGCGGCGCAGTTGCGCGTCGAGCAGGCCGATGCGCGCGAGGGCGCCGGTCTGGTCGGACGAGGCGAGCTGCGGCGCCGGATCCACGCCAGGCTCGCGCGCGATCGGCAGCACCAGTTCCATCCAGTTGCGGAAGTCCTGCCGCAGGAACTGCCAGTCGCCATGCGCCGCATAGGCCGCGGCCACGCGCGGCAGCATCTCCTCGACGTGCGCGCGGCCCTGCTGGTTGAGGTAGCCGAGGAAGCCGCGCGCGAACACGAAGCGCATGGCGCCGGCCTGAACCACCACCACGGCGGCGCAAGCCACCAGCACGAAGAAGAAGAGCTTGGTCCGGATGCCGATTCTCATGATGGATGCCGATGATGCCGCGCGGGCCGATGGCACGGGCGGCCCTGCGGCGATTGGCTGCGCGACGGGCCGCAAAAGCAAGCAAGGCCATGCCGGCGGTACGATCTTCACAGTTGCTCCACATTGCACTCGCAAGATGGCGACACCCGGAACCGGACTCCCCTCCCATGTCTTCCCATCTCGCAGTGCACGCCCGTGCGCGCCAGGCCTCGCGCGCGTCGCGGGCCCTCCTTTCACTCCTGGGTGCCTGCGCGCTCGCGGCCTGCGGGGTGTCTGCCCCCGACAAGGCCCGGCCGCCCGCGCCCGTGGCGCTCGCGCCGGCGGCACCGGTTGCCCCGGCCGTGCAGCGCGCGCCCGAGGCGCCGCCCCAGGTCGCCGCCGCGCCCACCAGGCCGGCGGCCCCTGCCGTCGCGGCCGCTCCCAATTGCAGCGTCGTGCTCTATGGCGACTCGATCCTGCACGGCGGCTACGGCGGCAACCTGCGGCTGGCCGAACCGCCGGCCGCAGCGCTGAAGCGGCTGCGGCCGCGCTACACCATCGACGACCGCACCGCCAATGGCGAGACGGCCACCACGCGCGCGGCGAGCTTCGCGAGCGAGAAGCGCGAGGCGCGGTTCGTGGTCATCGGCCACGGCATCAACGACGCGGCGCTGTCGCTGCCGGTGGAGGCGCCGCTGCGCAGCATGATCGCCACCGCGATGCGCGAGGGCCGGGTCGTGATCGTCACGGGGCTGTCGCGCCAGCGCATTCCGGTGCCGGGCCGCGACAAGTACGACGCGGCCATCCGCAAGGTGGCGCAGGACACCGGCGCGGGCTTCGCGGACTGGGGCGCGGAAGAGTTCAGGGCCAACGAGATGGCCGACATCCTGCATCCGGCGGGCGCCTATTCGCAGCGGCTGTCGATGCGCATCGTGCAGACGCTCGACCGGCTGGCGCCAGATTGCCGGGTCTGAAGCGCGGGCGATCCGCCTTCGCCCGATGACCGCCCCATGAAAAAGGCCGGAAGCCCCTTGGAGCTTCCGGCCTTTTTGCCGTGTGTCTGGTCCCGCCGCCAGGAATCGAACCTGGATCTCAGCCTTCGGAGGGCCGAATTCTATCCGTTGAAATACAGCGAGAAATGGGTTTCCGGTGAAACCGGAGCCTCGCATTATCGCCTATCACGCGGCCGCTGTTTCGGCTTCGTGCACGGCCGCGCCATTCGCCCCCGTCTGCCGCGCGAAACCAAGGCCCGCGAGGTACACGCGGAAGGTGCGCCGGCCCGTGGGCACGAGGTCGAAGGCCGCGGGATCGAGCAGCCAGTTCTGGATCAGTCCGCTGATCAGCGCATGCAGCCCCTGCGCCGCCACGCTGCCGGGCACCGGCAGCTTGATGCGGGCGCGCCGCGCGGCCAGCCGCAGGGCCTTCTCGAAATCGACCACGCAGGCGTTGCGCGCATCGAGGTGACGCTGCTGCACCGAGGCCATGTCGTGGGTGTATTCGACCTTGTGGGTCGCCACGTCGAACACGCGGCGCACCTGCGGGTCGGTGGTCATGAGGGTCAGCGCATGCACCATGCCCTCCTCGATCTCGGCCAGCGGGTCGTCATGGCTCAAGGCCGCGGCCTTGGGCGGCGCCTCCAGCGGAAGAATGACCCGCTCCATCATCGCGTTGAAGAGATCGGCCTTGTCCTTGAAATGCCAATAGATCGCGCCCCGCGTCGCCCCGGCCTGCTGCGCGATCTGCTGCAGCGTGGTCTGGGAGACCCCTTGCGCCTGAAACAGCAACTCCGCGGCATCGAGCAGTCGATTCCGCGTCGCCAGTGCTTCTTCCTTCGTACGACGTGCCACCAAGTCTCCTGATTTGTAAAGGCAACGCCCTTTGCATATCGTGGGGCCATTGCGTGGATGTCACTATACATCCATGAATGTATGTAAACTGTCGCCCTTCCCGATGGCCCACCTGGCCGTGCTGGCTTTCCGGCGCGGCCGCAAGAATCGCCGTCTCCCGTCTTCGCTTCAAAGGAATCGCATGCCTCTCCTGCATGTTTCGCGCCCATCGTTTCTTTCGCCGCGCCTCGCGACCGTGGCTGCCGTCGTGTTGCTGGTCATCGCGGGTTGTTCGAAGAGCGACGCGCCAGCCGGCGCCGGTGCTGCCGGTGGTGGCGGCGGCGGCCATCCCGCCCCTGAAGTGGGCGTGATCGTCGCGGCGCCGGGCGATGTCGGCCTGGTGACCGAACTGCCGGGCCGCCTCGAGGCCTCGCGCGTCGCCCAGGTGCGCGCCCGTGCCGCCGGCATCCTGCTGAAGCGCGAATTCCGCGAAGGCAGCGACGTGAAGGCCGGCCAGCTGCTGTTCCGCATCGATCCGGCACCGCTGGTGGCCGCCACGCAGAACGCGCAGGCCGCGCTGGCCCGCTCCGAAGCCAATGCCGCGCAGGCCAAGGCCCTGGCCGACCGCTACAAGCCGCTGGTCGAGGCCAATGCCGTGAGCAAGCAGGAATACGTCAACGCGGTGGCTTCGCAGAAGACCGCCGAGGCCGACGTGGCCGCCAGCCGCGCCGCGCTGCAGACCGCGAAGATCAACCAGGGCTACGCCGACGTGACCTCGCCGATCTCGGGCCGCATCGGCCGCGCGCTGGTCACCGAAGGCGCGCTGGTCGGCCAGGGCGATGCCACCGAGCTGGCCGTGGTGCAGCAGATCAATCCGCTGTACGTGAACTTCACCCAGTCGGCCTCCGACGTGCTGAAGCTGCGCCGCGCGGTCGCCGCGGGCCAGTACAAGCGCGCCAGCGGCGAAGACGCGGCCAGCATCCGCCTGGTGCTCGAGGACGGCACCGACTACGGCCAGGACGGCAAGCTGCTGTTCTCCGACCTCACGGTCGACGCCACCACCGGCCAGGTCACGCTGCGCGCCGAGATCCCCAACCCCAAGGGCGAGCTGCTGCCGGGCCTCTACGTGCGCGTGAAGCTCGAGCAGGCGCAGGTCAGCAACGCGATCACGGTGCCGCAGCAGGCGGTCACGCGCACCCAGCAGGGTGACCACCTGACGGTGGTGGGCGCCGACGGCAAGCTGAGCCAGCGCACGGTGAAGATCAGCGCCGCCAAGGACAACCAGTGGGTGGTGCTCGAAGGCCTGAAGGCCGGCGAACAGGTGATGGTCGACGGCTTCCAGCGCCTGCAGATGATGCCGCCGGGCACGCCCGTGAAGGCCGTCCCGTGGACGAAACCGAATCCCAACGGTGCGGCGCCCGCCGCCGCGCCGGCAGCCTCTGGCGCGGCACCCGCCCCCCAGAAGGCAGCCTCGGCTCCGGCCGAGAAGAAGTAATCAAGGAGCGCGCCCGCAATGGCCAAATTCTTCATCGATCGACCCATCTTCGCGTGGGTGATCGCACTGTTCGTCATCGTTCTCGGCGGCGTGTCCATCACGCAGTTGCCGATCGCCCAGTACCCGCCGGTGGCGCCGCCCGCCATCGTGATCAACGTGGCCTATCCGGGTGCCTCGGCCCAGACGCTCGAGGACAGCGTGCTGTCCGTCATCGAGCGCGAAATGAACGGCTCGCCCGGCCTGATCTACATGGAATCGGTGGCGCAGGCCGACGGTACCGGCGCGATCACCATCAGCTTCGAGCCCGGCACCAATGAAGACCTCGCGCAGGTCGACGTGCAGAACCGGCTCTCGCGCGCCACGCCGCGGCTGCCCTCGGCCGTGACGCAACAGGGCGTGCAGGTCGACAAGTCGCGCGACAACTTCCTGCTGTTCGCGCTGCTCTCGTCGGACAACCCCGACGTCGACCCGGTGGCGCTCGGCGACTACGTCGCGCGCAACATCGTGCCCGAGCTGCAGCGCATCGAGGGCGTGGGCAAGGTGCAGCTGTTCGGCTCCGAGAATGCGATGCGCATCTGGATCGATCCGGCCAAGCTGCAGGGCTTCAACCTGTCGCCGTCCGACGTCAACACCGCGATCCGCGCCCAGAACGCGCAGGTGGCCTCGGGCACGCTCGGCGACCTGCCGAACGTGCCGGGCCAGGCCATCGCCGCCACGGTGACGGTCAACGGCCAACTCACCAGCGTCGAGCAGTTCCGCGAGATCGTGCTGCGCGCCAACACCGACGGCTCGACCGTGCGCCTGAAGGACGTGGCGCGCGTCGAACTCGGCGGCCAGAGCTATGCCACCTCGGCGCGCCTGAACGGCGTGCCCGCGGTGGGCGTCGGCGTGCAGCCCACGCCGACCGGCAACGCGCTGCGCTCGGCCAAGGCCGTGCGCGCGAAGATGGTCGAGCTCGAACGCTACTTCCCCAAGGGCGTGAAATGGGACATCCCCTACGACAGCTCGCGCTTCGTGCAGATCTCGATCACCGAAGTGGTGAAGACGCTGTTCGAGGCCGTCGCGCTGGTGTTCCTCGTGATGTTCCTGTTCCTGCAGAACTGGCGCTACACGATCATCCCGACCATCGTGGTGCCGATCGCGCTGCTCGGTACCTTCGCCACCCTGCTCGCTTTGGGCTTCTCGATCAACGTGCTGACCATGTTCGGCATGGTGCTGGTGATCGGCATCGTGGTGGACGACGCGATCGTGGTGGTGGAGAACGTCGAACGCATCATGAGCGAAGAGGGGCTGTCGCCGCTGGAAGCCACGCGCAAGGCGATGCAGCAGATCTCGGGCGCCATCATCGGCGTGACCGTGGTGCTGATCTCGGTGTTCGTGCCGCTGGCCTTCTTCGCGGGCTCGACCGGCAACATCTACCGTCAGTTCTCGGCGGTGATGGTGGCCTCGATCGGCTTCTCGGCCTTCATGGCGCTGTCGCTCACGCCGGCGCTGTGCGCCACGCTGCTCAAGCCGGTGGAAGCCGGCCACCACCACGAGAAGCGCGGCTTCTTCGGCTGGTTCAACCGCGGCTTCTCGCGCACCGCCAAGGGCTATGAAAGCGTCGTCGCGCGCATCCTGCGCCGCGCCGCGCGCTACCTGATCATCTACGCGGCGATCATCGGCGCGGTGGTGTACTTCTACACGCACCTGCCGAGCTCGTTCCTGCCGCAGGAAGACCAGGGCAACATCATCGTGAACGTGCAGCTGCCGCCGGGCGCGACGCAGGAACGCGCGCTGTCGGTGATGCAGCAGGTCGAGGGCTTCATCATGAAGCAGCCCGAAGTGCAGAGCATCGTGAGCGTGATGGGCTTCAGCTTCTCGGGCCAGGGCCAGAACGCGGGCCTCGCCTTCGTGACGCTCAAGGACTGGGAGGAGCGCAAGGACCCGGGCAACTCGGCCAGCGCGCTCGCCGGCCGGGCCTTCGGCGCGCTCTCGGGCATCCGCGACGCCTTCATCTATCCGTTGAGCCCGCCGCCGATTCCCGAGCTGGGCAACGCCAGCGGCTTCAGCTTCCGGCTGCAGGACCGCTCGGGCGCGGGCCACGAGGCGCTCGTCAACGCGCGCAACCAGCTGCTGGGCATGGCCTCGCAGAGCAAGATCCTGTCGCAGGTCCGTCCCGACGGCCTGGAAGACGCACCGCAGTTGCAGATCGACATCGACCGCGACAAGGCCAACGCCCTGGGCGTGAGCTTCGACGCGATCAATGGCGCGCTGTCGACCGCGCTGGGTTCGAGCTACATCAACGACTTCCCGAACCGCGGCCGCCTGCAGCGCGTGGTGGTGCAGGCCGACGCACCGGCGCGGATGCAGCCCGAGGACATGCTCAAGCTCAACGCGACCAACGCACAGGGCCAGCCGGTGCCGCTGGGCGCGTTCGCGACCACCAAGTGGGTCACCGGCGCGACGCAGACGGTGCGCTACAACGGCTATCCCGCGATGCGCATCAGCGGCGACGCGGCGGCCGGCTACAGCACCGGTGCCGCGATGGCCGAGATGGAAAAGCTCGCCTCGCAGCTGCCGCAAGGCTTCGGCTTCGAATGGACCGGCCAGTCGCGCGAGGAAAAGCTCGCCGGCTCGCAGGCCATGATCCTCTACGGCTTCGCGATCCTGGCGGTGTTCCTCTGCCTGGCCGCGCTGTACGAGAGCTGGTCGATCCCGCTGTCGGTGATCCTGGTGGTGCCGCTGGGCGTGATCGGCGTGCTGCTCGCGACGCTGCTGCGTTCGTACTCGAACGACGTGTACTTCCAGGTGGGCCTGATCACGATCATCGGCCTGTCGGCGAAGAACGCGATCCTGATCATCGAGTTCGCCAAGGACCTGCAGGCGCAGGGCCGCGGCGTGATCGAGTCGGCGCTCGAGGCCGCGCACCTGCGGTTCCGGCCGATCATCATGACCTCGCTGGCCTTCGGCCTCGGCGTGGTGCCGCTGTTCACGGCCTCGGGTGCCGGCTCGGCGAGCCAGCGCGCCATCGGCACCGGCGTGCTCGGCGGCATGGTGACGGGCACCCTGCTCGCGGTGATCTTCGTGCCGGTCTTCTTCGTGGTGGTGCGCACGCTGTTCAAGGGCAGCGCGCGCCAGCACGAGGCCGACAAGCGGCATGCGCAAGCCGCCGGCATCTCGGAGGAAAAACATGAATCTCAATAACAGACTGATTCCCACCGCGCTGGCGGCCACGCTGCTGCTGGCCGGCTGCTCGCTGATCCCCACCTACGAGCGCCCCGCGGCGCCGGTGCCCACCACCTACCCGGGCGACCCGGCGCAGCCGGCCGGGCCGGCGGCGTCCGCCATGCCCTGGCAGGACTTCTTCACCGACCCGCGCCTCGCGGGCCTGATCCAGACCGCGCTGGCCAACAACCGCGACCTGCGCGTCTCGGTGCTCAACATCGAGCAGGCGCGCGCGCAGTTCCAGATCCAGCGCGCGGACCTGTTCCCCGCGCTGGGCCTGTCGGGCAACGGCTCGCGCTCGAGCCCCAACCCGTACCAGGCGATCGACAGCAGCCAGGGCAGCGTGACGTCGCAGTACTCGGTCAACCTCGGCATCACCGCCTGGGAGATCGACTTCTTCGGCCGCATCCGCGCGCTGAAGGACCAGGCGCTGGCGCAGTACCTCGCGACCGACGAAACGCGCAAGGCCGCGCAGATCAGCCTGATCGCCGCGGTCGCCAACGGCTGGCTCACGGTGCTGGCCGACGACGAGCTGCTCGAGATCACGCGCCAGACCTTGAGCACGCGCGAGGAATCGGTGCGGCTGACCAAGCTGCGCTTCGACAACGGCGTGTCGTCCGAGCTCGACTTCCAGGCCGCCAACTCGCTGGCCGAGACCGCGCGCGCCGCCTATGCGCAGCAGCTGCGCACGCGCCAGCAGGACGAGAACGCGCTCGCGCTGCTGCTGGGTGCACCGGTGCCGGCCAGCGCCTTCGCGGGCGCCAAGGGCCTGGGCGGCATCCGCCCGATCCCCGACGTGCCCGCGGGCCTGCCCTCCGACCTGCTGGCCGAGCGGCCCGACATCCGCGCGGCCGAGCAGCAGCTGATCGGCGCCAACGCCAACATCGGCGCGGCGCGCGCGAACTTCTTCCCGCGCGTCTCGCTGACCACCTCGATCGGCACCGCGAGCAGCGAGTTCTCGAACCTGTTCGACCGCGGCACCAAGGCCTGGAGCTTCGCGCCCTCGGTCACGCTGCCGCTGTTCGACGCGGGCCGCAACATCGCGGGCCTCGACTCGGCCAAGGCCGGGCGCGAGATCGCGGTGGCGCAGTACGAGAAGTCGATCCAGACCGCGTTTCGCGAAGTGGCCGATGCGCTCGCGGGCCGCGCCACCTTCGGCGAGCAGGCGCGCGCGCAGCGGGCGCAGGCCGATGCCGAGGCGGTGCGCTTCAAGCTCTCGGACCTGCGCTACCGCAACGGCGTGGCCAGCGCGCTCGATCTGCTCGACGCGCAGCGCTCGCTGTTCACGGCGCAGCAGTCGGCGGTGACCACGCAGCTGCAACTGCTGCAGAACCAGGTCACGCTGTACAAGACGCTGGGCGGCGGCTGGGCCTCGCGCGATACGGCCGCGGCCGGCACCGCGACGAGCGGCGCGAGCGGTGGCGCGGCACCCGCGGCCACGACCGGCGCGACCGAAACGCCGCCCGCCGTCGTCATCCGCCGCAAGGGCTGAAGCCGCCTCGACGGTTGTTTGCGCGCAAATCCGCGCACGCTCATGCGACAGGCCCTTCGCCTTGCGGCGAAGGGCCTCTCTATAATCGTCGGTTGATTCGAAAAACGCCCCCCGACGAGCCCCCGATTTTGAGGACGCCATGAGCGCAGACCCGCATTACCAGGCCACCGAAGAAGCCCACACCGGTCCGATCAAGAATCCCAAGCAACTGCTGCTGGCGGTCTTTTTCTCCTTCCTCGCACCCATCTTCATCATCGTGGGCCTCGTGGCCTACGTGGTGTCCGGCAACAAGCCGGCAGGCACCGCCGAGGGCGACAACATGGCGCTCTACGGCGTCACCCAGGAAGCCCGCGACCGCGAGGTCGGCGAGCGCCTGAAGAAGATCGGCGCGATCGAGATCCGCGATGCCAACCGCCCGCTGGCGGCCGGCGAAGCGGTGTTCAAGGCCCAGTGCGTCGCCTGCCACGGCGCGCCTGGCATTCCCGGCGCACCGCACCTGAACGACGCGGCTGCCTGGGGCCCGCGCATCGGTCAGGGCTACGCCACGCTGCTCGAGCATGCGCTCAAGGGCAAGGGCGCGATGCCGGCCCAGGGCGGCGGCGACTTCGAGGACCTCGAGATCGGCCGTGCCGTGGTCTACATGGCCAATGCCGGCGGCGCCAAGTTCCCGGTGCCCGAGCGTCCGGCGGCGGCAGCCCCGGCCGATGGCGCATCGGCCGCCGCGGCACCCGCGGCTTCGGGCGCGGCGCCTGCGGCTCCGGCGGCCAGCGCCAGCAAGTAATTCGGAAGAGGACCGCGGCCCGCGCGCCGCGTCCACCCAGCAAAAAGCCGGCTTCGCGCCGGCTTTTTCGTGTTCGCTCGCTACGTTTTAGATAGCAGTTCAGGCTTGCGCGGCATGGCGTTCGGCCGGGCTCAGCACATGCCCGAAGCGCGCCGGCAGTTCCGCCGCCGTCACCGTCTCGGGCGTCCACAGCCCCTGCTCGATCGCATCGGCGGCGAGTCCCACGTCTTGCGTGTGGACCAGCCCCAGGCCGAGGCCCGCCGACAGATAGAGGTGCCCGTGCTCGTCGAGCAGGCAGCCCGTGACCTCGACGGCCTGCCCCGTGTGGGCCGTCACCGCGAAGCCGGTCTCGGCGATGCGCCACACCAGCGGTGCCGCCTCCAGCTCCACGTAGACGCGCTGCGGCCCGTTCTGGAAGAACCACTGGCCGTCGTCGTCGTGCTCGTAGTTGCGGTGGATGAAGTCGATCAGCTTGTCGTGCCGCAGCATCGAGCCCTTGGCGGCCGGAAACGGTCCCTGGGCCTGGGTGCGGTCGTCGCGCATGTACCAGTTGCCGCGCGCGTCGAGGCCGAGCCAGCCGTAGCAGTGCGGAACGTTGGGCCACTTGGCCAGGGCCTGTCTGACGATGTCGTCCATGGCCTCATTGTCCTCGGGGCGCGGCGCGCACCGCGTCGGCCGGCACGCCGGCCTGGCGGCAGAGCCAGCGCCCGACCTGCTCGGGCATGCCGCGCACATGGCCCGGCGGCCGCCCCATCGGAAAGCCCACATGGCCGCCGTACGCGGGCTGCCACAGCGTGACGTGGCGGCCGACCTCGCCGGGCCGCGGCAGGCTGGCCGCGGGAATGAAGGGATCGTTGCGCGCGTTGACCGCCAGCGCGGGCACGCGGATCGCGCCCAGGTGCGGCTTGGCCGAGCCGCGCCGCCAGTAGTCGTCCGCATCGACGAAGCCGTGCAGCGGCGCGGTGAAGACGTCGTCGAAGGTCCGCAGGTCGCGCGCGGCCGCGAGCCGGGCGCCATCGAACAGCCCCGGGAACTGCGCCAGCTTGGCCAGCGCCTTGGGCTTCATGGTCGCGAGGAACATGCGGGTGTAGACCAGCCGGTTGAAGCCGCGGCCGATGGCATCGCCGCCCGCCGCGAGATCGAGCGGCGAGCACACCGAGGCCACCGCGCCCACCACCCGCGAGGCGCTCTCGCCGGCCTCGCCGGCCCAGCGCATCAGCGCGTTGCCGCCGAGCGAGACGCCGGCCGCGAGCACCGGCACGCCGTCCTTGCGGCTGGCGCGCATGCGCGCCAGGATCCAGCCGATCTCCTCGAAGTCGCCCGAGTGGTAGGCACGCGGCGCGAGGTTCATCTCGCCGCTGCAGCCGCGGAAATGCGGCACCGCGAAGTCCATGCCGCGCGCGGCGGCGAAGTCGGCGAAGGCCTCGGCATAGTGGCTGCGCGAGGAGCCTTCGAGGCCGTGGAACAGCACCAGCAAGGGCCGGCCGCCAGCCTCGCCCCGCGAACCGGGCGCATCGGCGAAGTCCACGTCGACGAAGTCGCCGTCGGGCGCGGCCCAGCGCTCGCGCCGGTAGACCGGTGCCGCACCCTCGAAGCGGCGCGCATAGAGCGCGCCCCAGATCGTCTGCAAATTGCCGCCGGGCAGCCAGCGTGGCGCCAGGTAGTCCATCGCGGACGGCGACGACGTGTCGGGCGTGCCGGAGGGAAAGGAAGAAGGTAGGAACGCGGACATCGAACGAAGGAAGAGAACGCCCGGCGCTCAGTGCAGCATCTGCGGCAGTTCGTTCGCGTCGTCGGGCTCGCGCGCGCTGCCCGGGCTCGCATGGTGCGCCACCATGCGCCAACCCTGCGCGGTCTTGTGATAGACGTTGGTCGCCAGCACGAAGGCATGGCGCGGTCCCTCGACCGTGAGCACCTCGATGCGCTCGAGCACGTTGTGGACCGCGCTCGCGATCGAGTCGATCTTGCGCACGTGCGCGGGCGTGGCGTGGATCGCGCCGTTGCCGAACATCTGCTCGAAGGCCGAGCGGATCGCCGCCGTGCCCACCAGCCGCGGACCGCCCGGATGGACGCAGAACACCTCGTCCTCGTCGGCCCAGCAGGCCATCAGCGCGTCGATGTCGCCGCGCTGCAGCGCCTCGTAGAAGGCGGCCTCGATGTCGTCGGCGGTGCCGCCGATGGCCGCGGCGGTGCGGAGTGGGGACTTGGGCATGGGCGTGATTCTGCCGCGCCGTGCGTGACGCGGGCACTGCACTGCTTTGGCACGGCGCGCACCGTGCCGCCGCAGCCTCGGGCGATCGACCGCTCCACTTTGGACCATTTGGACAAAACAAAAGCCTCAAAAATCATCAAGCCATTGATTTGAAAGGATTTTCTCTACTGGCACGCCGCATGCAAGGAGCCTCGCCATCCCGCAACCGGAGCCCTTCCATGAACGTCGGCATCTTCATCCCCATCGGCAACAACGGCTGGCTGCTGTCCGAAAACGCCCCGCAGTACAAGCCCAGCTTCGAGCTCAACAAGGCGATCACGCTGAAGGCCGAGCACTACGGCGTCGACTTCGCGCTGTCGATGATCAAGCTGCGCGGCTTCGGCGGCAAGACGGAGTTCTGGGACCACAACCTCGAGTCCTTCACGCTCATGGCCGGGCTCGCGGCCGTCACCACGAAGATCAAGCTGTTCGCCACTGCGGCCTCGCTGGTCATGCCGCCGGCCATCGTCGCGCGCATGGCCTCGACCATCGACTCGATCTCCAACGGCCGCTTCGGCCTCAACCTCGTCACCGGCTGGCAGCGCCCCGAGTACTCGCAGATGGGCATGTGGCCCGGCGACCAGTTCTTCGGCACGCGCTACGAATACCTGTCCGAATACATCCAGGTGCTGCGCGACCTCTGGGGCACGGGCCGCTCCGACTTCAAGGGCGCGCACTTCCAGATGGACGACTGCCGCCTGAGCCCCCGCCCGCAGGCCGACATGAAGGTGATCTGCGCCGGCCAGAGCGACGCCGGCATGGCGTTCTCCGCCAAGTACGCCGACTACAACTTCTGCTTCGGCAAGGGCGTGAACACGCCGCGCGCCTTCGCGCCCGCGGCCGAGAAGCTGATCGAGGCCAGTGCCGCCACGGGCCGCCACGTCACCAGCTACGTGCTGATGATGGTGATCGCCGACGAGACCGACGAGGCCGCGCGCGCCAAGTGGGAGCACTACAAGGCCGGCGCCGACAGCGAGGCCATCGCCTGGCTCGGCGCGCAGGGCGCGGCCGACACCAGGTCGGGCGCCGACACCAACGTGCGGCAGATGGCCGACCCGACCTCGGCCGTGAACATCAACATGGGCACGCTCGTGGGCTCCTACGAGACCGTGGCGCGCCTGCTCGACGAGGTGGCCGAGGTACCCGGCACCGAGGGCGTGCTGCTGACCTTCGATGACTTCCTCGCGGGCGTCGAGGCCTTCGGCGAGCGCATCCAGCCGCTGATGAAGAGCCGCGCGCACGTGCCGAGCCCGGTGGCCTCGCGCGTCGAACCCGAACGCCTCGCGGCCTGACCCGGAGCACGCCATGAACGCACCGGCCCGCAACGCCACCCTCACCTCGACCACGCCCGTCGGCGCGCCGCGCGCCGCGGGCGCACCCGCCCCGCTGATCCTGCCCGCGCGCCCCGAGCCGCTCGCGCTGCATGCAAGCGACACCGCGCTCGTCGTGGTCGACATGCAGAACGCCTATGCCTCGCTCGGCGGCTACGTCGATTCGGCCGGCTTCGACATCTCGGGCGCGCAGGGCACCATCGCCGGCATCGTGCGCGCCATCGCCGCGGCGCGCGCGGCCGGCCTGCTGGTCGTGTTCCTGCAGAACGGCTGGGACGCCGGCTATGTCGAGGCCGGCGGCCCCGGCTCGCCCAACTGGCACAAGTCGAACGCGCTCAAGACCATGCGCGCGCGGCCCGAGCTGCAGGGCCGCTTCCTCGCCAAGGGCGGCTGGGACTACGAGCTCATCGACGAGATGAAGCCGCAGCCCGGCGACATCGTCGTGCCCAAGACGCGCTACAGCGGCTTCTTCAACAGCACGCTCGACAGCACGCTGCGCTCGCACGGCATCCGCCACCTCGTGTTCACCGGCATCGCGACCAACGTCTGCGTGGAGTCCACGCTGCGCGACGCCTTCCATCTCGAGTACTTCGCCGTGATGCTCGAGGACGCCACGCACGAACTCGGCGGGCCCGCGATCCAGCAGGCCTCGGTCTACAACGTCGAGACCTTCTTCGGCTGGGTCTCCTCGGTCGACCACTTCTGCCGCAGCTTCGCGCCGGCCGCGCTGCCGCAACCCGCCCCGGCCGAAACGGCCACCGCCTGATCCCCTTTTCTCCAGGAGCCTTCCCATGCCCAAGCAAGCCATCATCCCGCCCGGCACCGGCGTGCCGCTCGCCCCCTACGTGCCCGGCACGCTCGCCGACGGCGTGCTCTACGTCTCGGGCACGCTGCCCTTCGACAAGGACAACAACGTGATCCACGTCGGCGACGCCGCCGCGCAGGCGCGCCATGTGCTCGCCACCATCCAGGGCGTGGTCGAGGCCGCGGGCGGCACCATGGACGACGTGACCTTCAACCAGATCATGATCAAGGACTGGGCCGACTACGCGAAGATCAACGCGGTCTATGCCGAGTTCTTCCCCGGTACCAAGCCGGCGCGCTTCTGCATCCAGTGCGGCCTGGTGAAGCCCGACGCGCTGATCGAGATCGCCTCGATCGCGCACGTGGGCCGCAAGGCCTGAGCTCGATGAGCACCCTGCACTACGAGGTGCATGGCCCTTCGGATGCCGCGGCCACCGTGCTGCTGTCGTCGGGCCTCGGCGGCTCGGCCGGCTTCTGGCAGCCCCAGCTCGGCGCGCTGGTCGCCGCCGGCCACCGCGTCATCGCCTACGACCAGCGCGGCACCGGCCGCAGCCCCGGCGCGCTGCCCGAGGCCTATGCGATCGCCGACATGGCGCGCGACGTGCTCGAGATCCTCGATGCCACCCACACCGCGCAGTGCCACTTCGCGGGCCACGCGCTCGGCGGCCTCGTGGGCCTGCAGCTCGCGCTCGACGCACCCGCGCGCACTGCGAGCCTGGTGCTCGTCAACGCGTGGGCCCGCCCCAATCCGCATTCGGCGCGCTGCTTCGACGCGCGGCTCGCGCTGCTCGGCGCCTGCGGCGCGCGCGCCTACGTCGAGGCGCAGCCGATCTTCCTGTACCCCGCGGCCTGGTCCGCCGAGCATGCGCAGCGCGTGGCCGACGAGGTCGACCATGCCTTCGCGCACTTTCCGGGCGAGGCCAACATGCGCGCGCGCATCGGCGCGCTGCGCGCCTTCGACGTCGCCGCGCGCCTCGGCGAGATCGCCGCGCCCGCGCTGATCGCGGCCGCCAAGGACGACGTGCTCGTGCCCTGGACCTGCTCGCAGCACCTGGCCGACGGCCTGCGCGACGTCACGCTCGACTTCGTCGCGCACGGCGGCCATGCCCACAGCGTGACCGAGGCCGCGGCCTTCAACCGCGGCCTGCTCGATTTCCTCTCGCGGGTCGCCGCACCCGCCGCCATCGCATGACCACTTCCACTTCGCTCGACGACGCGGCGCTCGCGCTGCTCTTCACCGCCGCGCGCAGCCACAACGGCTGGACCGCCGAACCGGTGTCCGACGCGCAGCTGCGTCAGCTGCACGCGCTCGCCAGCCTGGGCCCGACCTCGGCCAACTGCTCGCCCGCGCGCTTCGTGTTCGTGCGCACGCCCGAGGGCAAGGCACGGCTCGCGCCCGCGCTGTCCAAGGGCAACCTCGAGAAGACGATGAGCGCGCCCGTCACCGTCATCGCCGCCTGGGACCGCAAGTTCTACGACCGGCTGCCCACGCTGTTCCCGCATGCCGATGCGCGCAGCTGGTTCACCGGCAGCCCCGAGGCCGCGCACGAGACGGCCTTCCGCAATGCCAGCCTGCAGGCCGGCTACCTGCTGCTGGCGGCGCGCGCGCTCGGGCTCGACGCGGGCCCGATGTCGGGCTTCGACAAGGCCAAGGTCGACGCCGCCTTCTTCGAAGGCAGCGACTGGACCGTCAACTTCCTCATCAACCTCGGCCACGGCGACGCGTCGAAGCTGTTCGGGCGCCTGCCGCGCCTGGGCTTCGACGAGGCCTGCGTGCTGGCCTGAAAGCCCTCGGCATGCAACACGCCATGGCCTGCGCTCCGATGCCCGCCGGTTTGCCATCCGGCCTGCAGAAAACCGACTACCGCAACGCGATGGCGCGACTGGGCGCGGCCGTCAACATCATCACCACCGACGGTCCCGCGGGCCGCGCCGGCTTCACGGCCTCGGCCGTCTGCAGCGTGACCGACGAGCCGCCGACCCTGCTCGTGTGCCTCAACCGCTCGGCCTCGGTGTACCCGGCCTTCAAGGCCAATGGCGTGCTGTGCGTGAATGTGCTCGCCGCGGGCCACCAGTCGCTGTCCGCGCTGTTCGGCGGCCGCACGCCGATGGACGAGCGCTTCGCCGCCGGCCGCTGGCGCCGCGATGCCACCGGCTCGCCGATGCTCGAGGACGCGGCCGTCTCCTTCGACTGCCGCGTGATGCACGCCACCAGCGCGGGCACGCACGACGTGCTGTTCTGCGAAGCCGTGGCCATCGCCATCGGCGGCGCGGCGCAGGGGCTGATCTACTTCGATCGGCGTTATCACGAGATCGCGGCGCCGCCGCACTGAAGCCGCGAACTCAACGCGGCTCGATGCCCTGCAGCACGATGCGCTGCACGTTCTCCACGGTGCGCTCGAAGAAGCCCTCGTCCTCGAGCGTGTGACCCGACAGCGCCTGCACCTGCACGCCGAAGTCGGCGTAGTGCTGCGTGATCGCCCACAGCGCGAAGATCAGGTGCGGCGGATCGACCGGCGCGAGCTTGCCGGCCTCGACCCAGGCGCGGATCACTTCGGATTTCTTCTCCACCAGCGTGCGCAGCTCGCGATCGAGTTCGTCGCGCAGCAGCGGCGCGCCCTGGATCATCTCGAGGCAGAACAGGCGCGAGGCATCGGGCCGGTCGCGCGAGATCACGAGCTTGCGGCGGATGTAGTCGCCGATCGCCTCGCGCGGATCCTGCTCGGCGCTGAAGCCGCGCAGCGGCTCGAGCCACAGCGCGAGCAGGTCGCGCAGCACGTTGACGTAGAGCTCTTCCTTGTTCGCGAAGTAGTAGAGCAGGTTGCTCTTCGACACGTCGGCGCGCGCGGCCACCTGGTCGATCGAGGTGCCGTGCAGCCCGAAGCGCGAGAACAGCCCGAGCGCCGCACCCAGGATCGCGCTGCGCTTGTTCTCGATCTGGCGCAGCCGCCGGTTCACCGCCGACGCGCTGCGCACGGCGGGCTTGCGGCTCGGCTTCTCGCTGTGGCTGGCCGCGGCCAGCGCCTTGGTCTTCGGCATCTTCCCTCGCTCTTTCTGTCTTCGTCGGTCGTTGGTTCGGAACGCGCACCACTGTAAGGCCGCGATGCATCGCACTGCGCCGTGCCGGTGTTCGCTAGGGCCTTGCGGCGCACCATGCTGACGCGACGAAAGCGATTTGTCCATTTGGTCCAACTGGCACAGACGTTGCATGGCGAAAGGCATGCCAAGCCCATGGAGCCATTCGCCATGACCCTGCTGTCCGTTCCCATCATCGATCTCGCGCCGTACTTCGCCGGCACCGCCGAAGGCAAGGCCGAGGTCGCGCACAAAGTCGACGAAGCCTGCCGCAGCATCGGCTTCCTCGTGATCACCAACCACGGCATCGCGCCCGAGCTGATCGAACGCGTGGCCTCGCTGTCGCGGCGCTTCTTCGAGCTGCCCCTGGCCGAGAAGCGCAAGGTCGACCGCCCGCGCGAGGACGCGGTGCGCGGCTACAGCGCGGTCGGCGAGGAAGGCCTGTCGTACAGCCTCGAGGAGGCGGCACCGGGCGACCTCAAGGAGTCGTTCTCGATCGGTCCCTCGAACGTGCCCGACGACGACTACCACCGCGGTCCCGCGGCCGGTCCGCATTTCGAGCCCAACAGCTGGCCGCCGATCGAGGGCTTCCGCGAAGCCTACGAGGGCTACTTCGAGGCGATGAGCGATCTCTCGCGCTCGCTGATGCGCGTGTTCGCGCTCGGCCTCGCGCTGCCCGAGCGCTTCTTCGACGACAAGATCGACCGCCACATCAGCATGTTCCGCGTGCTGAGCTATCCACCGCAGCGCGAGCAGCCGCTGCCGGGCCAGCTGCGCGCGGGCGCGCACAGCGACTACGGCAGCCTCACGATCGTGCTGCCCGACGACAAGGGCCTGCAGGTGTTCAACAAGGCCGGCCAGTGGGTCGACGTGCCGCAGGTCGAGGGCGGCCTGGTCGTCAACATCGCCGACCTGATGATGCAGTGGACCAACGACCAGTGGGTGTCGACGCTGCACCGCGTGATCAACCCGCCCTTCGAAGTGGCGAGCACCAACCGCCGGCAGTCGCTGGTGTTCTTCCACCAGCCCAACTACGACGCGATGGTCGAGTGCCTGCCGAGCTGCCTCGCGCCCGGCGAACAGCCGAAGTACGCGCCGATCTCCTCGGGCGACCACCTGACCTCGAAGTTCGTCAAGCAGACGACCTTCGGCGGCACCAAGGTGACGGCGTAGAGCACATGGCCCACCTGTCCTACGTCAACGTCTTCGCGAAGGACGTGGTCGCGCTCAGCGGCTTCTACCAGCGCGTGTTCGGCTTCCCCGAGATCGAGGCGATCCGCTCGCCGATCTTCCGAGGCCTCGACACCGGCAAGTCGAGCCTGGGCTTCAACGCGCTCGATGCCTACGAACTGCTGCAGCTCGCCGAGTTCTCCGACACGCGCGGCGTGAAGTTCCTGCTCAACATCGACGTCGACAGCCAGGACGAGGTCGACCGGATGGTGCCGATCGCGCTCGAGGCCGGCGCCACGCTCGTCAAGGCGCCCTATCGCACCTACTACGACTGGTACCAGTCGGTGCTGCTCGATCCCGAGGGCAACGTGTTCCGCATCAACTTCATGCTGTGACGCGAACGCGGCGTCCTCGCGGCTCTTCGCTTTCCTTCCCCCTTCCGCCATGCCTCTTTCGAAAGGTTGCTCCATGCCGCGCACTTCCGTTTCCTGCCTCGCCCTGACCTTCGCGGCGGGCGCGGCGTCCCTCGCGGCGCTGCCCGCGGTCGCCGCCGACGGCTTCACGCTCAAGGACAAGCCCAAGATCGCGATGCTCTACTTCGGCCCCAAGAACGACGGCGGCTGGACCCAGGCCTTCGACGAGGCGCGCGCGAAGATCGAGAAGGAACTCGGCCAGAAGATCCAGTTCGTCGAGAACGTGCCCGAGGACGCCTCGGCCATCAAGCCCGCGGCCGAGAAGTTCATCCAGCGCGGCGCCAACATCGTCATCGGCACGGCCTTCGGCTACTCCGACAGCTTCAAGGACCTGGCCGCCAAGTACCCCGACGTCGCCTTCCTCAACGGCTCGGGCACCACCAACGGCCGCAACCTCGAATCCTTCTACGGCCGCACCTACGAGAGCCAGTACCTGTGCGGCATGGCCGCAGGCGCGGCCTCCAGGAGCGGCAAGCTCGGCTTCGTCGCGGCCAATCCCTTCGGCGTGGTGAACTGGACCATCAACGCCTTCGCGCTCGGCGCGCAGAAGATGAACCCCAACGCCACCGTCAACGTGATCTACACCGGCGCGTGGAACGACCCCGTGAAGGAACGCGCGGCCGCCGCCGCGCTGATCGACCAGGGTGCCGACGTGATCGGCCAGCACGTCGACAGCCCGACGCCGCAGATCGTCGCGCAGGAGCGCGGCGTCTACGGCACCGGCCACCACCGCGACCTGCGCCAGTTCGCGCCCAAGGCCACGCTGTGCTCCTCGGTCTGGGTGTGGGACCGCTTCCTGACGCCCGAGCTCAAGAAGATCATGGCCGGCAACTGGAAGCCCGCCGAGTACGGCGCCTTCATTTCGATGAAGGACGGCGGCACCGACATCGCGGGCTTCGGCCCGGCCGTGCCCAAGGACAAGGCCGCGCTGATCACGGCCGAGCGCGACGCGCTCATGAAGGGCAAGCAGATCTACGCCGGCCCGCTGGCCGACCGCGACGGCAAGGAGCGCGTGGCCAAGGGCGCCGTGCTGTCCGACGCCGAGCTCTGGAAGATGGACTGGTTCGTCAAGGGCGTGGTCACGCAGAAGTAGCCGCGAGGAATTTCGCTCTCATGCCCAACGCGCTCGAACTCACCGGCATCCGCAAATCCTTCGACGGCTTCGCGGCACTGACCGACGCGCACTTCGCCGCGCGCTGGGGCGAGGTGCATGCGCTGCTCGGCGAGAACGGCGCGGGCAAGTCCTCGCTGATGAACATCGCGGCCGGCCTCTACGCGCCCGAGGCGGGCCAGCTGCTGGTCGACGACAACGCGGTGCGCTTCGCCGGCCCGCGCGATGCGGCACGCCAGCGCATCGGCATGGTCCACCAGCATTTCAAGCTGGTGCGGCCCTTCACCGTGGCGCAGAACATCCTGCTGACCGCCCCGCCTTCGGCCGAGTTCCGAAGCCATGGCGAGCGGCTGCGCGACATCGCGCGCGACATCCGCAACAAGGCCTCGGCGCTGGGCTTCGACATCGACCCGATGCGCCGCGTCGACACGCTCTCGATCGCCGAGCAGCAGCGCGTGGAGATCCTCAAGGTGCTGCTCGCGGGCGCGCGCATCCTGATCCTCGACGAGCCCACCGCCGTGCTGACCGACCAGGAGGCCGCGCGGCTGCTGCAGACCGTGCAGGGGCTCGCGCGCGGCGGCGCCGCGGTGGTGCTGGTCACGCACAAGATGGCCGACGTGAAGACCTATGCCGACCGCGTGACCGTGATGCGCGGCGGCCGCACCGTGGCCACGCTGCGCCCGCAGGATGCATCGGTCGCCGAGCTCGTGAAGCTCACGGTGGGCGAGGCGGTCGCGGCCTCGGCCTTCCGGCCCGCGCCCTCGGCGCGCGGCGCGGTGCGCCTGTCGGTGCGCGGCCTGCGCACCCCCGCCTCGCCCGAGGGGCGCCGCGTGCTCGACGGCGTCGACCTCGTGCTGCATGCGGGCGAGATCTACGGCCTGGCCGGCGTCGGCGGCAACGGCCAGGGCGAGCTGGCCGGCGCGATCCTCGGCCTGCCGGGCGAGGCCATCGAGGGCGAGATCCGACTCGAGGGCCAGGGCGACCTCAAGGCGATGGCCGCCGCGGCGCGCCGCGGGCTCGGCATCGCGGCGATCCCGGCCGACCGCTACGGGCTCGCGCTCGCGGGCGGGCTGTCGGTGGCCGAGAACTACGCCATCGGCCGCGTGCACACCGGCCGCTACGGCCCGGTGTGGCGGCTGCGGCGCGGCCGCATCCAGGCCGACACGCAGGAGGCGGTGCGCGCCTTCGACGTGCAGGGCGTGCGCTCGGTGGCGCAGAAGGCCGCGCTGCTGTCGGGCGGCAACGCACAGAAGCTGGTGCTGGCGCGCGAGTTCGGCAAGTCGCCCACGCTGGTGCTCGCGCACAGCCCGAGCCGCGGGCTCGACGTGCGCGCCAGCGCCGAGGTGCATGCGCGGCTGCGCGCTGCGCGCGACGGCGGCGCCGCGGTGCTGCTGATCAGCGAGGACCTCGACGAGGTGCTGCAGCTGGCCGACCGCGTGGGCGTGATGACGCGCGGGCGCATCGCGGGCGAGTTCGCGCAGCCGGCCGACCGCCAGGCCATCGGACAGGCGATGGTGGACCATGGCTGAAGCCGCGCTCGCCCCCGACACCGCGCGCGGCACGGCACCGCATCGCGTGCAGCCGCTGGCACGCCGCCGCTACGCGCTCGAGATCCGCCAGCACATGGCCTGGCGCTGGCAGGCGCTGATCCTCGCGGCCGCGCTGGCCGCGGGCTTCGCGATCTCGGCCGCGATCCTCGTGGCCGCGGGCGTGCCGGCCGACGAGCTCGCCAACGAGTTCGTGACCCAGACCTTCCTCGACGGACAGAACTTCCGCGCCGTGCTGTTCCAGGCCGCGCCGATGATCCTGGTCGGCCTCGCGGGCTCGCTGGCCTTTCGCGCGCGCTTCTGGAACCTCGGGCTCGAGGGCCAGATGATCTGGGGCGCCATCGGCGCGACCGCCGTCTCGATCTGGCAGCTCGGCCCCGAGCCGCTGCGCCTGCCGCTGATGTTCGCGGCCGCCATCGGCTGCGGCCTGCTGTGGGTGCTCGGGCCCGCCTGGCTCAAGCTCAGGCTGGGCGTGAACGAGATCATCTCGACCTTGATGCTCAACTACATGGCGGCCAACTTCCTGCTGCACTTGGTCTACGGTGCGTGGAAGGATCCGAAGGACAGCTTCCCCTACTCGCCGCAGTTCCGCGCCTTCGAGCGGCTGCCCGAGCTCGGGGCCGGCATCGGCAGCGCGATCCTGCTCGCGGGCATCGTCGCGCTGCTGGCCTGGTGGCTGGTGGGCGTGAGCCGCGCGGGCCTGTACCTGCGCTTCGTCGATGCCAACCCGCGCGTGGCGCATGCCAACGGCGTGCCGGTGCGGCGCACGATCTACGGCGCGGTGCTGCTGTCGGGCGCGATGGCCGGGCTCGCGGGCTTCGCGGTCGCCGCGGGCCAGGAGGGCCGGCTCACGCAGGCCTTCTACCAGGGCTACGGCTTCTCGGGCATCCTGATCGCCTTCCTCGCGCGCAACAATCCGCTCGCGGCCACGGTGGTGGCGCTGCTGGTGGCGGCGCTGTTCGTCACCGGGCGCAGCCTGCAGGTGTTCTACCAGGTGCCGTTCTCGATGGTGCAGCTGATCCAGGCCATCATCGTGGTGTGCGTCGCCTCGAGCGACTTCTTCATCCGCCACCGGCTGCGCCGCGTCGGCACGGAGACCGCGCCATGAACGGCGGCGTGATCCTCAACTGGCTCGCGAGCACGCCCGACTTCGCGGTGCCCTATGCACTGGCCGCCCTCGGCCTGATCCTCAGCGAACGCGCGGGCGTGCTCTCGCTCGGCGCCGAGGGGTTGATGCTGGTGGGCGCGCTGGCCGGCATCGGCGCGCAGATCGCGATCGGCCAGCCCGCGGTGTCGCTGGCCCTCGCGATGCTGGCGGCGGCCACGGTGTCGGTGCTGTTCGCGGTCATGGTGATCTGGCTGCGCGTGAACCAGGTGATCGCCGGGCTGGCGCTGGTGTTCTTCTGCCAGGGGCTCACGGCGCTGGTCGGCAGCCTGGCCGGGTGGACCAACCATGCCACCGAGGGCATCGGCGCGATGGGGCTGTGGCCGCTGTCGCAGCTGCCGGTCGTGGGCCGGCTGTTCGAGCAGAACGCGATGGTGTGGCTCACGCTGCCGCTGTTCGGTGCGGTGGCCTGGTTCTTCGCGCGCACCGCCACCGGCCTGCGGCTGCGCGCCGTGGGCGAGAACCCGCAGGCGGCCGACGCGGCCGGCATCCGCGTGCCGGCCTGGCGCTTCGCGGCGGTGCTCGCGGGCTCGGCGCTGGTGGGCCTGGCGGGCGCCTACATCTCGGTGGTCAGCACCAAGCTGTGGATCGCGGGCATGACCGGCGGGCGCGGCTGGATCGCGGTGGGCCTGGTGATCTTCGCGCGCTGGTCGCCGTGGAAGGCGCTGGTGGGCGCGCTGCTGTTCGGCTGCATCGAGGCGCTGATCCCGCAACTGGCCGCGGCCGGCGTGCAGCTGCCGCAGTACTTCGTGATGATGACGCCCTACGCGGTGACGCTCGGCGTGATGGTCTGGGTGGCGCTGTCGCGACGCGGCGCCGACGAGGAGCCCGGCGCCCTCGGCCAGGCCTATGTGCGGGAGGAAAGAAGATGACGCTGAAGGCCTGGGTCTACGACGAACCGCGCGAGCTCGAGGCGGCGCGCTTCGCCGACTACCTCGATCCGAGGACCACCGCGGTGGTCTCGATCGACATGCACCGCGGCCACCTCGACGACGATCCCGCCTGCCCGTGCCCGGCGCCGCGCGCGCGCGAGGTGGTGGCGCCGATCGACGGCTTCCACGACGAAGCGCGCGCGCTCGGCGTGCGCATCGTGCACGTGAAGTCGGTGCTGCGGCCCGACGGCAGCGACGACCTGCGCGGCATTCCGGCCGCCTGGCGGCGCACCTTCCCGCTGCACGTGGGCGAGATCCCGAATGCCGACGCGCATGCTCTCGAGGGCTCGAAGTGGACCGAGTGGGTCACGCGCGTGGAACCCGGCGACCTGCGCGTGGACAGCAAGCGGCGCCTCTCGGCCTTCTATCCCACCGACCTCGATTTCCTGCTGCGCAACCAGCGCATCGAGACCGTCGTGCTCGACGGCGGCTTCACCGACTGCTGCGTGCTCAACACCGCCTTCGACGCCAACAACCACAACTACCGCGTGATCGTGCTGCGCGACCTGGTGCGCGGCACCGACACGCGGCTCGAGAGCGCGGCGCTCGCGATGGTCTCGCTGCACCTCGGGCTGGTGATGGAATCGCGGGAGCTGCTGCGCCAGTGGCGCGGCTGAGCGGCTAGGCCGCCTCGGCCGGCGCGCCGAGCCACTCGCGCGCCACCGCCTGCATCGCCCCGGGCTGCGCCGCGCGCCACACCACCTCGGGCGCCGCGATGTGCACGCCCGGCGGCGCGATGCGCAGCGCGAGGTCGACCAGCTCGGCCAGCTTCGACGGCCGCACCGGCTGCTCGCTGTTGGGCACCATGTAGCTCAGCGTTCCCAGCATCCAGGCCGCCAGCCGCTCGGGGCGGCTCGCGCGCTGCGCCGCGGCCGGCTTGCGCGCCGAGCGCAGGATCAGCAGGCGCTCGAAGCCGCAGGCCACCACGGCCTGCTCGTCGAGGTTCGCGAGGCCGCGCTTGAGCGCCTCGGGCAGCCGGCCCTGGTCGTGCGGCTGCACGATGACGAGGGTCTGCACGCCGCAGGCACGCAGCCAGCGCGCGAGCGCCGGCAGCTGCTCCGGGTCGGGCAGCCACAGCGCGCGCTCGCGGCCGTGGTACAGGCGCGGCGCGTCGAAGGCCACGATCGCGGCCTGGGCCGAGGTCGGCGGCCACTGCTCGATGGGCAGCGGCGGGCACAGGCAGGACTCGACGCCGGGCAGCCCGTCGTGCATGGGCTCGCTCACCAGCACGCGCACATGGGCGTGGCGGTGGCTGCCCGCGAGGCGGTGCAGCAGGTCCTGCCCCAGCGCGCCGGTGGCGCCGGCAATGAGCAGCGTGCCGAAGGCGGCGGAGGCGTTGGGGAGGGGCACCGCCGGGCGGTTCGCGCCGCGCAGGGCTTGAAGCGGATCGAGGGACATAGGAGCACCTATGCTAACTTCGGCCCCATTCTGTGGAGGTAATGCAAATGATGATGAAGCGCTGGCTCCTGATCCTCGCGGCGGTCCTGTCCCTCAGCGGATGCGGCTACAACCAGTTCCAGTCGCTCGACGAGGCCAGCAAGTCGGCCTGGAGCGAGGTGCTCAACCAGTACCAGCGGCGCGCCGACCTGGTGCCCAACATCGTCGCCACCGTGAAGGGCGAAGCGGCCTTCGAGCAGGACACGCTGACCAAGGTGATCGAGGCGCGCGCCAAGGCGACCTCGATCCAGGTCACGCCCGAGACGCTCAACAACCCCGAGGCCTTCAACAAGTTCCAGCAGGCGCAGGGCGAGCTCTCCTCGGCGCTGTCGCGGCTGATGGTGGTGTCGGAGCGCTACCCCGACCTCAAGGCCAACCAGTCGTTCCGCGACCTGCGCGTGACGCTCGAGGGCACCGAGAACCGCATCACCGTGGCGCGCAACCGCTACATCGAGAGCGTGCAGGAGTACAACGTGCTCGCGCGCAGCTTCCCCACCAACCTCACGGCCAAGGTCTTCGGCTACGCGCCCAAGCCGAACTTCTCGGTGCAGAACGAGGCCCAGATCTCGGTGCCGCCGACGGTCGACTTCGGCGCGCCGAAGAAGTAAGGCAAAGCTGCGCCGATGGCCGCAGCCCTGATCCGCCGCCTGCTGGCCGCGTTCCTCGCCGTGGCGCTCGGCTGGGCCGCGCTGCCGGCCTTCGCGCAGGCGCCGCTGCCGGTGCCCGCGCTCACGGCGCGCGTGATCGACCAGACCGGCACGCTCGACGCCGCGCAGCGTGCCGGCCTCGAGACCAAGCTCGCGGCCTTCGAGCAGCGCAAGGGCTCGCAGATCGCGGTGCTGATGGTGCCGACCACGCAGCCCGAGGACATCGAGAGCTACACCCAGCGCGTGGGCGATGCCTGGAAGATCGGCCGCAAGGGCGTGGGCGACGGCCTGCTCGTGATCGTCGCCAAGGACGACCGCCGGATGCGCATCGCCCCCGCCAAGGCGCTCGAGGGCGCGGTGCCCGACCTCGCGGCGGCGCGCATCGTCGACGAGGAGATGAAGCCGCGCTTTCGCAACGGCGATTTCGCGGGCGGCATCAACGCGGCGGTCGACCGGCTGATCGGCCTGGTCGACGGCGAGCCGCTGCCCGAGCCCGCGCGCAACGGCGGCGATGGCGGCGATGGCGGCAGCCAGGGCTTCGACTGGGAGAACCTCGCGATCTTCCTGTTCGTCGGCGTCTTCATCGGCGCGCCGATCGTGCGCGCGATCCTCGGCAAGACCCTGGGCTCGGTGGTCATGGGCGGCGGCATCGGCGTGGTCGCCTTCTTCCTCACCACCAGCCTCGTGATCGCGGTGCTCGCAGGCATGGTCGCGCTCGTGGTCTCGCTGGCCTCGGGCCTCGCACGCTTCGGCGGTGGGGGCTGGAGCAGCGGGGGCGGCGGCGGTGGCTGGAGCGGCGGCGGAGGTGGCGGCTGGGGCGGCGGTGGCGGTCGCAGTGGCGGCGGAGGCGGCGGCTTCAGCTCGGGCGGCGGCGGCAATTTCGGCGGCGGCGGCGCCTCGGGAGACTGGTGAGCATGGCAACCCTCTTCTCCCGACTCGGCCGCATGTGGCGCCATCGCTGGATCGACGAGGCCGCGGTGCGCCGCGTGCTGCCGGCCGACGCGCTCGCGCGGCTGGCCGCGCGCGTGGGCGCGAGCGAGCGGCGCCACAGCGGCGAGATCCGCATCTGCATCGAGGCCGGCCTGCCGATGTCCTACCTGCGCCGCGAGGCGCCGGCACGACAGCGCGCGGTCACGCTGTTCGGCAAGCTGCGCGTGTGGGACACCGAGCACAACAACGGCGTGCTGATCTATCTGCTGCTGGCCGAGCACGCGATCGAGATCGTGGCCGACCGCGGCATCGATGCGCGGGTGAGCGACGACGACTGGCGCGCGATGGCGCAGCGCATGGGCGCGGCCTTTCGCGAGGGCCGCTTCGAGGACGGGCTCACGCAGGCGCTCGAGGAGATGTCGGCGCTGCTGGTCGAGCACTTCCCGCTGCGCGACGACGAACCCGACCGCAACGAGCTGCCCGACGAACCCGTGGTGCTCTGAGCCGCGTGCTCAATCGGCCGCGGGCAGCGCCCACACGGCCGATCCGCCCACCGCATAGAAGCGCCGCCCCGGCGCCGACTCCATGGTCCAGCCGCCCGTGAACTCGCCGAAGGCGGGCAGCACGGCCTGCCCTTGCCCTTGTGCTTGCCCTTGCCCTTCCTCGTGCACGAAGCACGGCAGCCGCACGCTGTCGCGCCCCGGCCCGTGCAGCCGGCGCGCCGGGTGCAGATGGCCCGCGAGCACGAAGTGCGTGGGATGCGTCTGCGGATGGTGGCAGCAGGCGAAGGGGCCGAGCAGCCAGGGTTCGTCGACCACCTCGATGCGAAGCGCGGGCGGCGGATCGCCCGCGCGGCTGTCGTGGTTGCCGCGCACCAGCGTCATCGCGAGCGCCGCATGCCGCTCGCGCCATTCCCGCACCACGGGCAGCACCGCGCGCGCGGGCGCCGCATGCAGGAAGTCGCCGAGGAACACCAGGCACTGCGGCGCATGGCGCGCGATCAGCAGATCGAGCCGCGCGAGGTTCTCGAGCGTGGTGCCGCCCGGCACCGGCAAGCCCAGCGCGCGGAAGGTGGCGGCCTTGCCCAGGTGCAGGTCGGCGACGAACAGCGCCTGCCCGGCCGGCCACCAGAGCGCGCGCTCGGGCAGCAACTGCACGGCTTCGCCCGCCCATTGGAGCGGCAGCGGCGTCGAAGTGGAAGAAGACGGAAGGGAACTCATTGGCGGCCAGTGTCGCAAAAGCACCGTGCGACCGCGTCCGACTTGCAATTCGCCCGCGCCGCCCCTAGCTTTGCCGGATGACCGAATCGCCCACGCTGCACATCGTCTGCCCGCACTGCCACACCACCAACCGGGTGCGCGAGGCCCAACTGGCCAGCGCGCCCGACTGCGGCAACTGCCACAAGCCGCTGTTCGGCGCCCACTCGGCCGCGCTGCCCGACGTGGCGAGCTTCGACCGCCACATCGCGCGCAACGAGATCCCGGTGCTGGTCGATTTCTGGGCACCGTGGTGCGGCCCGTGCCGCCAGATGGCACCGGCCTACGAGCAGGCCGCGGCGCAGCTCGAGCCGCGCGTGCGCGTCGCCAAGGTCGACACCGAGGCCGTGCCCGCGCTGGCCGCGCGCTTCAACATCCGCAGCATTCCGACCCTGGCGCTGTTCAAGGGCGGCCGCGAGGTCGCGCGCCAGGCCGGCGCGATGGGCGCGGCCGACATCGTGCGCTGGGCCAAGGCCCACGGCGCCGGCTGAAGCGTCAAGGGCGTCGCCGGCGTTCGCGCCGCGGCGCCGGCGGTCGGGCGGCGCCCTCCTGCCCGAAGGCCAGCGAGCCGCGCACCCGCTCCGCACCGCCCGCGGTCACGGCACCGCCGGCCGCCTTCTCGAGCTGCTCGACCATGCGCGCGATGCGGTCGGCCACGTTCTCGTTCGACAGCTTCTCGCGGAACAGCTCGACCATCAGCGGAAACGAGAACGGCGTCGGCCGCTCGAGCGCGCGCAGCACCAGCTGCTGCGTTCCCATGCGCGCGAGGCTGGCGGCAAGGCGGCCGATCTCGAGCTCCTGCGACAGCAGCTCGCGCTCGGCCTGCGCGAGCAGCGCGTTGTCGGGGTCGTACTTGCGGAACACCTCCCAGAACAGCGAGGACGAGGCCTGCAGCTGCCGGCTGCTGCGCTTCTCGCCCGGATAGCCCTGGAAGATCAGCCCCGATACGCGCGCGATCTCGCGAAAGCGCCGCTGCGCGAGTTCGCCCGCATTGAGCGAGGCCAGCACCTCGTGCAGCAGTGCCTCGTGCGCCTCTGCCGCGTCGCCCGCCGGCATGCCGAGCACCTCGGGCAGCCGCGCGGGCCAGTCGACCTCGCTCGCGCTCAGCAGCTCGAAGCCGTAGTCGTTGACCGCGATCGAGAAGGTGCGCGCCTCGTGCTGCGCCACGCGCCAGGCCAGCAGGCTCGCGAGCCCCAGGTGCACGTGGCGGCCCGCGAACGGATAGAGGAACAGGTGCCAGCCCTCGCGCGTCTTCAGCGTCTCGGCCAGCAGCGTCCGGGGCGTGGGCAGCGCCGACCACCGCTGCTGCAGCTCGAGCAGCGGCCGCACGCAGCGCAGCTCGGGCGACTCCCACCGGCCCTGGTCGGCCAGCGCGAGCTGCTGCACCACCGCGTCGGCCAGCGTGTTCGACAGCGGCATGCGCCCGCCATTCCAGCGTGGCACCGCGGGCCGCTGGCCGCTGGCGCGCCGCACCCAGGCCGTCATGTCGTGGATGCGCACCAGCTCGAGCAGCCGGCCGCCGAACAGGAAGCAGTCGCCGGGCTTCATGCGCGCGACGAAGCCCTCCTCCACGCTGCCGATCCTCGCGCCGCCGAGGTACTGCACCGCCATGCTCGCGTCGCTCACGATGGTGCCGATGTTCATGCGGTGGCGCCGCGCGAGCCGCGCATCGGGCACGCGCCACACGCCGTCGGCATCGGGCACCACGCGCTTGTAGTCGGGATAGGCCGCGAGCGAGGCGCCGCCCTGCGCGACGAAGTCCAGGCACCAGGCCCAGCTCTCGCGCGTGAGCCCGGCATAGGCGGCCGTGCCGCGCACCTCCTCGTAGAGCTCCTCGGGCACGAAGCCGCCGCCGAGCGCCACGGTCACGAGGTGCTGCACCAGCACGTCGAGCGGCTGGTCGGGCGAATGGCGCGCCTCGATGTGGCCCTCGGCGATGGCGGCGCGCGCCGCCGCGCCCTCGACCATCTCGATGCTGTGCGTGGGCACCAGCGTGATGCGCGAGGGCCGGCCCGGCGCATGGCCCGAGCGGCCCGCGCGCTGCAGCAGCCGCGCCACGCCCTTGGGCGAGCCGATCTGCAGCACGCGCTCCACCGGCAGGAAGTCGACGCCGAGGTCCAGGCTCGAGGTGCAGACCACGGCCTTGAGCTCGCCGCTCTTCAGGCCCAGCTCGACCCATTCGCGCACCTCGCGGTCGAGCGAGCCGTGGTGCAGCGCGATGGTGCCGGCCCATTCGGGCCGCGCCTCGAGCATCGCCTGGTACCAGATCTCCGACTGCGAGCGCGTGTTGGTGAAGACCAGCGTGGTGCTGCTGACCGCGATCTCCTCGAGCACCTGCGGCAGCATCGTGAGGCCCAGGTGGCCGCCCCAGGGAAAGCGCTCGGCGCGGCCCGGCAGCAGCGAATCGATGACCAGCTTCTTCGGCACCTGGCCCTGCACCAGCACGCCGTCGTCACGGCCCAGCAGCGCATGCATCGCCTCGTGCAGGTTGCCGAGCGTGGCCGACATGCCCCAGACCGCGAGCCCCGCGTTCCAGCGCCGCAGCCGCGCGAGCGCGAGCTGCACCTGCACGCCGCGCTTGTTGCCGAGCAGCTCGTGCCACTCGTCGACCACCACCATCCTCACCTGGCCCAGCACCTCGCTGGCATCGGCGCGCGCGAGCAGCAGCGACAGGCTCTCGGGCGTGGTGACCAGCACCGTGGGCAGGCGCGTGTTCTGCGCGCTGCGCTCGGCCGAGGAGGTGTCGCCGCTGCGCGCGCCCGCGCTCCACGGCTGCACCCCGGCGCCGAGCGCCTCCAGCGGCTGCTGGAGCGCGCGCAGGGTGTCGGCCGCGAGCGCGCGCATCGGCGTGAGCCACAGCACGGTGAGCGGCGGTGCCGGTGCCGGCCGCGCGCCTTCCTTGCGCGGGCGCGCGGCCTGCGCATGGGCCAGCAGCGCGCCGAGCCACACGGCATAGGTCTTGCCCGCGCCGGTGGTCGCATGCAGCAGGCCCGAGCGGCCCTGCGCCACGGCCTTCCAGACCTCGCGCTGGAACTTGAAGGGCTTCCAGCCGCGCGCGGCGAACCAGGCGTCGAGCGCCGCCTTGACAGCCTGGCTCATGACGGCAGCAGCGCGGCCAGCGTCTGCAGGGTGTCGGCCTCTTGCACCGGCTTGTCCTCGCGCCAGCGCAGCATGCGCGGAAAGCGCACCGCGATGCCGCTCTTGTGGCGCGCGCTGCGCGCGATGCCCTCGAAGCCCAGCTCGAACACCAGCGTGGGCTTGACGCTCTTCACCGGCCCGAAGCTCTCGATGGTGGTCTTGCGGATGACCGCGTCGACGCGCGCCATCTCGGCATCGGTGAGGCCCGAGTAGGCCTTGGCGAAGGGCACGAGCTTGCGCTCGGCCTGTTCGGGCGGGCCGTCCCACACGGCGAAGGTGTAGTCGCTGTAGAGGCTGGCGCGGCGGCCATGGCCGCGCTGCGCATAGACCAGCACCGCGTCGATGCTCAGCGGATCGATCTTCCACTTCCACCACACGCCCACGTCCTTGGTGCGGCCCACGCCGTACTGCGCGCTGCAGCGCTTGAGCATCATCCCTTCGACGCCCATGCTGCGCGCCGCCTCGCGCTGGCGCGCGAGATCGGCCCAGTCGGCGCCGGCCAGCACCGGACTCGGCAGCAGCAGCGGGTGCGCGAGGCGCGCGACCAGCTCGTCGAGCAGCGCGCGGCGCTCGGCCTGCGGCAGCGCGCGCAGGTCGCGGCCCTCCCACTCGAGCAGGTCGTAGGCCAGCAGCACCACGGGGATCTCGCGCAGCAGCTTCGCGCCCAGCGTCTTGCGGCCGATGCGCTTCTGCAGCTCGGCGAAGGGCTGCACCCGGCCGTCGCGCCACACGGCGATCTCGCCGTCGACCACCGTGCCGTCGGGCAGCGCCTCGCCGAGCGCCGCGAGCTCGGGGAAGCGCTCGGTCACCAGTTCCTCGCCGCGCGACCACAGCCACACCACGCCCGCGCGCTTCACGAGCTGCGCGCGGATGCCGTCCCACTTCCACTCGACGATCCAGTCCGAGGGTGGCCCCAGCGCCGCATCGAACTGCTCGAGCGGCAGGTTGAACGGATGCGCGAGGAAGAAGGGATAGGGCTGCCCGCTGGTCTTCTGCACCTGCTCGGCATCGGACTCGGGCGCGATCAGCGCGCCGTAGTCGCCGGCCTGCGGCCGCGCGCCGATGTGGGTGTAGCCCATGAGCCGCTGCGCGACGCGCTTCGCATCGATGCCACCGACCGCCGCGAGCGCCTGCGTGACCTGCAGCTTCGACACGCCGACGCGGAAGGCGCCGGTGATGAGCTTGAAGTAGACCAGCCGCTCCTCGGCCGCGAGCCGGCGCCACTGCGCGCGCAGCCTGTCGGCCAGCTCCTCGGGCGCCGTCTTCGCGGCCTCGCGCAGCGGCAGCAGGTGCTGCTCGACCCAGGCCGCGAGCCCGAGCTCGTGCGTTTCGCTCGGCGGCGGCAGCAGCAGCGCGATGGTCTCGGCGAGGTCGCCGACGGCCTCGTAGCTCTCGTCGAACAGCCACTCGGGCAGGCCCGCGGCCTCCTGCGCGAGCAGGCGCAGCAGCTTGGTCGGCACCAGCTGGCGCGGCTTGCCGCCCGCGAGGAAGTAGACGGCCCAGGCGGCATCGGCCGGATCGGCCGCGCGCAGGTAGCGCTGCAATGCGGCCTGCTTGGCGAGGCTCGAGGTGCTGGCATCGAGCTCGCGGTAGAGCGCGGCGAAGTCCTTCATGCCGGCGCCGCCTCCCCGGCGGGCGGCGGCGCTTCCTGGTCGTCCTCGTCGCCGTACTCGGTCTTGAAGCCCTGCGCGTCGAGGCCGTTCTCCGACAGCCAGCGCACCATCACCTGCACGCTGCCATGGGTGACGAACACGCGCTCGGCGCCCGTGCCCGCGATCGCCTGCTGCAGCCCGGGCCAGTCCGCATGGTCCGACATCACGAAGCCGCGATCGACGCCGCGCCGGCGCCGCGTGCCGCGCAGCTGCATCCAGCCGCTCGCGAAGGCATCGGCATAGGTGCCGAAGCGCTTCATCCACGGCGTGCCCTGCGCCGAGGGCGGCGCCAGCACCAGCGCGCGCTTCAGCAGCGCCGCGTCGACGCCCGGATCGGTGACGCGCAAGGTGGCCGGCAGCGCCACGCCCGCGGCGCGGTAGACGGCATTGAGCGGCTCGACCGCGCCGTGCACGACGATCGGACCGATCGAGGCGTCGACGCCGTGCAGGATGCGCTGCGCCTTGCCGAAGGCATAGCAGAACAGCACCGAGGCGCGGCCGGCCTCGGCATTGGCGCGCCACCAGGCGTCGATCTCCGCGATGAGCTGCGCCTGCGAGGGCCAGCGATAGATCGGCAGGCCGAAGGTGGACTCGGTGATGAAGGTGTCGCAGGGCACCGGCTCGAAGGGCGCGCAGGTGCCGTCGGGCTCGGTCTTGTAGTCGCCCGAGGCCACCCAGACGCGGCCGCCGTGTTCGAGCCGCACCTGCGCCGAGCCCAGCACGTGGCCGGCCGGATGCAGCGACACGCGCACGCCGCGGTGCTCGATCGCCTCGCCGTAGGGCAGCGTCTGCAGCGGGATGTCGGCGCCCAGGCGCGCGCGCAGCGTGCCGGCGCTGTCGGTGTGGGCGAGGTAGTGGCCGTGGCCGGTGCGCGCATGGTCCGAATGCGCGTGCGTGATGACGGCGCGCGCGACCGGCCGCCAGGGGTCGATGTAGAAATCGCCCGGCGGGCAGTACAGGCCCTCGGGGCGTGCGACGACGAGATCTTCTTCCTGCGCGGGCATGGCATGCCATCGTAGGCGCTCGCGGCCCGTGGCGCCTCGGCCCGGATGCCGCGAGGCGCCGTGGGCCGGCGCCTACCCGCGGCGCCCGTCCGCGGTGCTCAGGGCTGCTTGCCGCGGCGCGCGGCCGTCATCTCGAGCACGTTCATCTTCATGCCGTTGGCCATCACCATGTCGCCGGGCTTCTGGCCGGCCTTGCAGGGGCCGACCCATTTCGCCTCGACGACGGCCATGCCTTCGCTGCGGCCCATCAGCGGCGGGCTGTAGGTCGACTTGCTTTCCACGCGGTAGGCCGAGCCGAAGTCGCCGCTCATCACGGCGCGCGAGGTGGCGGTGGTGCCGCCGATCTTGCAGACCGAGTCGATCACCAGCTTGCCGCCCTCGGCGCGCAGGTCCTGCTTCGAGCACAGGCTGCGGCCCATGCCCTGGCCCATCTCGCGCAGGGCCTTGTCGGTGGCCGCGTCGATGCACTGCTGCATGGTGTGGCTGCCCTCCTTCGCGCCGCTGCCGTCGTCGCTGCGCATCTCCCACAGGCCGGGCTTGCGCGCCGGATAGTCGATCGCCACCGCGGGCCCGGCGAGCACGGTGCAGGGCAGCACCGCGGCGAAGGCGGCGAGGAAGGCCAGGACGAGGGGAAGGGTCTTCATGGGGCGGCTCCGGGCGCGGCGTGTCGAAGGCTCGACGATGCCCCGATTTGTACAGGGCGCCCCCGCGGCGCGGAATACCGCGATCGGTCTACGCCGCGCGGCCGGCCCCGGCGATGGCGCTCACGCTGCCCGCCGCCGCGCGCACGCGCGTGGCCAGCCCGAACACCACACCCAGCACGAAGCCGCCGCCCACGTCGATCAGCACGTGCTGGCGCACCGCCATGGTCGAGTAGACGATGCCCGCGGCCCACGCGAGGTTGAGGCCGCGCAGCCAGGCGGGCGCGCCCACGCTGCGCAGCTGGCGCGCGAGCACCACGCAGGCGAACACCGAGAACGAGACGTGCAGCGAGGGAAAGGCATTGCCCGCCGAGTCCTTGGTCTTGAGGAAGTGCAGCGTGGTGCCGGGACTGGTGTCGATCGTGAAGTTGGGAATCGCCGTCGGCAGGCACCAGAACACGACGAGCGCGATGGTCGTCATCAGCGCGCAGGCCAGCGAGAACGCCGTGAGCTCGCGCCGGTCGCGCGAGAACAGCACCGGCAGCGCGATGTAGAGCCACAGCGACAGGTACACCGGCAGCAGCGCGGGCCAGAACGCGACGAGCCGGTCGATCGGCGTGAGCGGCAGCACCCAGGCCTCGCCCGAATGCCGCATGACCCAGAAGTACAGCGGGAAGAAGCCGATGGTGGCGAGGGTGTTGCCGATCAGCTTGAGCGGCAGCAGCGCGAGCGCGCGGCGGCCCAGGGCGCGTGCCCAGGAGGTCGGCGTGGCAACGGGCTTGGAGTCGGGAAAGGAGGTCATGGGCGCCGGAGGCAATGCGCGCGGGCCCCGCGGGTGCGGGGCCGCGGCATCACCAGGGCGTCCACTTTAAATCGCTTCGGGCCGAGGCCACCGTGCGCTCAATGAAGCGCACGCCGCGCGCCCCATCCTCCACGCGCGGGTAGTCGGCCTCGAGCGGATCGGCGCGCCGGCCTTCGAGGCGCGCGCGGATGTCGGCGGCGACGCCCGCGTAGACGTTGGCGAAGGCCTCGATGAAGCCCTCGGGATGGCCCGCGGGCAGGCGGCTCGCGCGGCGCGCCGATTCGTGCAGCCAGGGGGCGCCGCGCGTGAGCACGCGCAGCGGCCCGTCGTGCGGCAGGTGCACCAGCCGGCTCGGCTGCTCCTGGTGCCACTCGAGCGTGCCCAGGGTGCCCGCGATGCGCACGCGCAGGTCGTTCTCGAGGCCGGTGCTGATCTGCGAGGCGATGAGCACGCCGCGCGCGCCGCCCTGGTAGCGCAGCAGCAGGCTGCCGTCGTCGTCGAGCTGGCGGCCGGCCACGTGCGCCGTGAGGTCGGCGCACAGGCTCTCGATCTCGAGGCCGGTCAGCGTGGCGACGAGGTTCTCGGCATGCGAGCCGATGTCGCCGATGGCGCCGGCCGCGCCGCTGCGCGCGGGGTCGGTGCGCCAGTCGGCCTGCTTGTTGCCGGTGCCCTCGAGCTGGCTCGCGAGCCAGCCCTGGTTGTATTCCACGACCACCTTGCGCAGCGTGCCGAGCTCGCCCGCGCGGATCATCGCGCGGGCCTGCCGCACCATGGGGTAGCCGGTGTAGTTGTAGGTGACGCCGAAGACCGTGCCCTGTGCCGCCACGCTGGCGACCAGCGCATCGGCCTGCTCGCGCGTGTGGACCAGCGGCTTGTCGCACACCACGTGGAAGCCGGCCTCGACGAAGGCCCGCGCCACCGGGTAGTGCACGTGGTTGGGCGTGACGATCGAGACGAAGTCGATGCGCTCGCCGGCGGGCCGCTTCAGTTCATCGGCCAGCAGGGCCTGCCAGTCGCCATGGTTGCGCGCGTCGGCCAGGCCGAGGTCGGCGCCCGAGGCACGCGCCTTGGCGGGATCGGAGGACAGCGCGCCGGCCACGAGTTCGATCTGGGCGTCGAGCGCGATCGCTTTGCGGTGCACGCCGCCGATGAAGGCATCGCGGCCGCCGCCGACCATGGCGTAGCGCAGCTTGCGATGGGGGGTGTCGGTCATCCAACTCCTTGAGGTTCCAGAGACGGGGTTCCCCCTCCCCGCAGGGAGAGGGAGCGAAGCGATCGGCCGGCCGGCCGATCCCGTTCAGAACGGCGAGTTCGGGTGGTAGAAGTCCTTGGCGTTGTCCTTGGTGATCAGCACCGACGGGATGATCGTGGTCGCGGGCAGCTTCTCGCCCTTCAGGCGCGCCTCGGCCGTGAGCTTGATGGCGTCGTAGATGAACTTCGGCGAGTAGCTCACGTCGGCCGTGATGCGCTTGTCCTTGGCGTCCATGATGGTCTTGACCATGCCCTTGGCGCCGGCGCCGCCGAACACGATCTTGATGTCGTCGCGCTTGGCCTGCTCGATGGCCTTGAGCACGCCCACGGCCATGTCGTCGTCGGCGGCCCAGATGGCGTCGATCTGCTTGAAGCGCGTGAGGTAGTCCTGCGTGACCTTGAAGGCGTCGTCGCGGTTCCAGTTGGCGTACTTGGCATCGAGCAGCTTCACGTCGGGGCTGTTCTTGAGCACCGCGTTGAAGGCGTCCATGCGCTCGTTGTCGAGCGTGGTCGCGATGCCGCGCAATGCAACCACGTTGCCCTTGCCGCCGAGCTGCTTGACGATGTACTCGGCCGGGATGCGGCCGAAGGCGGTGTTGTCGCCGGCCACGTAGGCGTCCTGCGCGCTGGTGTCGGTCAGGCCGCGGTCGACCACGGTGACGTAGGCGCCCTTGGCCTTGACCTGCGCGACCGGCTTGGTCAGCGCGGCCGATTCGAACGGGAACACGACCAGCGCGTTGATCTTGGTGACCGTCGACAGGTCCTGCAGCTGGTTGGCCTGCTCGGGCGCGTTGGCGGCGGTCTTGATCGTGATCTTCAGGTCCTTGTGTTCCTTCTCGAGATCCTTCTTCGCCTGGTTGGCCCAGTAGTTGATGCCGCCCATGAAGCTGTGGGTGGCGGCGGGGATCGAAACGCCGAGGTTGACCTTGTCCGCGGCGAGCGCGGGCAGGCTGGCGAATGCCGCGGCGGCCACGGCCGTGAGCGCGATGCGTCGGGTGAAACGGGTCATGCTGATGTCTCCTCTTGGTGGATGGAACGGAACGGGAAGGAACCAGGTGTGGCCACGCCCAACGGCGTCATCGCTTTCCTCGCTGGAGGAAGGCCACGATGATGATCACGAAGCCCTGCACCGCGGCATTCAGGTAGACGCTGATGATGCTGGTGAGGTTCAGGATGTTGCTGATGACCGAGAGCAGGATCGCGCCCACCACGGTGCCGGTGATGCTGCCCGCGCCGCCCTTGAGCGCGGTGCCGCCGACGATCACGGCGGCGATCGCCTCGAGCTCCCACAAGAGGCCCGTGGTCGGCGAGGCCGAGCCCAGGCGCGGCACGTACAGCAGCGTGGCGATGCCCACGCACACGCCGAGCAGCACGTAGGTCAGGATCTTCACGCGGTCGACGTCGACCGCGGCGTAGCGCGCCACCTGCTCGTTGGAGCCGATGGCCTGCACGTAGCGGCCGTAGGCGGTGCGGTTGAGGATCACGCCGCCGACGATGGCCACGATGACGAACACCCACACCGGCACCGGGATGCCCGCGAGGCTCGCGTAGTAGACCGGCGCGTAGAGGTCCGACAGCTCGTTGTCGAGCGTGAGCGCGCCGCCGTCTGCGAAGTAGGTGAGGTAGGCGCGGAAGATGCCCAGCGTGCCCAGCGTGACGATGAAGGGCTCGATGCGGCCCTTGGTGATCAGCAGGCCGTGCGCGAGGCCGAACAGCGCGCCCAGCACCACCGCGAGCACGGCACCGAGCATCACCGCCATCAGCGGCGAGCCGGTGGCCGGGCCGGCCCAGTTGATGAACATGATCACGCTGCCCGCGATCAGCGCGGCCATCGAGCCCACCGACAGGTCGATGCCGCCCGAGATGATCACGAAGCACATGCCGACCGCGATGATGCCGATGAAGGCGGTGCGCGTGAGCACGTTCATCGCGTTGTCGACGGTGGCGAAGTCGCCGTTGAGCAGGGTGCCGGCGATGCACAGCAGCACCAGGCCGATGACGGGGCCGAGGCCGTGCAGGTGCTCGGTCCAGCGCGCCTTGGGCTGGGCGCGGTGGGTGTCGGCGGTGGGTTCGGGGCTGTTGTTCATGGGGGCCGGGTGTGGGTCGTGTCTCAGTGCGCGCCGGTGGCGTGGGCGATGAGCGCTTCTTCGCTCAGGTGGTCGGCGTCGAGCGTGGCGACGAGCCGGCCCGCGCGCATCACCGCGACGCGGTGGCACAGGCCGATCAGCTCCATGAGCTCGGACGAGATGACGATCACGGCCAGGCCCTCGCGCGCCAGGCGCTGGACCAGGAAGTAGATGTCGCGCTTGGCGCCCACGTCGACGCCGCGCGTGGGCTCGTCGAGCACCACCACGCGCGGGCGCGGCTGCAGCACCTTGGCGAGCGCGAGCTTCTGCTGGTTGCCGCCCGACAGCGACGAGGCCCTGACCTCGAGCGAGCCGGCGCGGATGCCGTAGTCCTTGACCGCCTCGGCCAGCGCGCCGCGCTCGGCCTCGGGCTTGAGCCAGGGCGTGGCGTAGCGCTCGAGCGCCATCAGCGTGAGGTTCTGGCGCAGGCCGAAGTGCACGTGCAGGCCCTTGCCCTTGCGGTCCTCGCTCAGGTAGGTGAGGCCGTGCTTCGCGGCATCGCGCGGGCTGCGCCAGCCCTTGCCGTGGGGCACCGCGCGCCCGAGCATCTCGACGCTGCCGGCGGCGGGCCGCAGGCCCAGCAGGCCTTCGAACAGCTCGGTGCGACCGGCGCCGACCAGGCCCGCGAAGCCGAGGATCTCGCCGGGGCGCACCTCGAAGCTCGCGTCCTGCGCCCAGCCGGGCACGCTGAAGCCCTGCACGCGCATCGCGGGCGCCTGCGCCGCCGACACCGGGTCGCGTGGCGGATAGAGGTCGGCCAGCTCGCGGCCCACCATCAGGTTGGCCATCTGCTGGCGCGTGACCTCGGCCGTGGGCGAGCGCGCGACGAAGCGGCCGTCGCGCATCACGATCACCTCGTCGGTCACGCGCTCGACCTCGTCGAGCTTGTGCGAGATGTAGACGATGGTCACGCCGTCGGCGCGCAGCTGCGCGATCAGCTTGAACAGGCGCTCGGTCTCGCCGGGCGTGAGCGTGGCGGTGGGCTCGTCCATCACCAGCAGGCGCGCGCGGCGCGCGATGGCCTTGGCGATCTCCACCAGCTGCTTCTCGGCCACGATGAGCCGGCGCACCTTGGTGCGCGGGTCGGCCTGCAGGCCGACGGCCGCCAGCGCGGCGGCGGCCTCGCGCTCCATCGCGGCGTCGTCGAGGAACAGGCCCTTCTTCTTCTCGTGGCCGAGGAAGATGTTCTGCGCGATGCTCAGGTCCTCGGCGAGGTTGAACTCCTGGTGGATCAGCACGATGCCCAGCGCCTCGGCATCGCGCGAGCCGGCGAACTGCTGCGGCCGGCCGTTGATGCGCAGCGCGCCGCCCGTGAGGCCCTCGTAGCCCGAGAGGATCTTCATCAGCGTGGACTTGCCCGCGCCGTTCTCGCCGAGCAGGCCGTAGACCTTGCCGGGCGCGAGCGCGAAGCTCACGCCGTGCAGCACCTGCACCGGGCCGAAGGATTTCCGCACGTCGTCGAATTCGACCGCGACGCTGGCTTTGTTCTGCGTTTCGCTCATGGCGCGATCCCCCTCGCCTTGAGGCTCTGCTGCATCGCGAGCACGCCGGCGCCGATCAGGCCGCCCTGCGCGGCCAGCGGCGTGTACTGGATCTCGAGGTGGCGCGTCGACAGCGCGAGCGAGCGCTGGTAGACGCTTTGCCGCACGGCCGCGAGGAACAGCGGGCCGATGCGCGTGATGCCGCCGCCGATGAACACATGCGACGGATTGAAGAAGTTGACGACCGAAGCCAGCATCTGGCCGATGAGGTTGCCCGCGCGCTGCACGATGGCATTGGCCGCGGGATCGCCGGCGCGGCTGGCCTGGCCGACGTCGAGGGCCTCGATGCGGCCCTGGCTGCGCAGCACCTCGGCCAGCACGGCGCTCTCGCCGGCCTCGGCCGCCTGCACCGCCATGCGCGTGATCGCGGGACCGGCCGCCATCGCCTCGACGCAGCCCAGGTTGCCGCAGTGGCAGCGCGGCCCTTCCTGGTCGACGCAGATGTGGCCCACGTCGCCGGCCGAACCGGCGGCGCCGCGATAGACCTCGCCGTGGCAGACGATGCCGCAGCCGATGCCGGTGCCGATCTTGATGACGAGGAAGTTCGAGAGCGAGCGCTTGAGGCGCCAGAGCTCGCCGAGCGCCATCAGGTTGACGTCGTTGTCGACGAACACCGGCGCGGCATAGTCCTCGCGCAGGTAGTCGCGGATCGAGAAGCTGTCCCAGGCCGGCATCAGCGGCGGATTGACGAGCTGGCCGATCTCGAAGTTGACCGGCCCGGGCACGCCGATGCCGATGCCGAACACGTCGCGCGCCGTGCGGCCGCAGCGGCCCAGCAGTTCGCGCATCAGCGCGCGCACGCGCGCCAGCACGACCGCGGGGCCGTCGCGCACGTCGGCCGCTTCCTCGTGCTGGGCGAGCACCGTGAGGTCGGGCTGCAGCACGGCGACGCCGAGGCTGGTGGCGCCGATGTCGACGCCCACGAGCACGCCGAGGTCGGCATGGAGCTGGAGGTTTTCGGGGCGGCGCCCGCCCGAGGAGCGCTGCAGGCCGGCTTCGGCCAGCAGGCCCTGCTCGAGCAGCCCGGCGATCAGCGCATTGGCCTTGCTCTTGGAGAAGCCGAGCTCCTCGGCCATGGCATGGCGCGAACCGCCGGCCGACCAGAAGGTGGTCTCCAGCAAACGCATTTCGTCCGCAGTGATGCCGCTCCAGGGTGCCACGCGCGCTTGTCTCCGGTTCTTTGTGGTGACCCGGCGGCATCGAGGCCGGCGGGCGAAGGCGAATACTAGGAGCAGGGCTTCAGCCAGACAAGGCTGAACTTCGACCATATTCAGATCGAAGACGGCTGGATTCGGCCTTGAAGACCAGGCCTCGCGCCGAGCCGGGGCGAAAAAAAGCCGCCTCGGTGGGCGGCCTTCGGAAGCAGCAAGCCGCGCGGGCTTACTTCTTCTGGCGGTACTTGCGCAGCGCTGCGATCTGCGCGGCCATCACGGCCAGTTCCGATTGCGCCATCGCGATGTCGATGTCGCTCTTGGCGTTCTTCAGCGCTTCCTCGGCGGCGGCCTTGGCCTGGTTGGCCTTCTCGTCGTCGAGGTCCTTGCCGCGGATCGCGGTGTCCGACAGCACGGTCACGGCGTTCGGCTGCACTTCGAGGATGCCGCCGGCGACGAAGACGAATTCCTCGTTGCCGTCGGCCGTTTCGATGCGCACGGCGCCGGGGCGGATGCGCGTGATCAGCGGGGTGTGGCGCGGATAGATGCCGAGCTCACCGGCTTCACCGGGCAGCGCGACGAACCTGGCTTCGCCCGAGAAGATCGACTCTTCCGCGCTGACCACGTCCACATGAATGGTGCCTGCCATGGTGACTCCTTCTTAAGCGACCTTCTTGGCCTTCTCGAACGCTTCGTCGATGCCGCCCACCATGTAGAACGCTTGTTCCGGCAGGTGGTCGGCTTCGCCGTTCACGATCATCTTGAAGCCACGGATGGTTTCCGACAGCGGCACGTACTTGCCGGGCGAGCCCGTGAACACTTCGGCCACGTGGAAGGGCTGCGACAGGAAACGCTGGATCTTGCGGGCGCGGGCCACGGCGAGCTTGTCGTCGGGCGCCAGTTCGTCCATGCCCAGGATCGCGATGATGTCGCGCAGTTCCTTGTAGCGCTGCAGCGTGCCTTGCACCGAGCGGGCCACGTTGTAGTGCTCTTCGCCGACCACGTTCGGGTCGAGCTGGCGCGAGGTCGAGTCCAGCGGGTCCACGGCGGGGTAGATACCGAGCGAAGCGATGTCGCGCGACAGCACCACGGTCGAGTCCAAGTGGGCGAAGGTGGTGGCGGGCGACGGGTCGGTCAAGTCGTCGGCAGGGACGTACACGGCCTGGATCGAGGTGATCGAGCCGACCTTGGTCGACGTGATCCGCTCTTGCAGGCGGCCCATTTCCTCGGCCAGCGTCGGCTGGTAGCCCACGGCGGAAGGCATGCGGCCCAGCAGTGCCGACACTTCGGTACCGGCCAGCGTGTAGCGGTAGATGTTGTCGACGAAGAACAGAACGTCACGGCCTTCGTCGCGGAACGACTCGGCGATGGTCAGGCCGGTCAGCGCCACGCGCAGACGGTTGCCCGGGGGTTCGTTCATCTGGCCGTAGACCATCGACACCTTCGAGTTCGGCAGGTCGTCGAGGTCCACCACCTTGGCGTCCGACATTTCGTGATAGAAGTCGTTGCCTTCGCGGGTACGTTCACCCACGCCGGCGAACACCGACAGACCCGAGTGGGCCTTCGCGATGTTGTTGATGAGTTCCATCATGTTCACGGTCTTGCCCACGCCGGCGCCGCCGAACAGGCCCACCTTGCCGCCCTTGGCGAACGGGCACACCAGGTCGATCACCTTGATGCCGGTTTCGAGCAGGTCCTGCGAAGGCGACAGTTCGTCGTACGCGGGGGCCTTGCGGTGGATGGGAGCGGTCAGCTCCTGGCTGACAGGACCGCGCTCGTCGATGGGCGCGCCCAGCACGTCCATGATGCGGCCGAGGGTGGCCTTGCCGACCGGCACCGTGATGGGTGCGCCGGTGTTGGTCACGATGAGGCCGCGGCGCAGGCCGTCCGACGAGCCCAGCGCAATCGTGCGCACCACGCCATCACCGAGCTGTTGTTGCACTTCGAGGGTCAGCGCGCTGCCTTCGAACTTCAAGGCGTCGTACACCTTGGGCATCTGGTCACGCGGGAACTCCACGTCGACCACGGCGCCGATACATTGGACAATTTTTCCTTCAGCCATGGCGTTTCCTTCTGGATGGATTCTCAATAAATTTGCGACAGGTTCTTGCAGAAGCGTCCTGGTGCCAATGCGGGCCGCTTTTGCAAGAATGCCGGCCGGGCCGGCATCCTCGAGGTCAATGACGATGCGTTCGGATTTCTGCGCTCGTCGTGCTCAGCACTTCATCGCCGTGGCTTGCGCGGCGAAAGCGTCCGACGCAGCCTTGCAGGCCTGGCCCAGGGCGGCCTTGTCGGCACCCATCGAAGCCCAGGTCGCCTTGGTCTGATCGAGGCTGGCCTTCATCGCATCGGCGGCGGCACCGCTTTGCGAGCTGACGCAGGCGCTGACCTTCGTCAGGTAGTCGTTGCACTCTTGCGGCAGGTCGGCGGCCGAGGCCGTCGGTGCTGCTGCAGCCGGTGCCGAAGCAGGCGCTGCCGGTGCCGCGGCGGGAGCCGAAGCAGCGGGAGCAGGCGCCGGAGCCGGTGCGGCCGCCGGAGCGGGCGCGGGTGCCGGTGCCTCTTCCTTCTTGGAACAGGCGGTCAGAGCGGCAGCCACGGCCACCAGAGCGAGAAATTTCTTCATTGAATCGAGTCCCCTTTTTTCTGAGCTGGGCCGTTGTCACCGGTCCGCGTACGGACCCGTGGGCAATGTGGCCCTGTGCATTGCCTCGATCAGACGCCCGCCGCTGCGGCCGCGCCCGACACGATTTCCGAAAGCTCCTTCGTGATGCCGGCCTGACGGGTCTTGTTGTAGACCAGCTTCAGCTCGCTGATCACGTTGCCCGCGTTGTCGGTGGCGGCCTTCATCGCGACCATGCGCGCCGATTGCTCGGACGCCATGTTCTCGGCCACGGCCTGATAGACCAGCGATTCCACGTAGCGCACCAGCAGCTCGTCGATGACGCTCTGCGCATCGGGCTCGTAGATGTAGTCCCATGCGTGCTGGCCGCTCTCGACCTGCAGCGTCTCGGAAGCGAGCGGCAGCAGCTGCTCGACCACCGATTCCTGGCGCATCGTGTTGATGAACTTCGTGTAGCACAGGTACACGGCGCTCAGCTTGCCCTCGGCGTACGCGTCGAGCAGGACCTTGACCGGGCCGATCAGCTTGTCGAGGTGCGGCGTGTCACCCAGCTGGGTGACATGCGACACCACGCGGGCGCCGATCCGGTTGAGGAAGCCCAGGCCCTTGTTGCCGATGGCGACCGCCTCGACCGCGTTGCCGGCCGACTGCTGCTCGCGCAGCTTGGCGGTCACGGCGCGCAGCACGTTGGTGTTCATGCCGCCGCACAGACCCTTGTCGGTCGTGACGACGATGAAGCCCGCGGCCTTGGCCTCGTTCTCCTTCATGAACGCGTGCGTGTACTCCGGATTCGCCTGGCCGAGGTTGGCCGCGATGTTACGGATCTTCTCGCTGTAGGGGCGGGCGGCGCGCATGCGTTCCTGCGCCTTGCGCATCTTCGACGCGGCCACCATTTCCATGGCCTTGGTGATCTTCTTGGTGTTCTCCACCGATTTGATCTTGCCGCGGATTTCCTTACCAGCTGCCATGAGGATTCCTTTGGGGGTCGATCAGGCGAACGACTTCTTGAACGAGGTGATCGCCGCGTGCAGTTCGGCTTCCGAGTCCTTGTCGATCGCCTTGGCCTGTTCGATCTTGTCGAGCAGGGCCGCGTGGCTGGTCTTGAGGAACTGGTGCAGGCCGTGCTCGAAGGCCAGGACCTTCTTGACGTCGAGATCGTCCATGAAGCCCTTGTTGACCGCGAACAGCGACGCGCTCATCAGCGAGATGGACAGCGGGCTGTACTGGGCCTGCTTCAGCAGTTCGGTCACGCGGGCACCGCGGTCGAGCTGCTTGCGGGTGGCTTCGTCGAGGTCGGAAGCGAACTGCGCGAACGCAGCCAGTTCACGGTACTGCGCGAGGTCGGTACGGATACCGCCCGACAGGCCCTTGATCGCCTTGGTCTGTGCCGACGAACCCACGCGCGACACCGAGATACCGGCGTTGATGGCGGGGCGGATGCCGGCGTTGAACAGGCTGGTTTCCAGGAAGATCTGGCCGTCGGTGATCGAGATCACGTTGGTCGGCACGAAGGCGGACACGTCGCCGGCCTGCGTTTCGATGATCGGCAGCGCGGTCAGCGAACCGGTCTTGCCCTTGACTTCACCCTTGGTGAAGGCTTCGACGTAGTCGGCGTTCACGCGGGCCGCGCGCTCGAGCAGGCGGCTGTGGAGATAGAACACGTCGCCGGGGTAGGCTTCGCGGCCCGGCGGGCGGCGCAGCAGCAGCGACACCTGGCGGTAGGCCACGGCCTGCTTCGACAGGTCGTCATAGACGATCAGGGCGTCCTGGCCGCGGTCGCGGAAGTATTCGCCCATCGTGCAGCCCGAGTAGGCCGACACGTACTGCATGGCGGCCGATTCCGACGCCGATGCGGCCACCACGATGGTGTAGTCCATCGCGCCAGCTTGTTCGAGGGAGCGCACCACGTTCTTGATCGACGAAGCCTTCTGGCCGATCGCGACGTAGACGCAGGTCATGTTCTGACCCTTCTGGTTGATGATCGCGTCGATCGCCACGGCGGTCTTGCCGGTCTGGCGGTCGCCGATGATCAGCTCGCGCTGGCCACGGCCGACGGGCACCATCGAGTCGATCGACTTGAGGCCGGTCTGCATCGGCTGGTCGACAGACTTCCGTGCGATCACGCCCGGTGCGACCTTCTCGATCACGTCGGTCATCTTGGCGTTGATCGGACCCTTGCCGTCGATCGGCTGGCCCAGCGCGTTGACCACGCGGCCGATGAGCTCGGGGCCCACCGGCACTTCCAGGATGCGGCCCGTGCACTTGACGGTGTCGCCTTCCGAGATGTGCTCGTACTCGCCCAGAATCACGGCGCCGACGGAATCGCGCTCGAGGTTCAGCGCCAGGCCGTACGACGGAACGCCGTCGGCCGTGGGCGGGAACTCGAGCATTTCGCCCTGCATCGCGTCCGACAGGCCGTGCACGCGCACGATGCCGTCGGTCACCGACACCACGGTGCCCTGGTTACGGATATCTGCGCTGACGCCAAGCCCTTCGATGCGGCTCTTGATCAGCTCGGAAATTTCTGCGGGATTGAGTTGCATGACTCTTTCCTTCTTTCAATAAATAGGGCTTACCGCGGCGACAGACCGCCTCAGGCGGTGAGCGCAGCTTTCATTTGTTCGAGCCGGGCCTTGACGGACATGTCGAGCACCTCGTCGCCGACCACGGCACGGATGCCGCCGATCAGTTCGGGGTCGATCGCGACGCTCGTCTTGAGCTTGCGACCGAAGCGGCGCACGAGCGCCGCCTCGATGTCCTGCAGCGCGGCGCCTTCGATCGGGAAGGCGCTGTAGATCACCGCATCGGACGAACCGCTGCTGGCGTTCTTGAGGGCACGGAACTGGACCGCCACCTCGGGAACGGCCGCGAGGCGGCCGTTGTCGAGGACGGTGCGAAGGAAGTTCGTGCCGAGGTCCGGCAGCGGCTGGGACAGCAGGCCGGCGACCAGGCCGACGACCTGCTCGGGCGCGACCTTGGGATTGGCCGCGAACTGCAGCAGCTGCGGGTTCCCGACGACGGCGGCCAGCTGGTCGATCCAGCCGGTGGTGGCATCGAGGTTGCCGGCACTGGCCTGGAACAGCGCTTCAGCGTAGGGACGGGCAATGGTCGCGAGTTCGGCCATGTCGTCCTCAGAGCTCGGTCTTCAGGCGCTGGAGCAGGTCGGCATGGACGCCGGCATCGACTTCCTTGCGGAGAATCTGCTCGGCACCCTTGACGGCCAGCGCGGCAACCTGCTCGCGCAGGGCTTCACGGGCACGCACGGTCTGCTGCTCGGCCTCGTCGCGGGCAGCCGCGACGATCTTGTTGGCCTCTTCGTTCGCACGGCCCTTGGCTTCTTCGATGATCTGCTGGGCGCGGCGCTCGGCGTCGGCCAGACGGCTGGCGGTCTCGGTGCGAGAAGCCGACAGTTCCTGTTCGACGCGCTGGTTGGCGGACTGCAGTTCGGCCTTGGCCTTGTCGGCGGCCGCCAGGCCCGCGGCGATCTTTTGTGCCCGGTCATCCAAAGCCTTCGCGATCGGCGGCCACACGAATCTCATCGTGAACAGCACGAGCAACAGGAAGACGATGGCCTGAACGAACAGGGTCGCGTTGATACTCACGGCAACACCTTTCTAGAGTGGCGTTGAAACCGGATTACTTCGGCAGGGCGGACAGGAAGGGGTTGGCGAACGCGAACAGCAGGGCGATGGCCACGCCGATCAGGAAGGCCGCGTCGATCAGACCGGCCAAGATGAACATCTTGGTCTGCAGGTCGTTCATCAGTTCGGGCTGACGGGCCGACGATTCCAGAAACTTGCCACCCATCAGGGCGATACCGATCGATGCACCGATAGCGCCGAGACCGACGATCAGACCACAGGCGAGAGCAACGAGACCGAGAACGTTGGATGCTTCCATGATGACTCCTTAGATTTAACTGGATGAATGCAAAAGAAAAAGAACGAAAGGGAACCGAGCCTCAGTGGGCCTCATGAGCCTGGCCCAGATAAATGAGCGTCAGCATCATGAAAATGAATGCCTGGAGCGTGATCACCAGAATGTGGAAGATCGCCCAGACAGTACCGGCAATGACGTGGCCCACTGGCAACAGCACTCCCGAGAACGACGCAGCCATCGCGCCGCCCATGAGCGCGATCAGCATGAAAACGAGTTCGCCCGCGTACATGTTGCCGAACAGCCGCATGCCATGCGACACGGTCTTGGCCACGTACTCGATGATCTGCATCAGCAGGTTGACGATGCCGAGGATCACGGCAAACGCGGGGTTCTTGCTGGTGCCGAACGGCGCGGTCACCAGTTCGTGCGCCCAGCCGCCGACGCCCTTGATCTTGATGCTGTAGAGCAGGCACAGCAGCAGCACGGAGGTCGACAGGCCCAGCGTGGTGGACAGGTCGGCCGTGGGCACGGCGCGCATGTACGCATGATGCGGATCGTGGCCGGCAACTTCATGCAGCTTCGCCCAGATGGCCGGCAGCAGATCCACCGGCAGCATGTCCATGGCGTTGAGCAGGAAGATCCAGACGAACACCGTGAGCGCGAGCGGCGCAATGAACTTGCGGCTCTTGGCGTTGTGGATGTTGGCCTTGGTCTGGTTGTCGACCATCTCGACCAGAATCTCGACCGCGGCCTGGAAGCGGCCCGGCACGCCCGACGAGGCCTTGCGCGCGGCCAGCCAGAGCACGAAGCAGCCCAGTGCGCCGATGATCAGCGCATAGAGGACGGAGTCGAGATTGATGATGTTGAAGTCGACGATCGACTTCTGCACCACGGGATTGAGACTCCAGTCGACCTGCCAATGCTGGAGGTGATGAACGATGTACTCACTCGCAGTCGGTGCGTGTCCTTCGGCGGCCATCTTCAGCGTCTCTTTTTTAAACAGTCAAATCCGGTTCAACAACCTGGGCCGCACCACGAGCGCGATCCAGTACGTCTTCAGGGCGGCGATCACGCCAGCGACCAGCGCCAGCCAGTTCAGCCCTCCGACCAGCCACGGTGCCGCGACCAGCATGGCCACGGTCAGCACGATCTTGATCGACTCCCACACAAAAAACCTCAGCATGGCAGCGGACTGTGACACTGCTCCCGTTCCGCGCCGTACGCCTCGAACGAACAGCGCCGCCGGTACAGCCACCGCCATCGCTCCGTAGAGCGCCGACACGGCGGCGGACGACAGTCCAGTCCACACCCATGCAACTCCCGCCACGATCACTCCCAAGGCCACTTGGGCCCCGATCACCCACCAGGGCGACAGTTCGGGATTTTGCTCGCGCAGCCGCTGCGCCTCTTCGGGCGTGAGCGGCTCGAAATCAGAGATTTCGGCCTCGGGTTCAGCTTCAGGGGTCTTGGTTGTCATTTGGAATGCGACCCCTTGCCTACCGCGAATTCTACAAAGCCTCTGATTATAAGGACAAACCCGCGCCGATCCTGACATCTTGGGCGCACAAGCGACACCTTCGGCCCGGCGCTCATAATTTGCGCCATGCAATCCCTGCCCGCCACCCTGTGCCATCTCGATGGCGAATACCTTCCGCTGCGCGACGCGAAGATCAGCGTCCTGGACCGCGGCTTCATCTTCGGCGACGGCATCTACGAAGTGATCCCGGCTTACGACGGCCACCTGTTCTGCCTCGACGAACACCTGGCCCGGCTCGAGCGCTCGCTCGCCGAGGTCCGCATCCCGAACCCGCACACGCGCGAGGGCTGGCGTGCGCTGGCCGGGCGGCTGGTGGCCTCGGCGGCCGGCGAAGCCAGCGTTTCGGTCTACATCCAGGTCACGCGCGGGGTGGCGCCGCGCGACCACGCGATGGTCCAGGGCATCGTGCCCACCGTCTTCGCGATGGTCAACACCCTCATCCTGCCCGGCGAGGCGGCGCGCACGGACGGCGTGCGATGCGTGACGGCCGACGAGTTCCGTTGGGCCAAGGCGCACATCAAGAGCACCAGCCTGCTGGGCGCGGTGATCGCGCGCCAGATCGGCGTCGACGCGGGCGCGACCGAGACCGTGATGTTCCGCGACGACTGGCTCAGCGAGGCCGCCTCGAGCAACGTCTGGGTGGTCAAGGACGGCACCGTGCTCGGCCCGCCGCGCGACAACCTGGTGCTGACCGGCATCCGCTACGGCTTGCTCGAGCGCCTGTGCGCCGAGCACGGCATCCCGTTCGCGCTGCGGCGCATCGCGCGCGACGAGGTGTTCGCGGCCGACGAGCTGATGATCTCCTCGGCCACCAAGGAGGTGCTGCCCGTGACGCAGCTCGACGACCGACCCATTGGCAATGGCCGACCCGGCCCCATCTACCAGAGCTTGTACGCGGCCTACCAGGAGGCCAAGCGACGCAACGCACAGGCGCAGCAGCCGCCACGAGGAGTATCCGCATGAGCACCGAACGTCCCGACACGCCCGCACCGGCCGCCGACGCAGCCGACGCCGTCACCGATCCGCGCAAGGATTCGCTGATCGAGTACCCCTCGCAGTTCCCGATCAAGGTGATGGGCGCGAAGGTCGACGGCTTCGTGCACGCGATCACCCAGATCGCCGAGCGCTTCGACCCGAGCTTCGACGCCACCACCGTCGAGCTGCGCGACAGCAAGGCCGGCAACTACCTCGGCGTGACGATCACCGTGACCGCCACCAGCCGCGAGCAGCTCGACGACATCTACCGCGCCCTGTCCTCGCACCCGATGGTCAAGGTCGTGCTCTGAGCACGGGCGAGCGATGCCGCATTCCGCGCTGACACGCTGGCGGCACCTCGCGGCCGCGCTGTGCGCGGGCGGTCTGGCGGTGGCCTGCTCCACCGCCCCCAATCCCTATTACGACGCGAGCCGCCCGCATCACCGCAGCGACGGCTTCCAGGACAACTACGTCGAGTTCCAGCCCAAGAACTTCTTCATCGACGTGCTGGTGCGCTGGCAGATCCCGTCGTGGTTCAAGGGCCTGCCGAAGGCGCCCGAGGCGCCGCCGCCGGTGGTTAAGCCCGAGCTCGCGCTGCTGCGCGCCAACGCCACGGCGCAGCCGATGCGCCCCACCGCCACCTTCATCGGCCATGCCACCGTGCTGGTGCAGCTGCCGACCGCGAACGGCGGCCTCAACCTGCTGACCGACCCGGTGTTCGGCGAGCGCGCCTCGCCGGTGTCCTTCGCGGGCCCGAAGCGCTTCCAGCCGCCAGGCCTGGCGCTGGCCGAGCTGCCGCGCATCGACCTGGTGCTGATCAGCCACAACCACTACGACCACCTGGACGAGGCCAGCGTGAAGGCGCTCGCGGCGCAGGCCGGCGGATCGCCGCTGTTCGTGGTGCCGCTGGGCATCGCGCCCTGGCTGGCCGAGCACGGCATCGCCAACGCGGTCGAGCTCGACTGGTGGGACAGCCTCGAGCTGCCGGCCGGCGCAAGCCCCGGCAGCGCCCCGCCGCAGGCTTCGCAGGTGCGGATCCAGCGCAACGGCGCGGGCCTCGCGGCCACGACGGACGCCACCCAGGTCTTCCTCACGCCCGCCCAGCACTGGAGCGCGCGCGGCCTCGGCGACCGGCTGAAGACGCTGTGGGGCGGTTTCGCCGTGCTGTCGCCGAAGCTGCAGCTCTTCTATTCGGGCGACACCGGCTACTCGCGCGACTTCGCCGACATCCAGGCCCGCTTCGCGTCGCGCCAGGGTCCGGCCCAGGGCGGGGGCTTCGACCTCGCGCTGCTGCCCGTGGGCGCCTACGAGCCGCGCTGGTTCATGAAGGACCAGCACGTGAATCCCGAGGAGAGCGTGCGCATCCACCGCGAGCTCGGCGCCAAGCGCAGCCTGGGCGTGCACTGGGGCACCTTCGCGCTGACCGACGAGGCGCTCGACCAGCCGCCGCGCGACCTCGCCGCCGCGCGCCAGGCCCAAGGCGTGGCCGCCGACGATTTCTTCACGCTCGCCATCGGCGAGACCCGCACCCTGCCCGAGCGGCAGACCCCACGATGAGCACCGACACCGCAGCGCCCCCCATCGCCCTCGACCGGCAAGGCCGCGTCGACTACGCCGCCACCTTCGCCGCGATGAAGCAGTTCACGCTGGAACGCACGCCGGATACGCCCGACGCGCTATGGATTTGCGAGCACGCGCCAGTCTTCACGCAGGGCATCGCGGGCCGCCAGGACCACATCCTCAACCCCGGCGAGATTCCCGTGGTGCAGACCGACCGCGGCGGCCAGGTCACCTTCCACGGCCCGGGCCAGGTGGTGGCCTATCCGCTGATCGATCTGCGCCGCGCGGGCTACTTCGTCAAGGAATACGTCTACCGGCTCGAGGAGGCGGTGCTGCGCACGCTGTCGCATTTCGGCGTCACCGGCCACCGCGTGGCGGGCGCGCCCGGTATCTACGTGCGCCTGGACGACCCGATCTCGCACGCCGCCCTCACCGGCCCGCGGCCCGAGCACGACCCGTTCCGCGGCCTCGGCAAGATCGCCGCGCTGGGCATCAAGGTCAGCCGCCACGCCACTTACCACGGCGTGGCGCTCAACGTCGACATGGACCTCGAACCCTTCTCGCGGATCAACCCTTGCGGCTACGCCGGGCTGCAAACGGTCGACCTTTCTACAATCGGCGTCCAATCCACATGGGAAGAAGCCGCCGCCGTGCTGGGCCGCAAGCTCGGTACTTTCCTGGCGCCTTGACGAGAACTCCAATGAGCACCACCGAAGTCGTCCGCGACGCCCAGAGCGCCGAAACCTACAACCCGCTGGCCAAGCAGAAGGCCGCGGCCAAGCTCTCGCGCATCCCCGTCAAGGTGATCCAGCAGGGCGAGGTGCTCAAGAAGCCCGAGTGGATCCGCGTCAAGGCCGGCAGCCCGACCACGCGCTTCTACGAGATCAAGCAGATCCTGCGCGAGAGCAACCTGCACACGGTCTGCGAGGAAGCTTCGTGCCCCAACATCGGCGAATGCTTCGGCAACGGCACCGCCACCTTCATGATCATGGGCGACAAGTGCACGCGGCGCTGCCCCTTCTGCGACGTGGGCCATGGCCGCCCCGATCCGCTCGACAAGGACGAGCCGCTCAACCTCGCGAAGACCATCGCCAAGCTGCGCCTGAAGTACGTGGTGATCACCAGCGTCGACCGCGACGACCTGCGCGACGGCGGCAGCCAGCACTTCGTCGACTGCATCAGGAACATCCGCGAGCTCTCGCCGATGACGCAGATCGAGATCCTGGTGCCCGATTTCCGCGGCCGCGACGACCGCGCGCTCGAGATCCTCAAGGCCGCGCCGCCCGACGTGATGAACCACAACCTCGAGACCGCGCCGCGCCTGTACAAGGAAGCGCGCCCGGGCAGCGACTACCAGTTCAGCCTCAACCTGCTGAAGAAGTTCAAGGCGCTGCACCCCGAGGTGCCGACCAAGAGCGGCATCATGGTCGGCCTCGGCGAGACCGACGAGGAGATCCTGCAGGTCATGCGCGACATGCGCGCGCACGACATCGACATGCTGACCATCGGCCAATACCTGTCGCCGTCGGGCTCGCACCTGCCGGTACGCCGCTACGTGCATCCCGACACCTTCAAGATGTTCGAGGAAGAGGCCTACAAGATGGGCTTCTCGCACGCGGCCGTGGGCGCGATGGTGCGCTCGAGCTATCACGCGGACCAGCAGGCGCACGCGGCCGGCGTCTGAGCCGCGCGAGCCCCCTGCAACGAGCGGCCTTCGGGCCGCTTTTTTCATGGCGCGGCCCGTCGCCTCGGGCTCACCGGGCGCCGGGCATCTTCGCTATCCTGCAAGACCGGCAACGACCGAGGATCCGACCTTGCAGCAACCCGCTTCCGCTTCTTCCGACGCTTCCTTTCAGGCCCTGATGGAACGCGACTTCGGCGTGATCGCCGACCTGATCCGCTTCCACGCGCAGAACACCCCCGAGCGCCCCGCGCTCGCCGACGCCGCGCAGCAGCTCGACTACCGTGCGCTCGACGCGCTGATGGACCGCATCGCCGCCAGCCTGCAGCGCGACGGCCTGCGCGCCGGCGACGCGATCGCGGTCTGCGCCGCCTCCTCGGTGAACTACGCGGCCGTGTTCCTCGGCGCGCTGCGCGCGGGCGTGGCGGTGGCGCCGCTGGCCCCGGGCTCCACGCCGGCCAGCCTGGCGCGCATGATCTCGGACGCCGATGCGCGCCTCCTCTTCGCCGACGCGGGCGCGGCCGAGGTGATCGGCCCGGCGCAGCCCGGCGGCATCGCGCGCGTGGCGCTCGACGGCTCGGCCATCGGCCGCTCGCTGGCCGACTGGCTCGCGCCCGAGGGCGCCACGCCCGAGCCCGCCGACGTGCAGCCCGGCACGGCCTTCAACATCATCTATTCCTCGGGCACCACCGGCGAGCCCAAGGGCATCGTGCAGGGCCACGGCATGCGCTGGGCCCATGTGCAGCGCGGCGCCAAGTACGAGTACGACAGCCACACCGTCACGCTGCTGTCGACGCCTCTCTATTCCAACACCACGCTGGTCGTGTTCTTCCCCACGCTGGCCTTCGGCGGTTGCGTGGTGCTGATGCCCAAGTTCGACGCGCTCGGCTACCTGCAGCTGGCCGAACGGCATCGCGTGACCCACACCATGCTGGTGCCGGTGCAGTACCAGCGGCTGATGGCGCATCCGCGCTTCGACGCGCACGACCTCTCGGCCTACCGCTTCAAGTTCAGCACCAGCGCGCCCTTCAATGCCGCGCTCAAGGCCGACGTGCTCGCGCGCTGGCCCGGCGGGCTGATCGAGTTCTACGGCATGACCGAGGGCGGCGGCACCTGCATCCTCGAGGCCCACCTGCATCCGACCAAGCTGCACACCGTGGGCCAGCCGGCACCGGGCAGCGACATCCGGCTGATCGACGAGGAAGGCCGCGAGCTGCCGGCCGGCGACACCGAGGTGGCCGGCGAGGTGGTCGGCCACTCGGCCGGCATGATGACCGGCTACCACCGCCAGCCCGAGAAGACGCGCGAGGCCGAGTGGTTCGACGCGACGGGCAAGCGCTTCATCCGCACCGGCGACGTGGGCCGCTTCGACGCCGACGGCTTCCTCACGCTGTTCGACCGCAAGAAGGACATGATCATCAGCGGCGGCTTCAACATCTACCCGAGCGACCTCGAGGCGGTGCTGCGCTGCCATGCGGCCGTGGCCGACGTGGCGGTGGTCGGCGTGCCCTCCGAGCAATGGGGCGAGACGCCGATGGCCTTCGTGGTGCGCCGCGAGGGCGATGCCACCGCCGCCGAGGCGCTGCTGCAGTGGGCCAATGCCCAGGTCGGCAAGACGCAGCGGCTCGCGGGCCTGGCGCTGATCGACGAGCTGCCGCGCAGCGCGATCGGCAAGGTGCTCAAGCGCGAGCTGCGAGAACGCGTCCGCGGCTGACGCGCCGCGCGCCGAAGACCGGGCAGGATCGCGGCAGATGAAATCGCTGCGCGGTCAACTGGTCTTCTTCTGGGTGCTGCTGCTCGGCATGTGCGCCGCGCTCGCGGTCGTGATGTTCACGCTCTATCGCAGCAGCGCGGGCGCCCAGGTGGCGGCCGGGCGCGCCGCCACCGAGCAGTCCTGCCGCGCGATCGCGGCGCGCTACGCCAAATCGATCGCCGCGCCCGCGCCGCCACGGCCCGAGGTCGACCTGCTGCGCGTGCTGCTGCAACTGGTGCTGATCGAGGCGCCGCAGGTCGAGGGCGGCGTCTGGCATGCGGTCGACGGCCCGCTGGCCTACGCCTATCCGACCTACGAGGGCAGCGGCGTCAAGCGCGACGTGCCCGCGGCCGAGCAGCCGCTGATCGCCCAGCTGGCGCAGCTCGCGGCGCGCACCCGCCAGCCGCAGACCGACGTGGTGCGCGGCAGCCGCGAGGCGCTGATCGTCTCGGCCTGCCCGCTGCCCGCGCCGGCCGACGACCTCGCCGCCTGGACCATGACGCGCACCAGCGGCGGCGCGCTCGCGGCCCAGGACAGCCTGCGCACCGGGCTCGGCGTGCTGCTGTTGCTGGTGCTGGCCTCGGGCCTGTGGCTGGGCTCGATCCTGCTGCGCGGGCTGCGCCATGTGCAGCGCCTCGAGAGCCGGCTGGCGCAGGCCGATGCCGACGGCGACGCCATGCCCGAGCTGCCGCGCACCGGCGTGCGCGAGCTCGACCGCATCGTCGACGGCTTCAACCGCTACCGGCTGCGCTTCGAGGAGGCGCGTGCCCACCTGCGCGCGGCCGCGCAGCAGCGCAGCCGCGACCAGCGGCTGGCCGCCCTGGGCCGCATGACGGGCGGCATCGCGCACGAGATCCGCAACCCCATCGCCACCATGCGGCTGAAGGCCGAGAACGCGCTGGCCGCCTCGCCCGAACGGCAAGGCCCGGCGCTGCAGGCCATCGTCGGCCAGATCGACCGGCTCGACGGGCTGGTGCAGAGCCTGCTCGCGCTGGTGCAGCCCGTGACGCTGGCCCCGGTGCCGGTGCCGCTCGCGCGCTGGCTCGAGGAGCGGCTGGCGGCCGCGGCGCCGAAGGCCGAGGCCGCGGGCGTGCGGCTCGTACTGCGGCACGAGGCGCCCGACAGCGCCGTGTTCGACCCCGTGCACCTGGCGCGCGCCATCGACAACCTGCTCGACAACGCCGTGCGCCATGCGCCGCGCGGCGGCGAGGTCGTGCTCGCGGCGGTGCAGCCCGATGCGCGCACCCTCGCGCTGCGCGTCGACGACGACGGCGCGGGCGTGCCCGAGTCGCTGCAGGCCAGCCTGTTCGAGCCCTTCGCCACCGGCCGCGCCGACGGCACCGGCCTGGGCCTGGCGCTGGCGCGCGAGGTGGCGCTGGCGCATGGCGGCGAGCTGCGCCACCTGCCGCTGGCGCCGGGCACCCGTTTCGAACTGGAGCTTCCATGGCGCACCTCCTGATCGTCGACGACGACGATGCCTTCCGCGACACGCTGGCCGAAACCCTCGAAGGCCTGGGCCACGGCGTGACGGCCGTGGCCGGCGGCGCCGAGGCCCTCGAGGCGCTCGCGCACACGCGCTTCGACGCCGTGTTCCTCGACCACCGCATGCCCGGCATGGAAGGCCTGCAGACGCTCTCGGCGCTGCGCGCCCGCGCGGGCCGGCTGCCGCCGGTGATCGTGCTGACCGCGTTCTCGAGCGCGGGCAACACCATCGAGGCGATGCGCCTGGGCGCCTTCGACCACCTGGCCAAGCCGATCGGCCGCGAGGAGGTGCGCGAGGTGCTCGAGCGCGCGCTGCAGCAGCGCACGGCAGCCGCGCCCTCGGCCGCTCCCGACGACGCGGGCGACGCCGAGCTGATCGGGCCGAGCGAGGCCATGCGCGAGGTGCACAAGCGCATCGGCCTGGCGGCCGCCAGCGCGATGCCGGTGCTGGTGCTCGGCGAGACGGGCACCGGCAAGGAGATGGTGGCGCGCGCGCTGCACCGCCATTCGGCGCGCGCCGGCGGGCCCTTCGTGGCCATCAACTGCTCGGCCATTCCGAAGGAGCTGCTCGAGAGCGAGCTGTTCGGCCATGTGCGCGGCGCCTTCACGGGCGCCACCGGCGAGCGGCTCGGCTGCTTCCGCGCGGCCGACGGCGGCGTGCTGCTGCTCGACGAGATCGGCGACATGGCGCTCGACGTGCAGGCCAAGATGCTGCGCGCGCTGCAGGAGGGCGAGGTCACGCCGCTGGGCGGGCACCGCACGGTGAAGGTCGACGTGCGCGTGGTCGCCGCGACCCATCGCGACCTGCGCGTAGCCGTGCGCGAGGGGCGCTTTCGCGAGGACCTGCTGTACCGGCTCGACGTGCTGTCGATCCGACTGCCGCCGCTGCGCGAGCGGCTGGCCGACATCATCCCGCTGGCCGAGCACTTCCTGCGCCGCGCGGTCCCGCGCGATGCGACCGAGCCGCCGAAATCGCTGTCGGCCGAGGCGGCCCGGCGCCTGCTCGGCCACCCCTGGCCCGGCAACGTGCGCGAGCTGCGCAATGCGATGGAACGCTGCCAGGCGCTGGTGCGGCACCGCGTGATCGGCGACGCCGACCTGGCCGCCGCGCTGGGCGCAGCGCCGGCCGCCGATGCCGCGCCGGCGCTGCCCGCGGACTGGCTCGAGGGCGAGCTGCCGGTGGCCGTCGAAAGGCTGGAGCGGCTGCTGATCGCGCATGCGCTCGCGCAGACGCAGGGCAACCGGGCCGAAGCAGCGCGGCGACTCGGCATCCACCGCCAACTGCTCTATCGCAAGCTGACGCAGTACGGCCTCGAATGACGCGGTGTCCGGAAAGCGGACGCCCGCTGTCTCCGGATCATCCGGACGCCGCCGCGGCGACGCCCGCAAGTCGTTGATTTCAAAGGGTTCCGGTGCTGGCACGTTGCGTGAGATGTCTTCGGGACATCCACCCGCAAGGAGCCTCCCATGACAGTCCGCACCCCTTTCATCGCCGCCGCCTTCCTGCTCGCGGGCAGCACGGCCTTCGCCCAGTTGCCGCCTCCGCCGCCCGGCGCCCCGCTGCCCCCGGGCGCCGCAGCCGCGGCCGCCGCGCCCGAGGCCGGCACGGTCGTCACCGGCCGCGTGCAGCGCTTCCTGCTCAACCCCGGCGGCGAGGCCGATGGCCTGCTGCTGGCCGACGGCACTCAGGTCGCGTTTCCGCCGCACCTGTCGGCCGACGCGATGCAGCTGCTGCAGCCCGGCGACACGGTGCAGGTCGGCGGCTGGCGCGCGCCCGGCGTGCCGGTGCTGCGCATGCGCTCGCTCGAAGCCAACGGCCGCAGCCTGGTCGACACCCCGCCCGCGCCCGGCATGGCGCCGCCGCGGCCGCCGCGCGAACCGGGCGCGCTCGATGCGCTGAGTGCGCAGGGCCGCATCGACCGCCTGCTCTACACCGACCGCGGCGACGTGCGCGGCGTGCTGCTGGCCGACCAGACCATCGTGCGCTTCCCGCCGCACGTGGGCGCGATGTACCGCGACCAACTGAAGCCGGGTGCCGAGCTCCATGCGCGCGGCTGGGGCACGCGCGGCGCGCAGGGCACGGTGCTCGAGGCCACCGGCCTGGGCCCGACGGCGGACACGGTGGCCGAGGTGCTGCGCGGTCCGCGTCCGGGCGCGGGTCCTGACGCAGGCCCGGGTCCGCGCCCCGCTCCGCGCGGCCCGGCGTCCTGAGCTCCGGCCTCGTCCCGCCATGACGACCGCGCCCTCCCGCCGCAGCCTGCGCGCCCTCGATGCGCTGGCCTTCTTCGCGCCCGACATCCAGGGCGGCGTCGGCCCCTTCCTGGTGGTCTTCATGGCCGGCTCCTTGGCCTGGGATCCGCAGCGCATCGGCAGCGTGATGTTCGTCTCGGCGCTGGTCGGGCTGGCGGTGCAGGCACCGGCCGGCGCGCTGATCGACAGCGTGCGCCGCAAGCCGCGCTGGATCGCGGGCGCGGTCGCGCTGATTGCGCTGTGCCTGGTGGCGATGGCCCAGTGGCCGCTCTACGGCACCATCCTCGCGGGCCAGTCGCTGATCGGCGCCGCGGGCACGCTGGTCGCGCCCGCCCTCGCGGCCACCAGTCTCGGCATGGTGGGCCGCGCCGGCCTCGACGCGCGCATCGGCCGCAACGCCGCGATCACCGCGGCCGGCACGGTGCTGTGGGCGCTGGGCACCGGCTGGGTCGGCCATGCCTTCGGCCCGCGCGCGATGTTCTTCTACGCGGTGGCGATGGCGCTGCCGACCATCGCGGCGGCGCTGCTGATCCGCGACCGCGACGTCGATCCACGGCTGGCACGCGGCGCCGATGCGCTGCCCGATGCCGCGCCCGGCACCGTCCGCTGGCACGACCGCCGCCTCGTCGTGCTGCTGGCCTGCGCCTTCCTGTTCCACCTCGCCAATGCCGCGATGCTGACGCTGGTGGCGCAGAAGGTCGGCTCGCGCACCGGCGCCGCGGCCACGCTGTGGCTGTCGGCCGGCGTGATCGTCACGCAGCTGGTGACCATCCCGATCGCGATGGCGGTCGGACGCTGGGCGCCGCGGCTCGCGCGCAAGCCGGTGTTCCTGGTCGGCTTCGCGGTGCTGCCGGTGCGCGGGCTGCTCTACCTGCTGGCCGACAGCCCCGCCGCGCTGCTCGCGCTGCAGGTGCTCGACGGCATCGGCGCCGGCATCTTCGGCGTGATGCTGACGCTGATGATCGGCGACCTCACGCGTGGCAGCGGCCGCTTCAACTTCGCGCTCGGCCTGGGCGCGGCCTGCGTCGGGCTGGGCGCGGCGCTCAGCAACCTGCTGGCGGGCAGCATCGCGCACGCGGCCGGCTACGGCACCGCCTTCGTCGTGCTCGCGGCCATCGCCGCGGCGGCGCTCGCGCTGTTCGCGCTCGCCATGCCCGAAACTCGGGGGCGGGAAGCGCGTGCCGCGCACGCTTCCGCCGCCCTGACCACCGCCGCTCCATGACCAAAGACACCGCGTCCGCCCTGCCCCCCGCCACCGCCGCCGCGGACACCGCATCGCCCCACGAGGGCGGCGGCAACGGCCTGCTCTGGGTGCTGGTGGCGGTGGCCGTGCTGTTCGCCTTCGTGCGGCCGCGCGCGCCGCTCGACTGGCTGAAGCTGATCGACTGGCAGACCGTGGGCGCGCTCGCGGGCCTGCTCGCGATCACGCAGGGCGTGGAGAAGAGCGGCGTGCTGCAGTCGGCCGCGCAGCGCCTGCTGGCGCGCACCACCAACCTGCGCCAGCTCGCGCTGCTGCTCGTCGCCAGCGCGGCGGTGCTGTCGGCGCTGGTCACCAATGACGTCAGCCTGTTCCTGCTGGTGCCGCTCACGCGCGTGCTCGCCACCCAGGCGCACCTGCCGCTGGCGCGGCTGGTGGTGCTGGAGGCGCTGGCGGTCAACGCGGGCTCGGCGCTCACGCCCATCGGCAATCCGCAGAACCTCTACCTGTGGCACCGCAGCGGCGAGAGCTTCGCGGGCTTCATGGGCATGATGGCGCCGACCGTGGGCGTGATGCTGTTCTGGCTGTTCGCCGCCGTCTGGCTGCTCGTGCCGCGCACCGCGATCGCGCTCAAGCCGGCGGCCGAGAGCGCGCCGGTGCAGCCGCGGCTGCTGGCGCTGTCGGGCCTGCTGTTCGTGGGCTTCGTGGTCGCGCTCGACCGGCACTGGCTGGCCGCGGGCCTGGCGGTCGTGTTCGGCGCCTACCTGCTGTTCCAGCGCCGCGTGCTGCGCGACGTCGACTGGGCACTGCTCGCGATCATCGCGCTGATGTTCGTCGACCTGCGGCAGCTCGCCGAGCTGCCCTTCATCGCCGCGCTGATGACGCAATGGCCGATCGCCGAGGGCTGGCGCGCCTACCTGGCGGCGATCGTGAGCTCGCAGTTCATCAGCAACGTGCCGGCCACCATCCTGCTCGACCGCTACGTGCACGACCTGCCGGCGCTGGCCGCCGGCGTGAGCGTGGGCGGCTTCGGCTGCGTGCTGGGCTCGCTCGCCAACCTGATCGCGCTGCGGCTCGCGAAGCTGCCCGACGGGCTGCGCGAGTTCCATCGCCTGAGCGTGCCCTTCCTCTTGGTGTGCGCGGCCTCGGCGCTGCTGCTGCGGCTCGGGTGACGGCGGCGGGGGCGCGCGACCTCGAACGCGTGCGCGTTGAGCAACATCGCCCGTGTCCGACGAGCGCGCGCGCTTTTTGTGGCTAGAGTGGAGACTCCCGAAGAAAGGAGTCATGGCATGGACAAGAAGAACAACAGCGAGGATTTCGAGATCACCCCCAAGCTCGTGTTCGACATGAACCTGGCGCTGTACCTCGACCTGGTCGCGGCGCTGGAGGGCGCGGGCGCCGTCACCTACCGCCAGATGGCGGCGCGCGTGCTCAACATCAGCATGGATGCGCGCGCCGACGGGGAGCTCGGCCTCTCGACCGCGCTGGAGGGCATCGCACAAGGCTTCGCGGGCCACGGCGACGGACTGTCGATCGAGCTGCTGAAGGCCGCGCGCGGGTTGCGCGAGGATGACGCGATGGGCGACATCCCGATGCGGCCGGACGTGGACTGAACGCGAAGCGGCGACGGCCGCTCGCCGGGCCGGGTGCTCACCGGGCCAGCGCATCCATCTTGCGGATCGCCTTGCCCAGTTACTTGTAGTCCAGCGTGAAGGTCGCCATGCCGTTGGCCTGCCCCGGCGTCACGGTGTTGCCGGTCTGGAAATAGCGCGCGGTATAGGGCAGCACGTAGTCGCCGTCCTTCGACGGTCCCACCAGCGCGTCGTCGCCGTACTTCACCGGCACCTTCTGGCCATCGATGATCTGGATACCCACGCCGGTGGCGGTGGCCGAGCCGCTGGCCTGGCTGATGCGCAGCACGCCTGCGTCGCCGGCTGGATCGGGCGTGGCGTCCATGCGCAGGTAGACGGTGTTCTGCGTGCCGACTCCGGCGTTGCACTTGAGGCGGATGTTGAAGTTGCGCTCCGCCGCGGTCGTGCCCCGGCCCTTGAAGTCGCTCTGCGGCACCTTGCCGAACACCACCGGAATGTTCTTCGAGCCCGTGTCCACGAGGCAGCTGGGCGTGACGATGGTGATGGCGTCGCCGTCGACGCGGGTGGTCACGGCCGAGCCGCCCCGGTCGCCGGAATAGGTGGTGTAGATACCGCTGACCAGCGGGCCGCTGCCGGTGACGGGGGCGATCTTGTAGAGCTCGACCACGAAGTCCGCGTTGGTCGCGAACGATCCGAACGTGGTGGTGGTCGACAAGGTGTGCGGGTAGTACACGTCGGGCGGGTTGCCCCCCGTGGCCCGTCGCAGCAGGCGGATGCCGATGCCCGCCACGTTGGTGGCGAAGACTTTTTCCTTCCCCGACCACTCCGCGCCCACCGCCGCGGAATTGATGACGCCGAACAGGGTGCCACCGCCGGAGCAGGTGAATGGCGTGTTGTTCGAACCCGCCTGGTAGATGGGAAAGGTCTTGGCCGTGGTGATGAGGCTGCCCACGGGCAGGTCCGGGCTGACGACGATGCGTCCCATCACCATGTTGATGTTCTTCGGGACGTAGCCGCCCGCGGTGTTCAGCGAGCACAGGGCACTCGCCTCCTGCGCGGCCACCAGCAGCACGAGCCCGGCGATCAGCGAGGCGCCGCGGCGCAGCGGGGAGGAGAAGAACGCCTTCATCGCGCCCGACGGATTGCTGCGGTTCATTCCGCTCCCTTCTTCTTTGCTCGCGGCGCGAACAGCGCCGCACTGTCGACCGCGCTGCCGATGCACTGCCCCGTGAATTCGCGGATCGGCGGCGGATTGGCGTCCTCGGGCAGGGTGTAGGCCACCGTGCACTGGTCGTTCGCGCCCTGCCCCCAGCGCACCGTGAGGCTGCCGCTCTGGCCCGCGCCGGTCACGAAGGCCTGGCCGTCGGGGCCGACGATGCCGACCTCCTGGCCCGCCTCGTTCTCGATCTTCGAACCCAGCGGCAGCACGCGGCCCTTCGCGTCGCTCAGCGTCATCAGCAGGCGGAAGCCCACCGAGGTCTCGAACTTCGCGACCACCACGGCGCCGCGCGTGGGCACCACTTCCATTGCCGCGTTCTTCACCTCGACGGTGTCGCCGAGGTCGCCGGTGCGCAGCGCGAGGCGGTTGAGCCGGTACGGGCTCAGGTTCGGGATGACCGCATTGCCCGCGCTGTCGGTCGCCACGCCCGGCTGCGATTCGAAGCCCACGCCACCGGCCTTGGGCGCCTGCACCAGCGCGATGGTCTCGCCCAGCGGCTGCGACAGGGTGACGCCGCCGCCGTGCGCGAGCAGGCCGCCCGACATGCCGAAGGTGGTCTGGCCGTAGCCCTTGCCCTGCGAGTGGCCGACATCGAAGCGGCCCACGGGCGACAGGTAGCTCGCGCTGGCGCTGCCGCTCGAGCCCTGGCCGTCGGCGTTCGAGTGGCCCGCGGTGACGTTGTAGTTGAGCCGGCTGTCCTCGAAAGCGCTGCCGTAGACGCTGGCCTGCTGGTTGAGGCGCCCGTCGTTGTCGCGGCTCACGGTGTACTGCGCGCTGGCGCGCGTGTCGCCCAGCGGGATGCTGACCATCACCATGAGCTGCCGGCTGACCGGACGGATCGAGCCGGTGCTGAAGCTGTTGATGCCGCCGTTGTTGGTGCTGTAGTTGTAGAAGACGCTGTAGCCGAGCTGCTTGTAGCTGCCCGAGTAGCCGATCTGCACCAGCCGGTCCTTGGCGGGCGTGCCCCAGTAGGTCTGCTGGCGCGCCGAGGCGAACACCGAGCCCCAGCTGCCGATCTGCTGCGAGAGTTCGAAGCGCAGCTCGTTGCGGCGGCTGTTGAAGTTGTCGGGCAACAGCAGGCCCTGCATCTGCGCCGCTTCCTGGAAGGTGCGGTAGCCGCTGGTCGAGTAGCGGTAGCCGGCCACGCGGAAGTTGGTGCCCGAATCGACGAAGGCCTTCGAATAGAGGAAGCGCAGCGACTGGCCGTTGTAGGTCTTGTCGAAGCGATCGACGGTGCGCGCGGCCGAGAGGTCGAACGAGACGGCGCCGAAGGCGCGCATGTTCTTGCCCAGGCCCACCAGGCCCGACTGGTACTTGCGCGCGGCGATCAGGCCGCCGTACACCGAGTACTCGTCGGGCAGGCCGCGCGCCAGGGTGGCCTGCAGGAACACCGGCTCGGCCGGCACCTGGCTCGGCAGCAGCGGGTTGGTGTTCACGTTGTCGTAGCCGTTGCGGTACTTGCCCACGGTGGCCGAGTAGCGCCAGGTGCCCTCGCGCAGCAAGGTGGGCACGGCCGAGAAGGCCTGGGTGTACTTGGTCTGGCGGCCGTCGGCCTCGGTGATCGTGACCTCGAGGTCGCCGCTCGAGGCGGTGGGATACAGGTCGTCGAGCACGAAGGGCCCGGGCGCCACGAAGGTGCTGTAGACGATGTAGCCGTTCTGCCGCACGGTGACGCGCGCATTGGTCTGGGCGATGCCGCGGATCGTGGGCGCGTAGCCCTGCAGGCTGTCGGGCAGCATCGCGTCGTCGGAGGACACCTGCACGCCGCGGAACGGCAGGCTGTCGAAGAAGTTGCCGGGCGTGTTGCCGTCGCCGATCAGCAGCTGGCCGTTGATCGAGGCCAGGTCGCGCTGCGCATAGCTGGTGACGCCCTGCCAGCGGCTTCGGCCATCGAGGCCGCGGTTGTAGGTCGAGTAGTGGCGAAAGCGCCAGTCGCCCATGTTGAAGCCCGCCCGCACGCCCGCGAAGAAGGTGTTGCGCTGGAGCGTGTTGCGGTTGCGGTTGAACGGATCGGCGGCGTCGAAGACGTTGAGCTGCGGGTTGGTCAGCGGGGTGTCGTTGCGGTAGTTGCTGCCGCTGAAGCGCGAGTAGTTGAGCTGGTAGTCCAGCATGAAGGCGGTGATGCCCTTGTCCCACTTCTCGGGGCCCACGGCGCCGCGCGCGCTGCGCTTGAGCGCGGCCTGCGGAATGCTCAGGAACAGGCGCTGGCGCCCGGCGTCGTAGCTGAGCTTCGACTCGGGGATGGCGTTGACGAGGTCGATGCAGGCCTCGTCGGCGGCAGCGGCGATCGACGGGAACACCGCGACGTTCACGCCCCAGGTGTCGAGCAGGCCGCGCGTGAGGCAGGCCACCGCGTCGTTCGTGCCTTCCTTGTCCTCGAAGCGGACCTCGCTCTGGCCCACGCCGCGCTCGTTGAGCGAGACGTCGACGGTGTACTTGCCCGCGAGCACGCGGTTGCCGAACGAGAACAGCGAGAGGTCGGCATTGGGCTGGTCGCCGCCGATGCCGAGGAACTCCTCGTTGAAGCTCGAGGCGGCGAGCTGCTGCTTCTGCGCGACCGGCGGCTTCTGGGGCGCGGGCGCCTGCTCCTGCACCGGCGCGCCCTGCGCACCGTGCGTGCCGAGGGCCGCGAGCACCGCGGCGCACAGGCTCAGGCGGAACGGCGCGCGCAGGGCGCCGCCGGCCACCGGCGCGCGCCGGGTCGCTGAAAGGGACGGGATGCGGCGGCGCATGGCTTTTCGCCCTCGCGCCTCAGCGCTTCGCGCCGTCGGCTGCGACAGGAGCGAGCTCGGCCTTCACGGCCACCGGCGCATCGCCCGCGGGCACGCGCACCAGTTCCTCGGGCGTTTCGCCGCCGTAGTCGTTGAGCGTGGTGAAGTTGACCTGGATCGCCTGCGGCGCCTTCACCGCGGTCAGCGGATACACCGACTCGCCGAAGGGCGGCACCATGTCGGCGTTGATGTCCTGCTGGCCGCCGTTGATCTTCAGACCCGTGAAGGTCACGTGGTACGGCGTCGGGTTGCCGATCCTGAGCACCGCGCCCTGCGCGCCGCCGGCCACCGCCCACTGCAGCTGGCTGCGGGCCTCCTCGGACTTGCCGCCCAGGCTGGCGGGCCGGTAGAACAGCTTGATGCGGCTGCGCACCGCGATCTGCAGCACGTTCTCGTCCTTGGAGCGCTCGGGGATCTCCTTCACGTTGAGCCAGAACACCGTTTCGCGGTCGGCGGGCAGCTCGCCCGCCACGCGCATGATGCGCAGGATGTTCTCCATGCCGGGGTCCAGCCGCGACAGCGGCGGCGTGACCAGCATCGGGGTCTTGTTCTTGCCTTCGCCGGCGTCGATCCAGGCCTGGACCACGTAGGGCGAAGTGCCGGTGTTCTTCACCGGAATCGAGGCTTCGCGGTCCTTCTCGCCCAGGATGACGCGCGTGCCGCCGAGCATCACGCCCGCCGCGGCCGGCCATTGAAGGCAGAGCATCGCCACGATGCCCAGGGTCCAACGAATTCGATTCTTGCTGCACATACGACGGGTTCCTCGGTACGGCGGACGCTGGCGTCCAGGCGTACCCCAGCACGGCGGCGCACGCGGCGCACCGGCGGAAAAAAGACGGGTGATGGAAAAACCGGCCGATGCGGCGCGCCCACGCGAGGTCGCCGCGCCGCGTCGGTCCGGTGCGGAATCCAGCGGGCGCCTGGCGCAATGGACAGGGGCCGGATTCCGCGAAGGCGGCTTACTTGTAGTTGACCGTGAACTGGGCCGTGGAGTTGGCCGGACCGACCGTCACGGTGTCCTTGGTCGACACGTACACGGCCTGGAACTTCAGGGCGTTGTCGCCCTGGCCCAGAACGTATTGCGCCGATTCCGAGCCGAGCGGAATCTTGGTGGCAGCGGAATCACCCAGCTCGATGGCCACGCCCGAAGCGGTGGTCACGCCGACCTGGCCGGCATTCGCCAGGCGCAGGTTGGTGGCGTCGTCGAGGTCGGGCGTGCCGGTGAACGACACGGTCGCGCCCTTGGCGGTGGCGCCGCAGCCGAGCAGGTCGATGGTGAACTTCGACGGCGTGGCCTTCTTGCCCTTGCCGCCGTCGAGCACCGTGCGAGCGACCTTGCCCAGCGGCACGGTCATGTTCTGGCTGTTCGGCGAGATCGAGCAAGGTGCATCGACGATTTCGCCCGTGAAGTTGATGGTGCCGTCGGCAGCCATCGCGCCTTGCGACAGCGCAGCGGCGACAGCGGCCAGCGCCGCCAGCTTGAAGAATTTACGCATCTGAATTCCCTGGGATTGTTAACAAAAAGAACTACTTGCCTTGACAAGGCAGAGCGCAGTCTATTAACCAATTCCTAGGAGAAGAAGACGTTTTCGACTCAGTTGACAGTGGTTGACATTGTTAATTCAATGTTTGTGAACTAAACCCATTTGCAAACTTTTCGATACGAAAGTTTTGCCAAATACTACCGAGCTGACATCACTCGGTCGCCACCTGCAGCACCAATTTGCCGAAGTTGGCGCCGCTGAAGAGCCGGTTCAAGGCCTCGGGGAAGGTGTCGAGGCCCTGCACGATGTCTTCCTTGCTCTTCATGCGCCCATCCTTCAGGTAACCCGCCAGTTCGGCGATGGCCACGGGATAGCGGTCGGCGTAGTCGAACACCACGATGCCTTCCATGCGCGCCCGGTTCACCAGCAGGCTCAGGTAGTTGCGGGGGCCGGCCGCCGGCATGCTGTTGGCGTTGTTGTACTGGCTGATGGCGCCGCAGATGATGATGCGGGCCTTGCGCGCGATGCGCGCGAGCACGAGGTCGAGGATCTCGCCGCCGACGTTGTCGAAGTAGATGTCCACGCCCTTGGGGCAGTGCTGCTTGAGGCCGTCGCGCACCGCGGCGGCGCCGGCCTTGTAGTCGATGCAGGCATCGAAGCCCAGCTCCTTGACCACCCAGTCGCACTTGGCCTCGCCGCCCGCGATGCCGACCACGCGGCAGCCCTTGATCTTCGCGAGCTGGCCCACGGTCTGGCCGACCGCGCCGGCGGCGCCCGAGATCACGACGGTCTCGCCGGCCTTGGGCTGGCCCACGTCCATCAGGCCGAAGTAGCCGGTCATGCCGGGCATGCCCAGCACGTTGAGCCACTGGGTGATGCTGCCCACGCGCAGGTCGATCTTCACCAGGCCGTTGCGCTTGATCTCCTCCTGCGGGATCAGCATGTATTCCTGCACGTTGAGCGTGCCGTAGACGGTGTCGCCGACCGCGAACTGCGGGTTCTTCGAGGCGATGACGCGGCCGATGCCGCCGGCGCGCATCACGGCGCCGATCTCGACCGGCGGGATGTAGCTCTTGGCATCGTTGAGCCAGCCGCGCATGGCCGGGTCGAGCGACAGCGACAGCGTCTTGACCAGCACGCCGCCCTCGGCCGGCTCGGCCACGGGCTCGCTGCCGAAGCTCCAGTGCTCGCGCGTGGCGGCGGCCTCGGGACGCTTGGCGAGGCGGACCTGGTGGTTGACGAGTGCGGTGGTGTCGGTCATGAAGCGTCTCCTGGAGATGGGGCCGCGCCCCGGGGTGTGGCTGAGCGGCGCATGCTAGCCGCGCCGCGCGGGGCCGCGCGTAGCGCAGGCGACAGCCCGCCCTCCCCGCTCGGACCGCGTCAGCCCAGGCGCACCACGATCTGCAGGCCCGGCGACGCGTTGCGCACGCGCAGGCTGCCGCCATGCGCCTCGGCGATCAGCCGGCACAGGTACATGCCCAGGCCGACGCCGCCGGTGGCGCGCTGGCGCGCGCCGTCGGTGCGGTAGAAGGCCTCGGTCAGCCGCTCGAGCTGCGCCTCGTCCACGCCCGGACCGAAGTCGCGCACCTCGATCTCCACGCCCTGCGCCTGGCCCTCGAGCACCGCGCGCACCGACACGCTGGGCGGACGCGGCGCCTCGGTGCTGTAGCGCAGCGCGTTGTCCAGCAGGTTGCGCACCAGCAGGCGGATGCGCATGCGGTCGACCGAATGCGCCGGCAGGCCCTCGGCCAGGTCGAGGTGGACCTCGCGCGCGGCCGGCATCTCGGCCACGGTCTCGCGCACCAGCGCCGCGAGATCGATGCGCTCGCGCTGCAGCGCCGCATGCGGGCTCGCGAGCCGTTCGCTCTCGAGCAGGTCGCTGATCAGGTCGCGCATCTCGTTGAGGTCGCGCAGCAGCGCTTCGCGCTCGGCCCGGCCCTCGGCCGTGGCCGGCAGCAGCTCGGCATTGAGCCGCGCGCGCGTGAGCGGCGAGCGCAGCTCGTGGCTCAGCGCCAGCAGCAGCCCGCGCTTGGCATCGAGCATGGCCTGGATGTCGTGGGCCATGGTGTTGATGTGCTCCGCGAGATCGCCGATGTCGTCGTTGCGCCGCACCGGGATCGGCCGCTCGAAGTCGCCGCGGCCGAAGCGCTGCGCGCCGTCGCGGATGTCGATCAGCGGCCGCAGCAGCCGGCTCACGTAGGCATAGCCCAGCACCACGAGCAGCAGCAGCAGGCTCAGCGTGGCCCAGCCGGCCGCGCGCGGCGCGATCTGCCACAGCCGCGGCGCCCAGCCGAAGATCACGCGGTGGCCGTCGGCCGTGGGCCGGATGAACCACTTGTCGTTCCACATCGATTCGTCGTGGTCGCGCATCCAGCCGCCGCGCGTGCCGTGCTCGCCGGGGTTCGAGTCCCAGTTGACCGTCGGCCCGACGATGCGGATGGTGATCGGCAGGCGGTCGACCAGCGCCTGCGCGCGCGACACGTCGGGCGGCGTGCCGAGCTCGGCCACCAGCCGGTCGGCGTAGTCGACCAGCATCGGCTGCGCGGCCTCGGCCCAGCCGGTGGAGAAGGACTTCTTCATGCCCGCGAGGAACACGCCGGTCATGACCACCGCGAGCAGCACGAACATCATCACCAGCCGGATGCGCAGCGAGCGACGCCAGCGGCGCTTGCCCTGCACCTTCTCGTGCCACTGCGCATGCCACTGCCGGTGCAGCTCGTCGCGGCGGCAGGCGAAGGCATGCCACGCGCCCTCGCGATCGCGGCGTTCCCTGCGGCGGAAGTTCATGAAGAAGGCTCGCCGCGTGCCACGGCCAGCGCGTAGCCCGCGTTGCGCAGCGTCTTGATGCAGTCCAGCGGTTCGAGCTTCTTGCGCAGGCGGCTCACCACGATGTCGACCGCGCGCGTGTAGAGCTCGGCCTCGTGGCCGCGCAGCCGGTTGAGAATGTCGTCGCGGCTGAACACCTTGCCGGGCTCGGCCGCCAGCAGCGCCAGCAGCTCGAACTCGGTGCCGGTGAGGTCGACGCGCTCGCCCTGGCGCAGCACCAGGCGCCGGTCGAGGTCGATCGCCAGGCCGTCGAACACGCGCTGCTGCGACGAGGCGGCCGCGGGCGGTGCGACGCGCTGGCGCCGCAGGATGGTCTGCACGCGCGCCACGAGTTCGCGCGGCTCGAAGGGCTTGGGCACGTAGTCGTCGGCGCCGAGCTCGAGGCCGACCACGCGGTCCATCACCTCGCCGCGCGCGGTCAGCATCACGATCGGGATGTCGCTCTCCTTGCGGATCTCGCGGCACAGCGCGAAGCCGTCCATCTCGGGCAGCATGACATCGAGGATGGCGGCATCGAAGCTCTCGGCGCGCAGCCGCGCCAGGCCTTCGCTGGGCCGCACCGCGCTCTCGAGCGTGCAGCCGAAGCGCGCGAAGTAGCTCGCCAGCGGCGCGCCGAGGTGTTCGTCGTCGTCGATCAGCAGGATGCGCGGCATGGGCGGATTGTGCCTTCTGGCCATGAGCTGGCTGATGATCAACCCGCCCGGCATCGCACCGCCACGACGAGGCCGGCCGCGAGCGCGGCGAGCAGGACCAGGTGATACGCGACGTCGGGCACGGTCTGCGGCCCGATGCCGATCGCGATGGTGAACAGGCCGACCAGCGTGCCGAGCAGCGCGAAGCCCTGGGCGCGGATCGCGAACCAGCGCGTCCAGGCCGGGCGCAGCCAGCTCGCGACCGCCGCGCCCACCAGCACCAGCGCGATCACGGCCTCGGCCGTGCGTGCCTGCGCATGCGCGAAGCCGGGGATCAGCCGGCCCGCGTGCACGGCCGAGGCGGTGCCGAGCGCGAGCGCCTCGGCCAGCAGCCAGGTGCGCGCCACGGCGGGGCGCAGCACGGGCCGCACGACATCGTCGGGACGCGCGCTCACCAGGGGTCCTGCCTTCCGACGCGGCCCAGGTGCGTGAAGCCGAAGCCCGCTTCGTACTTGAGGCCGAAGCCCAGCGCGCGATCGAACGCGATGTGCGCGGCCCAGATCAGCGCCAGCGGCAGCGCGAAGGGCAACGCCACCAGCAGGCCCAGCGCGCCGATGCCCAGCGGCACCAGGTACGAGTGCGCGAGGTTGTAGACCCGCGCGCCGATGCGCGGCCCCGCCAGGTAGCCGAGCATCGACAGGTCGGGCAGCAGGAACAGCAGCGCGAACAGGCCCCAGCCGCCGCCGGTGCGGTCGTAGGCGATCAGCGCGCCCGCCAGCACGGCCAGCGCCTCGAGCCGCAGCGTGGTGCGCACGCCGCCGGTCGCGGCGCCTTCCTGCATCTCGGTCGCGGCATCGCTCGCGCGGCGCGCGGCCTGGCGCCGCAGCGCGATCAGGTCGCCCAGGTTCGGTTCGATGGTCTTCATGGTGTGCTCGCATCAGGTGGAGGGCGCCGGGCCCCGAAAGAAACGGAAGGCGGCCCCGGCCGAGGGACGGGGCCGCCGGTGCATCAGCCTTGGCGGCTCCAGCGGCGTCCGCCGCGCTCCATGAACTCGCGCACCTTCTGCTGCTGCGCGGGGTTCAGGTGGTCGAAGAAGTCGGCCGCCGCGGCGATGATCTCGGGGCTGCCGTTGCGCAGCGCCGCGGTCTTCTCGTCGACCAGGCGCGTGGCGCCGGCCTGGTCGAGCTTGTTGCCCGCGAACAGGGCGCGGAACTGCGAACGCGGATCGCCCGAGCCGTCGGCGCCGCGCAGGGCCTGGCGCTGCGCCTGCAGCTTCTCGGCCAGCACGGTGAGCTTCTGCTTCTGCGACGCATCGAGGTCGAGCTTGCTGCCCACGCGCTCGACCATCTTGGCGCGGAACTCGGCGCTGTCGCCGTTCCAGCCGTGGCGATGGCCGGCGCAGCCGGCGACGCTGCCGGCCACCACGGCGAGCCCGGCAAAACCGAAGAGCGTGCGTTTGATCCAGTGTTTCATGACGGGTCCTTGTGTGTGTTGGAGGAGGAAGCTCGATGGTGCTTTCGGGCCGCCTTCGCGTCCTTTCACCGCGGTATCGGCGTGTTTCGTTTTATTGCGACGCGAGGCCGGAGGGCCGAAACGAAAAAGCGACGCCGATGCGTCGCTTGTTTCCGGGGGCGCGCAGGGCCGCTTCGCTCAGAGCTTGCTGGCGTCGCGCAAGGCGGCGGCGCGTGCGTCCACCGGGTTCTGCAGCGTCGAGATCACCTTGCTGTTGACGCGCGAACCCGAGCTCACGTTCTGGTCGGGCGCGGCCGCGGTACGCACGGCCTCGGCGGCCACGCTGGCACGGTCGGTCGAGCGCGCCACGGTCTCGGGACCGCGCGAGCCGCGCGTCACGTTCTGGTTCGGTGCCGCGGCGGTGCGCACGGCTTCCTCGTTGATCTCGGCGCGGGTCTTGGCCGACACGGCCTGGTGCACGCCGTCATAGCTTTCGGCCTTGGCGCCCGCGGCGGCGAGCATGGCGAAGGAGGCGACGGCGACAGCCTGGGTCAGGGAGAGCTTCATGGATCGGGCCTTTCAGGGTTGGTGAAGAGAAGGCCTGATCGTGCTTGCCGGCGCGCGGCAAGTCCTTTCGCCGCGGTTTCGGCGTGTTTCGTTTTATTGCGGCGGGCTTGAAGCGCGCGGCGCTCAGCCCGCGAGCATGGCGGCGGGATCGTCCGAGTCGACCACCGAGCGCGCCCAGGCCTCGAGCTTGCTCGTGTCGGCGCGCAGCACCTCCTGCTTGACCGCGAGGATGCGCGAGGGATGCATCGAGAAGCTGCGCAGCCCCAGGCCCAGCAGCAGCCGCGTGAAGGCCACGTCGCCCGCCATCTCGCCGCACACCGCCACGGCCTTGCCCTGGCGCCGGCACTCGGCGATGGTGTCGGCCACCAGCTTCAGCACCGCCGGATGGGCCGGGTCGTAGAGGTGCGCCACCGACTCGTCGGCGCGATCGATCGCCAGCGTGTACTGGATCAGGTCGTTGGTGCCGATCGAGAGGAAGTCGAAGTGCTTCAGGAAGGTGCGCAGCGTGAGCGCCGCGGCCGGGATCTCGATCATGGCGCCGAGCTTCACGTGGCCGTGCACCGCACCGCGGTTGTCGAGCTCGGTGCGCGCGAGCGCGATCAGCGCCAGCGTCTGGCGGATCTCGCTCGCGTGCGCGAGCATCGGGATCAGCAGGTGGATCTCGCCGTGCGCGGCCGCGCGCAGGATGGCGCGCAACTGCGTGAGGAACATCGCGGGATCGGCCAGGCTCCAGCGGATGGCGCGCAGGCCGAGCGCGGGATTCAGGTGCTCCTGCTTGTTGGCGGACTTGTTGTCCAGCGGCTTGTCGGCGCCCACGTCGATGGTGCGGATGGTGACCGGCATGCCCTGCATGCCCTCGACCGCGCGCTTGTAGGCCTGGTACTGCTCCTCCTCGTTGGGCAGCCGCGTCTGGCGCGCCGACGACTCGCGGCCCATGAACAGGAACTCGCTGCGGAACAGGCCCACGCCGACCGCGCCGGCCTTCATCGCGCCCACCGTGTCCTCGGGCATCTCGATGTTGGCGAGCAGCTCGACACGCTGGCCGTCGAGCGTGACGGCCGGCTTGTGGCGCAGCCGCGCGAGGCGCCCACGCTCGAGGTCGCCCTGGCGCTGCTTGAAGCCGTACTCGGCCAGGATGATCGGCGAGGGATCGATGATCATCACGCCGGCATCGCCGTCGATGATGACCCAGTCGTCCTGCCGCACCAGCTGGCTCGCGGTGCGCGCGCCGACCACCGCCGGCACGTCCATGCTGCGCGCCACGATCGCGGTGTGCGAGGTGCGCCCGCCGACGTCGGTGACGAAGCCGGCGAACACGCTCTTCTTGAACTGCAGCATGTCGGCCGGCGAGAGATCGTGCGCGATCAGCACCAGCGGCACGTCGATGCCGTCGCCCGCGGTGAGGTCGTCGTCCTCGTCGGACGAGGCGCGCTTGCGCCGCGGCGGGCTCGGCGCCAGCACCGCGGCCGTGCCCTTCATGCGATGCAGCAGCCGCTCCACCACCTGCTCGAGGTCGGCCTTGCGCTCGCGCAGGTACTCGTCCTCCATCTCGTCGAACTGGCGCGCGATGACCTCGAGCTGCGTGGTCAGCGCCCATTCGGCGTTGTAGAGCCTCTCGCTGATCCAGTGCTTGACGCCGCCGCTCAGGGCCTCGTCCTGCAGCAGCATCTGGTGCACCTCGAGCAGCGCCGCGAGCTCGTGCGGCGCGTCGTTCGGGCCCATCTGCGCGACGTTGGTCTGCAGCTTGGCCAGCTCCTCGGCCACGGCGTTGCGCGCGGTGCGCACGCGATCGATCTCGGTCTCGATCTCCTCGGGCTTGATGAAGTAGTGGGCCACGTCGATGCGGCTCGACACCACCAGCACCGCGCGGCCGATGGCGATGCCACGGGCGACGGGAAGGCCGTGGACTGCGAAGGTCATGCGCGGTGGTCCTTATTCGCCTTCGCCGAACTTGTCGTCCATCAACTGGACGATGGCATTGAGGGCTTCTTCCTCCTGCGGGCCGTTGGTCTCGAGCTCGACGGTCGAGCCGAGCCCGGCGGCCAGCATCATCACGCCCATGATGCTCTTGGCGTTGATGCGGCGGTCGCCGCGCGAGAGCCACACCTCGCAGGGAAAGCTGCCTGCGAGCTTGGTCAGCTTGGCCGATGCGCGTGCATGCAGTCCCAGCTTATTGCTGATGGTCACGGATTTCTTGATCACTGTGCTTTCTCTTGGCCTGGTTCTGCGGTGCCGCCACCGCCACTTGCATCACGCCCGCGGTGCCGCCGGCGATGGCGCGCTGCACGAGCACGTCGAGCGGCTCGTGCCGGTAGGTCACGGCACGCAGCAGCATCGGAAGATTGACGCCCGCCACGAGCCGCGAGCGAACGCCGTCCACGAGCTTCTGCGCCACGTTGCAAGGCGTGGCGCCGAACACGTCGGCCAGCACCAGCACCTGCACGCGCGGCCCGTGGAGCTGCTGCGCGAGCGTGATGCGCGCGGCCGCCAGGGTTTCCTCGGGCGGCACGTTGGGCAGCACGTCGAGCGCGACGATGGCGTTCTCGCTGTCGGGAAACACATGCAGCGCGCACTTTCGCAACGCTTGTGCGAAAGGCGAATGGGCAATGATGAGGATGCTGTTCATGCGGCTCGGGGGACGGCGCGTCGATTATGCGGGGGCGCCCGGAGGAAGTAGATATACGACATAACGCAGCACCCCAGCAGGATGGCCATTGCGCCACGGAAAGCGTCCACGGTGTCGAGGCCGGCGCGCACGAACAGGTCGATCAGCAGGCCCACGCCCCACTGCACCACGAACACGCCGACGAAGATCACGAGGTTGTAGGCCGACAGCGCGCGGCCCGCGAGCGCCGGCGGCAGCGCCATCGCCACGGCCGGCTGGGCCAGCGTGACCACCGTGCAGAGGCACAGGAAAACCGCCCACGTTCCCGTGCCCGCACGCGGCCCCGCTATCAAAACAATAGCCATGAACAGCAGCGAGAACGGCAGGCCCCAGGCCATGAGCCGATCCGCCGCAATGCCGCGCTGCGCGAGCCTGGGATTGGCCACGCCCCAGAGCCAGTAGGTGGCGAGCAGCACCAGGCTGATGGCGAACAGCGCCTCGGCCGCGCGCAGCGGCGTGTAGCCCGACACCCGCGTGAGCCAGGGCACGGCCCACAGCGACTGCATCGCGATGAAGCCGCCGTAATGGAAGAAGCCGATCGGCGCGAGCTTGCGGAAGAAGGGATCGCGCCAGACGGCGGCGTAGCTGCCGCCTTCGTCGGGAGCCGCCACCGGCGCGGCGGGTGCCTGGCGCCACGAGGGCGCGACCCAGGCGATCAGCAGCATCGACACGATCACGCCCGCGCCCAGCAGCGAGAACAGCGCGCGCCAGCCGACCAGCGGCACCAGCCATTGCACCGGCAGCGTCGCGCCGACCAGCCCGAACGACCCGACCATCAGCATCCACGAATTGCTGCGCAGCTGCATCGCCGGCGAGAGCCAGCGCCGGTAGCCGGTGAGCGGCGCCATCAGGCAGGCGCTGACGCCCACGCCGGTGAGCACGCGCGCGGCCAGCAGCAGCGAGAAATGCGTGGCGACCGAGAACAGCAGGCAGCCGGCCACCGCCACGCCGAGAAAGGCCACCACCACGCGCTTGGGGCCGTGGCGGTCGAGCCAGGCGCCCATCGGCAGCTGCGTGAACGCAAAGCCGAGGAAGTAGCCGCCCGCGAGCAGGCCGAGGTCGCGCGACTCGAGGTCGAACTCGTCGGTGAGCGTGGGCGACAGGGTGGCCGTGATCGCGCGCACCAGGGTCGAGAGGAAGTACGCGAAGGCGAAGGCCAGGAAGACGCCGGCGACGCGGCGCCGGCCGCCGAGCGTGCCCTCGCTCATCGCGCGGCCGCCAGGAGCGCCGCGCCGAGGCCGCGGGGGCGGCTCATGGCAGCCGCAGGCCTTCGAAGAAGGTCTTGGCAGCCTCGTCCGACGATGGCCGGCCCAGCACCATCGCCTGGTAGAGCGAGACGGCGCCCGGCGGCGTCGAGCGGGTCTCGGTCTGGGCGAACCACAGCACCTGCAGCGGCTGGCCCGTGGGCGTGGCCGGCGCATCGAGCCGCAGCGGCGCGGGCGTGGCGGCGGCGCGCGGCACCGTGGCCGGCGCCTCGGTGGTGGCCGCGCCCTGCAGCTGCTCGCGCGTGGCGAGCTGCCAGGCACGCAGCCAGCTCTCGGCCTGGGCGGCGTCGGCGGCGGTGGCATGCGCGATCGCGAAGGTGGCGCCGCCGGCCTCGCAACCGGCCATGTCGACCTGCACCGATTCGGCGCCCAGCGGCTGCGCGCGGGTGGCGCGGTCGGCCTTGCAGGGCAGCAGCGCGACCAGGCCGGCCTCGGCCACCGGGACTTCGCGCCAGTTGAAGGTCGGGCTGCAGGCCGCGAGGACGAGGACCGCGGCGGCGGCGCAGGAGGCGCGCGCGCGACGGCGAAGACGGGAGGTGGGCTGCGGCATGGGGACCGGATTATCGATCCGCCGTTCCACGGGGACTGTCGCGCGCGCCAGCACGTTCGAACGTGCGGAACTAGAATCGCGCCGCCCCACTCAGTCAGCAGCCATGAAAAAGTACGTTATCGCAGCCGCCGTTGCCGTCGCCCTGGCCACCGGCGTGGGGGTGTACCTCGGCTCGGGCACCACCGCGGCGCCCGCCTCGACCTTCGTGCTGCTCGACGGCACCAGGAAGAGCACCGAGGACCTCAAGGGCAAGGTCACGCTGGTCAACTTCTGGGCCACGAGCTGCGTGACCTGCGTCGGCGAGATGCCCAAGGTGATCGCCACCTACGACAAGTACAAGGCGCGCGGCTACGACACGCTGGCGGTGGCCATGAGCTACGACCCGCCGAGCTACGTCGTCAATTTCGCCGAAACCCGCAAGCTGCCGTTCAAGGTGGCGATCGACAACACCGGCAGCGTGGCGCAGGCCTGGGGCGACGTGAAGCTCACGCCGACCACCTACCTCGTGAACAAGCAGGGCCAGATCGTCAAGCGCTACGTGGGCGAGCCCGATTTCGCCGAACTGCACAAGCTGATCGAGAAGCTGCTGGCCGAGGCCTGAGCCCTCCCCCACCCATCAAAAAGGCGCTGCCCGTGACCGGGCAGCGCCTTTTTCGTTGGGGCAAGCGATGGCGGATCAGCGGTCGCGGAAGGTGTCGTGGCAGGCCTTGCAGCTCGCGGCGGTCGGGCCGAACTGGGCCTTGAGCGCATCGATGTTGCCGGCCTTGGCGGCCACCAGCAGCTTGCCGGTTTCGGCGATCAGCTTGTCCTGGTGCTCCTTGAACTTGGGCGCTTCCTTCCAGACCTCGGGCTTGGCCTTGCCGCCCTCGGTGCCGGCGCCGAAGCCGGCCCAGGGCAGCTTCGCCATGTCGGCCACCACCTCGGCATTGGCCGCGGCGGCGGCCGCGTCGTAGGGCGCGCGGCCGTTGGCCATGGCGCCCAGGCGGCCGAAATGCTGCGACATGACGAACAGCGCGCTCTGGCGGTACTTGATGGCGTCTTCAGGCTTCGCGAACTGGGCCGCGGCCGGCAGGGTGGTGGCGGCGCAGGCGGCGGCCAGCGCGAAGGTGGCGAGTCGGATCATCGTGGTCCTTCTGACATGTGGGAATCGTGGGTGATGCCGTCGGGCGCGGCACCTGCGCGGCAGTGTAGGGGCAGGCCGGTCGGCTCGCATAGCAACAACCCGATGGAACGGGCGGCTCGGACTTTGCTAATCTGCGCCTTCCGCAGCCATGCGCTCCCCCCACCTTCGATGACCGACTCCCCCGCGGCCGCGGCGTCCCGCCAGGCCACCCGAACGCGCGTCTGGGACCTGCCGACCCGGCTGTTCCACTGGGCCCTGGCCGCCGCCGTGATCGGGCTGATCGCCACCGGCCTCGGCGGCATCATGGAATGGCATTTCCGGCTCGGCTACACGTTGCTCGCGCTGCTGCTGTTCCGGCTGGTCTGGGGCTTCGTCGGCGGGCGCTGGTCGCGCTTCGCGGCCTTCGTCTATGCGCCGGGCTCGGTCCTCGCCTACCTGCGCGGCCGCGCCCATCCCGATCACCTGATCGGCCACACGCCGCTGGGCGCGCTGTCGGTGTTCGCGGTGCTCGCGATCCTGGCGCTGCAGGTGGCGACCGGCCTCGTGGCCGACGACGAGATCTCGGCCGCCGGGCCGCTCACGCGCTTCGTCTCGGGCGATCTCGTGAGCCTGGCTACGGGCTGGCACAGCACGCAAGGCAAGTGGATCGTGATCGCGCTCGCGAGCCTGCACGTGCTCGCGGTGCTGTTCTACGTGGTGGTGAAGCGCCACAGGATGGTCGCGCCGATGGTGTCGGGCGACAAGGACATCGCCGCCGCCGACCGTGCCGCGCCCGCCGCCGGCAGCCGCGACGACGCCGCGTCGCGTGGCTTCGCGCTGGTGCTCGCGCTGCTGTGCGCGGGCGTCGCGTACTGGGTTTCATCGTTGCGCGCATGAGCTCATCCGTCTCACGCCCCCTGCCGCTGTCGGACACGCCGGCCGTCGTGCTGCTCACGCCCGACGAGGCCCACGAACTCGAGGCCGCGCGCCTCATCTTCCGCGACTACGCCGCCTCGCTGGGCATCGATCTCGACTTCCAGAATTTCGACCAGGAACTGGCCGCGCTGCCGGGCGAATACGTCGAGCCGCGCGGCACGCTGCTGCTGGCGCTGGTCGATCCGGCGCACGTCAAGGACGAGGCAGGCCGCGCCACGCCCACGCTGGTGCGCGCCGATGGGCGGATCGCGCACGTGGCCGGCTGCTGCGCGCTGCGGCCGCTCGACAGCGCAGATTACGTGAATGCGGCGGAGATGAAGCGCCTGTACGTGCGCCCGGGCTTTCGCGGCCTGGGGCTGGGCCGCCAGCTCGCCGAGGCGATCCTCGACGCGGCGCGTGGCGCGGGCTACGGCTGCGTGCTGCTCGACACGCTCGACGAGATGGAGTCGGCGCGTGCCCTCTACGAGGACCTGGGCTTCGCCGAGGTGCCGCCCTTCTATCACAACCCCATTGCGGGGGCGCACTACCTGAAGGTGGACCTGTAGGCGAGGAACGGTCCGCGGGGCGGACCGTTCTCGTTGGACCTGCCGCTCAGCCCTTGGCTTGCGCCAGCAGCGTTTCGGCGTTGCTGACTTCGAACTTGCCCGGTGCCTCGACGTTGAGCGTCGCGACCTTGCCGTCCTTCACGAGCATCGAGTAGCGGTTGCTGCGCAGGCCCATGCCGCGGCCCGTGAGGTCCAGCGTGAGGCCCGTGGCCTTGGCGAAATCGGCGCTGCCGTCGGCCAGCATGCGCACCTTGGTGCCGGTCTTCTGGTCGCGCGCCCAGGCGCCCATCACGAAGGCGTCGTTCACGCTCACGCACCAGATCTCGTCCACGCCCGCGGCCTTGAAGTCGTCGAAGTGCTGCACGTAGCCCGGCACGTGCTTGGCCGAGCAGGTGGGCGTGAAGGCGCCCGGCAGCGCGAACAGAGCGATGGTCTTGCCAGCCGTTGCCTTGCTCACGTCGACGGGGTTCGGGCCGATGCTGCAGCCTTCGCCCTCGACTTCCGAGTACTCCTGCAGGGTGGCCGAGGGAAGGGTGTCGCCGACTTTGATCATTTGAAAGTGCTCCTGGAAAAAGAAAAACGGCCCACATTGTGGGCCGTTTCGCGATGGACTGCCGGCCACCTCGCGGGGCTGGCGAACCAGAGGGGGATCAGACCAGGACGGCCTTCTCGACCAGACGGGTCACGACCCAGTTCTTGGTCTTCGAGATCGGACGGCTTTCCGTGATCTCGATGGTGTCGCCCAGCTTGTACTCGCCCTTTTCGTCATGGGCGTGGTACTTGCTCGTCTTGGCCACGATCTTGCCGTAGAGCTCGTGCTTCACACGGCGCTCGACCAGCACGGTCACGGTCTTGGCACGCTTGTCGCTGACCACCTTGCCGATCAAGGTGCGCTTGAGGGATTTTTTAGCTTCCGTCATGTTCACTCCTTACTTGGCGGCTTGGGTTTCTTGCTGCTTCTGAGCAAGAACGGTCTTGGCGCGTGCGATGTCGCGACGCGTCACGCGCAGCGTCGAGGTGTTCGACAGCTGTTGCGTGGCTTTCTGCATGCGCAGGCCGAAATGGGCCTTCTGCAGATCCTTGATTTCGGCTTGCAGACCGGCGACGTCCTTCTCGCGCAGTGCTGTTGCCTTGCTCACCTTGGCCGGAGCCGCGGCTTCTTTCTTCTTACGTGTTGCCATGGATGTTCTCCTCTCAGGCGCCGAGCTGGCGCGAGACGAACGTCGTGCGCAGCGGCAGCTTGGCAGCGGCCAGGCGGAAGGCTTCGCGGGCGAGTTCTTCGGGCACGCCGACGATCTCGAACACGATCTTGCCGGGCTGGATCTCGGCGACGTAGTACTCGGGGTTGCCCTTGCCGTTACCCATCCGCACTTCTGCGGGCTTGGTCGAGATCGGCTTGTCGGGGAACACGCGGATCCAGATACGGCCACCGCGCTTCACGTGACGCGAAATCGCGCGGCGAGCGGCTTCGATCTGGCGCGCCGTGAGGCGGCCGCGGTCGGTGCATTTCAGACCGAAGTCACCGAAGGCCACCGAGTTGCCCCGGGTGGCGACGCCGGTGTTGCGGCCCTTTTGTTCCTTGCGGAACTTTCTGCGTGCAGGTTGCAGCATGTCTTGTTACTCCGTGAGGACTGCCCCGGGCTTCCTGTGCGAATGCACACCCGGGGCTGAGACCGATTACTCGGTCTTGGCACCGTCCGCTGCTGCAGCGGGCGCGGCTTTGCGGACGCGCTTAACGGCGGGTTTCGAGTCTGCACCGGCACCGCCGGTTGCTTCTGCGGGCTTGTCGCTGCCGTCGGCGGGAGCGGTGTTGCCACCGATCGGGCCACGGGCACCGGCACGCGGGCCGCCGCGGCGGTCACCGCCCGGACGGTCGCCACCAGGGCGGCCATCACGGCGCGGACCACGCGGACGACGCTCTTCCTCGGGACGCGGGGTCTCGACGGCGGGCAGGTCGTTGCGGCCCAGGGTGTCGCCCTTGTAGACCCACACCTTGACGCCGATGACGCCGTAGGTGGTCTTGGCTTCCGAGGTGCCGTAGTCGATGTCGGCGCGCAGCGTGTGAAGCGGCACGCGACCTTCGCGGTACCACTCGGTACGAGCGATTTCGATGCCGTTCAGGCGGCCAGCCGACATGATCTTGATGCCTTGGGCACCCAGACGCATGGCGTTCTGCATGGCGCGCTTCATGGCGCGGCGGAACATGATCCGCTTTTCGAGCTGCTGCGTGATGCTGTCGGCGATCAGCTGGGCATCGATTTCGGGCTTGCGCACTTCTTCGATGTTCACTGCCACCGGCACGCCGAGCTGGCGGCCCAGTTCGCGCTTGAGGTTCTCGATGTCTTCGCCCTTCTTGCCGATCACGACGCCCGGACGAGCCGAGTAGATCGTGATGCGGGCGTTCTTGGCGGGACGCTCGATCAGGACGCGCGACACCGAAGCGTTCTTCAGCTTCTTCTTCAGGTATTCGCGAACCTTGATGTCTTCGGCCAGCATGCCCGCGAAATCGCGGTCGCTGGCGTACCAGCGGCTGGACCAGTTACGGGTAACCGCCAGACGGAAGCCGGTCGGATGGATTTTCTGTCCCATATTTCTTCCAGGCTCTTAGTTGCCAACCGTCACGTACACATGGCACGTGGGCTTGCTGATGCGATTGCCGCGACCCTTGGCGCGCGCCGTGAAGCGCTTGAGCGTGGCGCCCTGTTCGACGTAGATGGTCTTGACCTTCAGCTCGTCGATGTCGGCACCGTCGTTGTGCTCCGCGTTGGCGATGGCCGACTCGAGCACCTTCTTGATGATCACAGCGGCCTTCTTCTGCGTGAATTGCAGAACGTTGAGCGCTTGATCGACCTTCTTGCCGCGGATCAGGTCGGCGACCAGACGGCCCTTGTCGACCGAGAGGCGGACACCGCGGAGGACTGCACGTGTTTCAGACATGGTCGTTCCTTACTTCTTCTGGACTTTCTTGTCCGCGGGGTGCCCCTTGAACGTGCGCGTGAGCGCAAATTCGCCGAGCTTGTGGCCGACCATCTGGTCGGTGATGTAGACAGGCACGTGCTGCTTGCCGTTGTGCACGGCAATGGTCAGGCCGATGAACTCGGGCAGGACCATCGAGCGGCGCGACCAGGTCTTGATCGGCTTCTTGTCCTTCGTCGTCACGGCCTTGTCGGCCTTGGCAACGAGGTGATGGTCAACAAACGGACCCTTTTTGAGAGAGCGAGTCATTTGCTATCCCTTACTTCTTGCGGCGCGACACGATGAAGACCTGCGTGCGCTTGTTGTTACGGGTACGGTAACCCTTGGTCAGGTTGCCCCACGGGTCGACAGGGTGACGGCCTTCGCCGGTCTTGCCTTCGCCACCACCGTGCGGGTGGTCGACCGGGTTCATCACCACGCCGCGAACGGTCGGGCGGATACCCATCCAACGCTTCACACCGGCCTTGCCGAGCTGGCGCAGGCTGTGTTCTTCGTTGGCCACTTCACCGATGGTCGCGCGGCACTCGATGTGAATGCGGCGGACTTCGCCCGAACGCATGCGGACCTGGGCGTAAACGCCTTCACGGGCCAGCAGCGTGGCCGAGGTACCGGCCGAGCGGGCGATCTGCGCGCCCTTGCCGGGCTGCAGTTCGATGCAGTGGATCGTCGAACCCACCGGAATGTTGCGGATCGGCAGTGTGTTGCCGGCGCGGATCGGAGCTTCCGAACCCGACAGCAGCGTTGCACCGGCTTCCAGACCGCGCGGGGCGATGATGTAGCGGCGCTCGCCGTCGGCGTAGCAGACCAGCGCGATGTGGGCGGTGCGGTTCGGGTCGTACTCGATGCGCTCGACCTTCGCCGGGATGCCGTCCTTGTTGCGACGGAAGTCCACCACGCGGTAGTGGTGCTTGTGACCGCCGCCCTTGTGACGGGTCGTGATGTGGCCGTTGTTGTTGCGGCCAGCCTTCTGGAACTGGGGTTCCAGCAGGGATGCGAGCGGAGCACCCTTGTACAGGTGGTCACGCGAAATCTTCACCGCGCCGCGTTGGCCCGGCGAAGTGGGTTTCATCTTGATGACGGCCATGATTAAGCGCCTTCCCCGACGAGGTTGAGCTCTTGACCGGCCTTCAGCGTGACGTAGGCCTTGCGAACATGGTCGCGGCGGCCGACGGACTTGCCGAAGCGCTTGGTCTTGCCCTTGATGTTGGCAACCGACACGCCCTTGACTTCGACCTTGAACATCAGTTCGACGGCGGCCTTGATCTCGGGCTTGGTGGCGTCTTGCAACACCTTGAAAGTGACAGCGTTCGACTTCTCGCCGACCATCGTGGCCTTTTCGGACACGATCGGGGCGACCAGCACGTTCATGAGACGGCCTTCGTCGAACTGACGTTGAGCAGGGGTGGGGTTCACGCGGCTCATGCGAACATCTCCTTGAGCTTGTCGACGGCACCCTTGGTGACCAGCACCTTCTTGTAGTGAACCAGCGACACCGGATCGGCGTAACGGGGTTCGACCACGAGGATGTTGACCAGATTGCGCGAGGCAAGGTACAGGTTTTCGTCGACTTCTTCGGCGATCACGAGCACGGACTCGAGATTCATTGCCTTGAAACGGGCTGCCAGCGGCTTCGTCTTGGGCGAATCCACGGTCAGCGAATCCACCACGGCCAGACGGCCTTCGCGAGCGAGCTGCGAGAAGATGGCGGCCATGCCGGCGCGGTACATCTTCTTGTTGATCTTCTGCGAGAAGTTTTCGTCAGGCATGTTCGGGAAGATCCGGCCACCCCCGCGCCACAGCGGCGAGGACGTCATACCGGCACGGGCGCGGCCCGTTCCCTTTTGCTTGAAAGGCTTCTTGGTCGAGTGCTTGACCTGTTCGCGGTCCTTCTGGGCGCGCGTGCCTTGGCGGGCGTTGGCCTGGAATGCGACGACGATCTGGTGCACCAGGTCTTCGTTGTAGTCACGGCCGAACACGGTTTCGGGGGCGTCGTACTTCGACGCGGCCTGACCTTGCTCGTTCAGGAGTTCGAGTTCCATTACTTCGCTCCTTCAGCCGCTTGCGGCTTGGCCTTGACGGCGGGACGCACGGTGACGAAGCCACCCTTCGAACCCGGGATCGCGCCCTTGATGAGCAACAGCTGACGCGCTTCGTCGATGCGGAACACCGAGAGGTTCTGCGTCGTGCGGGTGACGTCGCCGAGGTGGCCCGTCATGCGCTTGCCGGGGAACACGCGACCGGGGTCCTGTGCCATGCCGATCGAGCCGGGCACGTTGTGCGAACGGCTGTTACCGTGCGACGCGCGCTGCGAGCTCATGTTGTGGCGCTTGATCGTGCCGGCGTAGCCCTTGCCGATGGAGGTGCCTTGCACGTCCACCTTCTGGCCCACGGAGAACACGCTGCCGGCCGCGATCACGCCGCCAGCCTGGTGCTGACCTGCGGTATCTGCGGTGACGCGGAATTCCTGGATGATTTCGCCAGCTTCGACACCCGCCTTGGCGAGGTGACCGGCTTCCGGCTTGGTCACGCGCGATGCTTTGCGCGAACCGAACGTCACTTGCAGTGCGACGTAGCCATCGGTCTCTTGCGACTTGATCTGGGTCACGCGGTTGTTCGACACATCCACCACCGTGACAGGAACTGCATCCCCGTCATCGGTGAAGAGACGCATCATCCCCACCTTGCGGCCCAGCAACCCGAGGGAGTTGCTCAGACTCATGTGTTTTCTCCAAAAAATGGAAGCTTCTCCCGCCGCTGCCACTTCAATTGGCGACAGCGTTTGACCGAAGTCGTATGACCGACTCGCGGCAACGGGGGAAGGTTGATAAATCTCCGACCTGCACGTACCTTGCGGACGCAACAAGGGCAGAGCCAGCGATTATAGCCCGCGGTATGGGCGGGGCGCAAGCGCTGGAAAAGGGCCCCTTTCGGGGCGGTTGCAACGGCCCGCGAGGCCGTTTTCTGCCTATTTGGCGGGCATCGTGATGATGCTGTCGCCTTCCTTGGTGGTCTGGACGTCGCCCTGCGACTTCATCAGGGGCGCCGTCCCGGTCTGGATCGGGATCGAGATGGCGCTGCTCGCGCCGCCCTGGCTCACGAACACGTTCAGGTAGCGCAGCCCGTCCGACTCGCCGATGACCGAGACGGTCGCGGTGGAGCGCTGGCCGGCGGGCAGCGTGAGCGGATTGCCGTTTCGCAGCGTCAGGCCGGGGTCCGCGGTGAAACGCACCGACGCGCCCTGCGGATCGGTCACGTCGTCGAACTGCAGCACGACCGACGTGGCGCGGCCTGCCTGCGGCGTGCCATCGACGCGGTACTGCACCGCGACACCCGAGCCGTTGGATTTCTGCACGGCCGTGGTCATGGGCGCCGGCGCCACCTTGTGCTGCGAGCGCTTGGGCACGCGCGAGTCCGGCATGCCGTCGGCCCATGCCCAGGTCGTGAGCGCCGCCAGCAGGAGCGCCGCGACGGCGGTCCGTGTGTTCGAGCGAGTCGTCATGGCCATCATTCCCCTTACTGGATCGCGACGCTGATGCAGTTCGAGCCCGAACTGTTGAGATCGGTGACCGCCAGCACGTACTCGCCGGCCGGCAGGCTGACCTTGTTGCCCGACCTCGGGATCTGGCCGGCGCGGAACACGGCGAAATCCGGATTCACCAGCGGTGCGCTCGATGCCACCGACACCTGGTAGTCGCGCGTCGTGGGCGCCAGGAAGCGAAGGTAGGCATAGTTGCCCAGCTTGTTGCCGCCACCCGCGACCGTCGAGACGCAGGCATTGGCCAGTTGCCCCACCACGGCGCTGCCGTACAGGGGCAGCACGTTCGGCACGCTCGGCGCGCCACCGTTGTTGCCTTCGGCTTCGCCGAAAGAATCGTTGGCGTCGGCGCTGATGTTCTGCGCGCTCAGCAGACTTGCCAGGGCCGATGCATTGCCCGGCGCCACCGCATTGAAGGCCGCGGTGAACGGATGGATCGAGGTCACGGCGGCACTGCCCCTGAACTGCGCACTGGTCATCGCATCGTGGATCGGCTTGAAGCCCACCTGCTGGTTGAGATTCCAGAAGATCGAGTGGATCGAGCGCTCACGGAACCAGCCTGGATTGCTGGACGGCCCCGTCGCCAGGTTGATCGAGACGCTGACGTCGGAAGCGACCTGCGCTTCGCCGCGGGAATCGACATAGTTGCTGCGGCCGAGCGCGATGCCCGACCAGCCGTTGCCCCAGCCTTCGGAGAAGGCCACGCGGCGATCGAGGCGGTCACTGAGGTTGTGCGGCCCGCCGACCGAATCGTCGCGGCTGAAGGAAGACTGGTAGTAGTGCCCCCACTCGTGCGCGATCACCGGTGCATCGAACTCGTCGGTGTCCACGTCTTCCTTGCCGAGCACATAGATTTCGCGGCCGGTGCTGCGGTTGGTGAAGAAGGTGCTGCCGATCTGCCCCAGCGCGAGGCTGCCGCTGGTCGGCACGTTGTTCGGGCTCCAGAACACCTTCAGCGGCGGAAAGCTCGTCGCCGGCGCCACCGACAACACCTTCTGCATCGAGGTGTAGACCGTGTCGAGCACCGCGAACGGCGCCGACACGCGGCGCCCGGTGTAGCTCGAGCCGCCCCATCCCGAATCGGCGCGCAGATCGCGCGTCGTCGCACCCGAGCCCGTCGTGAAGGCCGCCGACTGCATCGAGTAGAGCGGCGTGTTGGCGCTGGTGTTGTCCCGCACGCTGACATCCCATGCCGCGGTCTGGATCTGGGCGCGGACGCGAACGACGATCGTGGCGTTCGCCGGCACCGACACCGAGTAGTTGCCGTTGGCATCGGTGGCCGTCACCGCGATCTGGTTCGACAAGGCATCGAGCACTTCGACGAAGGCCCCGCGCACCGGCTTCGCTGTAGTGGCCGAGTAGACCAGCGGCCCGCTGTTGTTGGGCACCGAGTCGTAGGTGGCCTTGCCGCTGAGCGTGACCCCACCGATTACCGGGGGCGGAAAACCGATCGGGATTCCACCGCCGCCGCCACCGCCGCCTCCACCGCAACCTGCGAGGAACGCCGCGGCAATCAGCGCCGAACCGATGCCAGAAAGAATCCTGTGGTTCATAGCTTGTGCTGCCCTCATTCAGCTCCCGGCCAAGGTCTGGACGGCCGGTGGTGGGCGAGGATGCCACAGACGACACGCAAATGACAAAGGCCCGTTCACATTTCTGTGAACGGGCCTCGAAGCGACACCGCGCTTGACGCGCGAGCGGGCTTGTTGCGTGCGGCTTACTGCAGCTTGATCTCGACGTCGACGCCGGCCGGCAGGTCGAGCTTCATCAGCGCGTCCACGGTCTTGTCGGTCGGGTCGACGATGTCCATCAGGCGTTGGTGCGTGCGGATTTCGAGCTGGTCGCGGCTGGTCTTGTTGACGTGCGGCGAGCGCAGGATGTCGAAACGCTTCAGGCGGGTCGGCAGGGGCACCGGGCCCTTGACGATCGCGCCGGTGCGCTTCGCGGTGTCAACGATCTCGGCGGCCGATTGGTCGATCAGCTTGTAGTCGAACGCCTTCAGGCGGATGCGGATTTTTTGCTTGGTTGCCATGGTGATTCCTTTGCGTTCGGCTTAGATGTCGAGGATCTTGGCCACGACGCCCGAACCCACGGTACGGCCGCCTTCGCGGATGGCGAAGCGCAGGCCTTCTTCCATCGCGATCGGGTTGATCAGCTTCACGGTGATGCTGACGTTGTCGCCAGGCATGACCATTTCCTTGTCCTTCGGCAGCTCGATCGCGCCGGTCACGTCCGTCGTGCGGAAGTAGAACTGCGGACGGTAGTTGTTGAAGAACGGCGTGTGACGGCCGCCTTCGTCCTTCGACAGCACGTACACCTCGGCGGTGAAGTGCGTGTGCGGCTTGATCGAGCCGGGCTTGCACAGCACTTGGCCGCGCTCGACTTCTTCGCGCTTCGTGCCGCGCAGCAGCACGCCCACGTTGTCGCCGGCCTGACCTTGGTCCAGCAGCTTGCGGAACATTTCCACGCCGGTGCAGGTGGTCTTGACCGTCGGACGGATGCCCACGATTTCGATTTCTTCACCGACCTTGATCACGCCGCGCTCGACAGCACCGGTCACCACCGTGCCGCGACCCGAGATCGAGAACACGTCTTCCACGGGCATCAGGAACGTGCCGTCCACGGCGCGCTCGGGCGTCGGGATGTACGTGTCCAGGGCTTCGGCCAGCTTCATGATCGCGCCTTCGCCGAGCTCGCCCTTGTCGCCTTCCAGGGCCAGCTTCGCCGAGCCGTGGATGATCGGGGTGTCGTCGCCGGGGAATTCGTACTTGTCGAGGAGTTCGCGAACTTCCATTTCGACCAGCTCGAGCAGTTCCTTGTCGTCGACCATGTCGCACTTGTTCAGGAACACGATGATGTAGCCCACGCCCACCTGGCGAGCCAGCAGGATGTGTTCACGCGTCTGGGGCATCGGGCCGTCGGCGGCCGAGCACACCAGGATCGCGCCGTCCATCTGGGCGGCGCCGGTGATCATGTTCTTCACGTAGTCGGCGTGGCCGGGGCAGTCGACGTGTGCGTAGTGGCGGTTGGCCGTTTCGTACTCGACGTGCGCGGTGTTGATCGTGATGCCGCGGGCCTTTTCTTCGGGCGCAGCGTCGATCTGGTCGTAGGCCTTCGCTTCGCCGCCGAACTTCGACGACAGCACCGTCGCGATCGCAGCCGTCAGCGTCGTCTTGCCATGGTCAACGTGACCGATCGTGCCCACGTTCACGTGCGGCTTCGTGCGGGTGAATTTACCTTTTGCCATTTTTCAATCCTTGAAAGAGCAGTCCCGTGTATTGGTTTTATGTCTGCATCCGATTGCTGGATCGCCTCGCACGGGAACAAGACGGCACCGGATCGCAGACAAGAAGGGCCGCGCACTGCGCGGCCCTGCATTCCTGAAACGCTTACTTCGCGCGGGCAGCCACGATGGCTTCGGCGACGTTACGCGGAGCTTCGGCGTAGTGCTTGAACTCCATCGTGTACGTGGCACGGCCTTGCGACATCGAGCGCAGCGTGGTCGAGTAGCCGAACATTTCCGACAGCGGCACTTCGGCCTTGATGGCCTTGCCGCCACCGACCATGTCGTCCATGCCCTGCACCATGCCGCGACGGGACGACAGGTCGCCCATCACGTTGCCGGCGTAGTCTTCGGGCGTTTCGACTTCCACGGCCATCATCGGCTCGAGGATCACGGGGTTGGCCTTGCGGGCACCTTCCTTGAAACCGAAGATCGCGGCCATCTTGAACGCCATTTCGTTCGAGTCCACGTCGTGGTACGAACCGAAGTGCAGCGTGACCTTGACGTCGACGACGGGGTAGCCCGCCAGCACGCCTTGCGTCAGCGCTTCCACGACGCCCTTTTCCACCGCGGGGATGTATTCGCGAGGAACCACACCGCCCTTGATGGCGTCGACGAACTCGAAGCCCTTGCCGGCTTCCTGGGGTTCGATCTTCAGCACGACGTGGCCGTACTGGCCCTTGCCGCCCGACTGGCGAACGAACTTGCCTTCGGCTTCTTCGACGGTCTTGCGGATCGTTTCGCGGTAGGCCACCTGCGGCTTGCCCACGTTGGCTTCCACGCCGAATTCGCGCTTCATGCGGTCCACGATGATTTCGAGGTGGAGCTCGCCCATGCCGGCGATGATGGTCTGGCCCGACTCTTCGTCCGTGCGAACGCGGAACGAGGGGTCTTCCTGAGCCAGGCGCTGCAGCGCGATGCCCATCTTTTCCTGGTCGGCCTTGGTCTTGGGCTCGACGGCCTGCGAGATCACCGATTCCGGGAACACCATGCGCTCGAGCGTCACGACTGCTTCGGGATCGCACAGCGTTTCGCCGGTGGTCACTTCCTTCAGGCCCACGCAGGCGGCGATGTCGCCGGCGCGGATTTCGCTGACTTCCTCGCGGTTGTTCGCGTGCATCTGCACGATACGGCCGATGCGTTCCTTCTTGCCGCGCACCGGGTTGTAGACGCTGTCGCCCTTGCTGAGCACGCCCGAATAAACGCGCACGAAGGTCAGCTGGCCCACGAACGGGTCGGTCATCAGCTTGAATGCCAGGGCCGAGAACTTCTCGTTGTCGTCCGCCTTGCGAACCACGGGCGCTTCGTCTTCGTCGAGGCCGTTGACCGGCGGAATGTCGGTCGGCGCCGGCATGTATTCGACGACGGCGTCGAGCATGGCCTGCACGCCCTTGTTCTTGAAGGCCGAGCCGCACAGCATCGGCTGGATTTCGCCGGCGATGGTGCGCTGGCGGATGGCCTTCTTGATTTCCTCTTCCGACAGCTCGCCGCCTTCGAGGTACTTGTTCATCAGCTCTTCGCTGGCTTCGGCAGCCGCTTCGACGAGCTTTTCGCGGTATTCGTTGCAGACATCGACCAGGTTGGCCGGGATGTCGCCGTACTGGAAGGTGACGCCCTTGTCTTCGTCCCAGATGATCGCCTTCATCTTCACGAGGTCGACGATGCCCTGGAAGTGCTCTTCGGCACCGATCGGGATCTGGATCACGACGGGGTTGGCCTTCAGGCGGTCGACCATCATCTGGCGCACGCGCAGGAAGTCGGCGCCGGTGCGGTCCATCTTGTTGACGAACGCGAGACGCGGAACCTTGTACTTGTTGGCCTGACGCCAGACGGTTTCCGACTGGGGCTGCACGCCGCCGACGGCGTCGTACACCATCACGGCGCCGTCCAGCACGCGCATCGAGCGCTCGACTTCAATGGTGAAGTCCACGTGGCCGGGGGTGTCGATGATGTTGATGCGGTGTTCTTCGAACTTGCCAGCCATGCCCTTCCAGAAGCAGGTGGTGGCAGCCGAGGTGATCGTGATGCCGCGCTCTTGCTCTTGCTCCATCCAGTCCATCGTGGCGGCACCGTCGTGCACTTCACCGATCTTGTGGTTCACACCGGTGTAGAACAGGATACGTTCCGTCGTCGTGGTCTTGCCAGCGTCGATGTGCGCGGAGATGCCGATGTTGCGGTAGCGCTCGATGGGGGTCTTGCGGGACATGATTTACTTTCGGGTTGAAATGCGTTGAGCGCTGGGCCCCGAGCACGGGCACAACGCCCGACACTCGACACCCAACGCCCAAGCGAAGTTTGATTCTTAGAAGCGGAAGTGGCTGAACGCCCGGTTGGCTTCTGCCATGCGGTGCACTTCGTCGCGCTTCTTCATCGCGCCGCCACGGCCTTCCGTGGCTTCCATCAGTTCGTTGGCCAGACGCAGGGCCATCGACTTCTCGCCGCGCTTGCGGGCGGCTTCCTTGATCCAGCGCATCGACAGGGCGAGGCGGCGGACGGGGCGGACTTCGACCGGCACTTGATAGTTCGCACCGCCAACGCGGCGCGACTTCACTTCGACCATCGGCTTCACGTTGTTGATGGCAACGGTGAACGCTTCGAGGGGGTCCTTGTCCGGGTTCTTCTTCTCGATGAAGTCGAGCGCGCCATAAATGATGCGCTCGGCAACAGCCTTCTTGCCGCCTTCCATGATCACGTTCATGAACTTCGACAGCTCGACATTGCCGTACTTGGGATCCGGCAGGATTTCACGTTTGGGGACTTCGCGACGACGTGGCATTTTCTTAACCTCTTTGCTTCAGTTGGCACCGTTTCCGGCACCGCGAGAGTCGACTCGGACTCTCACTTACTCGACCCAACTTCGGGTCACTACGCTCGAAATGCCCGCCAAGGCACTCGAACACCGATGAAACAACTACTGAAAGAAGAACCCGATCAGGCCTTCTTGGGGCGCTTCGCGCCGTACTTGGAACGCGACTGCTTGCGGTCTTTCACGCCTTGCAGGTCGAGCGAACCGCGCACGATGTGGTAACGCACACCGGGCAAGTCCTTGACACGACCGCCGCGAACCAGCACGACGCTGTGTTCCTGCAGGTTGTGGCCTTCGCCGCCGATGTAGGAAATGACTTCGAAGCCGTTGGTCAGGCGGACCTTGGCAACTTTACGAAGTGCCGAGTTCGGCTTCTTGGGGGTCGTGGTGTAGACCCGGGTGCAGACACCGCGACGTTGCGGCGAGTTCTGCATGGCAGGGCTCTTGGACTTGATCTTTTCGACCGTCCGGCCCTGACGCACCAGTTGATTGATGGTTGGCATGAATGAATTAGTCCCAAAACGAGAAATACCCCGGTGGTGCCTTGCGGCGCCCTGGTCGTGACCCAGGAACCGGGAGATGACGCAAACGTGAATCCCTTCGGAATTTTCCGAAAAGCCCACGAGTATAGCAGCGGGCTTGTGAAACGGCAAAGTCAGGCGGCTTGGGAGGCCTTCCGGCCTCTGCCGCCGGCCTGAAAACGCCGGATTGCCCAGCCTTTCAGGCCTCGCGGCCGATCCCTGTCACTTGATCCAGAGCCGCACCGCGTCCCAGGCGCGGCCCAGCATGCCGGCCTGTTCGACCGGCTCCAGCGCCACCAGCGGCACCTCGGCCACCGGCTGGTCGTCGAGCGTGACCTTGAGCGTGCCCACGGGCTGGTACTTGGTGAACGGCGCCACCAGCGGGTCGGGGCGCGCGATCTGGGTCTTGAGCTTGCTGGCCATGCCCGCGGGCACGGCGACCACGATCGGCTCGGGGCGGCCGAGCTTGAGCACGTTCTGCTTGCCCTTCCAGACCGCCGGCGTGGCCGCGGGCTGGCCGCCGTCGAACAGGCGCACGGCGTCGTAGGCGGTGTAGCCCCAGTTCAGCAGCTTCTGCGATTCGTTGGCGCGCACGGTTTCGCCCGAGGTGCCGAGCACGATCGACAGCAGGCGGCGGCCGCCGGTCAGGTTCGGGAAGTCGCGCTTGGCGGTGGCGATCATGCAGTAGCCGGCGGCTTCGGTATGGCCGGTCTTCAGGCCATCGACGGTCGGGTCGCGGAACAGCAGCAGGTTGCGGTTGGTGTCGTTGGTCGAGGGCGTGCCCGGGTAGCGGTACTTCTTGATCGCGTAGTACTTGGCTTCCTCTGGGAAGTCGCGCACCAGCCGGGTCGCCAGGATGCTGAGGTCGCGCGCGGTGGTGGTGTGGCCGGGCGCGGTCAGGCCCTCGGGGTTCTTGTAGGTGGTGTTCTTCATGCCCAGCACCTTGGCCTGGGCGTTCATCAGCTCGACGAAATGCTCGACCGTGCCGCCCACGCCCTCGGCCAGCGCCACGGTGGCGTCGTTGCCCGACTGGACGATCAGGCCCTTGATCAGGTCTTCGACCGGCACCTGCATCTTGGGGTCGATGAACATGCGCGAGCCCGGCATCTTCCAGGCGCGCGGGCTGACCGGCAGCGTCTGTGTCAGGGTGATCTTCTTGGCGCGCAGCGCGTCGAACACGATGTAGGCCGACATCAGCTTGGTCAGCGACGCGGGTTCGACCGGGCTGTCGATGTCCTTCTGCGCGAGGATCTGATTGGCCGTCACGTCGAGCAGCAGGTAACTGCGCGCGGCGATCTCGGGCGGCGCCGGCACCTGGGCGGCGGCGATCAGGCAGACGGAAGCGGCGGCGGCGAGCAACAGCGCGCGGGCACCGTGGAAGAAACGATTCATGGGAGCAATGGGAAAGAAACGAAGACGTGCCTGCAAGCCAGGCTTTCAGGCGGCCGGGTTGTCTGCGCGCAGATGGCGCACGACCAGGCTCTTGAGCAGCGGCAATTGTCCGTGAAAGAAATGGCCGCCCCCGGGGACGACTGTGACAGGAAGTGACTGCGGCCGCGCCCAATCCATGACGGCCGACAGCGCCACCGTGTCGTCGGCCTCGCCGTGGACCACCAGCGTGCGCTCGTGGGCCTCGGGCGGCAGCACGGCCACCGTGTTGCGCGCGGCTGCCGTGCCGACCAGCACGATCTGGCGAACGTCGCGCGCGGCCCAGAGCTTCTCGACCGCGCCGCTTGCGACGAAGGCGCCGAAGGAGAAGCCGGCGATCGCCAGCGGACCCTCGGGCGCAAGCTGGCCGACCACATGGAGCATGTCCTCGAGCTCGCCACGGCCCTCGTCGTGCACGCCCTGGCTCGCGCCGACACCGCGGAAGTTGAAGCGCACCGCGGTCCAGCCGCAGGCGATGAAGGCACGCGCGAGGGTCTGCACCACCTTGTTGTCCATGGTGCCGCCGAACAGCGGATGGGGATGCGCGATGACGGCGATGCCGCGCGCGGCCTCGGCCGGCTGGTCGCGCTGCACCTCGATGACGCCGGCGGCGCCCTGGAGGCTGATCTTTTCGGTCTGGGAATTCATGAGGCTCGGAATGGAACGGGCCGGCAGGCCGACGGTGGAGGGGTTGCCTGCGGCGAGCACGGTACGAGCGCAGGCCCCGGCTGAAAGTTCAGCGCCCGACGTCGGGCGGCAGCAGCAGGCGCTCGACGATCTCGCCCTTCTTCAGGTGCGAGTCGACGATCTCGTCGATGTCGTCGGCATCAACGAAGGTGTACCAGACCGCCTCGGGATAGACCACGGCGACCGGTCCGCCGGCGCAGCGGTCGAGGCAGCCGGCCTTGTTGACGCGCACCTTGCCGGGCCCCGAGAGCCCCTCTTCCTTGACCCTGGCCTTGCAGCGGTCGAAGCCCTGCTGGGCGTTGTGCATGGAACAGGAATCCTCGCCGTTCTTGCGTTCGTTGAGGCAGAAGAAGATGTGGCGGCCGTAGTAGCCCGAAGGCACGGCGTGGCTGGCGGGGGTGAGCATCGGCGGATTCTAGGACCGCCGTCCGCGTGGCCGGCGCTTCAGGCTGCCGGCGGCCGGCTGCGCCGCGACAGCAGGAAGATCACGTAGGCCAGCACCCCGAACGGCCAGAGCCAGCCCAGCCACTGGGCCAGCCCGTGGAAGCGGATGAAACGCCCCTGCTCCCAGGTCGCGAGCGTCTGCGCGAAATAGGCGCTCTCGGGCGCCTGGTTCAACAGGCTCAGTTGGAGCACCAACGCCACCAGCAGCAGCGCGCCGCACAGACGGCGCGGCGCGAACAGCAGCAGCACGCCGGCGAACAGCGCCGCCGCCATGCCGACCTGCGCCGGCAGCTCGAGCCAGGCCCAGGCATGGTCGGGGCCGTAGCTCAGCGCCGCCGACAGCGCCGAGGCCGCCACGCCCGTCAGCAGGATCAACGGCAGCAGCACCGCGCGCTGCACCACGGTGCGCGCCACGAGATAGCCCAGCAGGCAGGGCACCAACGCGCCCAGCATCACGCACAGCAGCTCGACCGCCGGCACCAGCGGCTCGAGCTCGAACTGGCGCACCGGCAGCCAGTCGATGAACGGGGTGTCGAGCAGCCATTCGGAGATCGCCGCCTCGAGCCGCTCGAACACCTGGCCCAGCCCGAAGGTCACGGCGGCCGGGAACAGCAGCGCGAACGGCCACAGCGCCAGCAGCACCAGCGCGCCGCGGGCCTCGTCGACGAACCATTGCGCCCGGACCCGCCCCCAGTGGGCGACCGCGCCGAAGCGCTCGAGCGCCACCGCCAGCACCGCGCCCAGCAGCGCGCCGGCGCTGTTCAGGCCCAGGTCGACGTTCGAGGGAATGCGCGCCGGCAGGTAGCTCTGCAGCGTCTCCATCGCGAAGGACACGGCCACGCCCGCCAGCGTGGCGCGCAGCACGGCGCGGCCGATGCTCGAGGTGCTGCGGGTGCGCAGCACCGACAGCGCGCAGAGGAACCCGAAGGGCACGTAGCCCGCGACGTTGATCGCGAAGTCGAAGCCGGTCCAGTACTTGGGCCAGGGCGCCGACAGGTAGGCCCAGGGCGCGATGCCCTGGTCGCGCCAGTCGGAAAAGGGATAGAGACTGGCATAGACGATCAGCGCCGCATAGGCCAGCGCAAGGGGCAGCGCGGCGGACTTGTGCTGCGTCGCCACCGCCGTCAGAAGGGCTTGACCACGACCAGGATCACGATCGCCAGCAGCAGCAGCACCGGCAGCTCGTTGAACCAGCGGTACCAGCCGTGGTTGCGCCGGTTCTCGCCGGCGGCGAAGCGGCGCAGCAGCACCGCGCAGCCGTGGTGGTAGCCGATCGCCACCAGCACCAGCGCCAGCTTGGCGTGCATCCAGCCGTTGCCCGGGCCGCGCCCGATGCCATAGCCCAGCCACAGCCAGAGGCCGAAGCCCAGCGCCGGCACGGCCAGGAAGGTGGTGAAGCGCAGCAGCTTGCGCGCCATCAGCAGCAGGCGCTCGCGTTCGGCGAGCGACTCGGGCGGCACCATCGCGAGGTTGACGAAGATCCGGGGGAGGTAGAACAGGCCGGCGAACCAGCTGGCGATGAAGACGATGTGGAAGGACTTGACCCAGAGCATGGCGGTCAGTTTAGTGGCCGGCCCCCGCTGACTGCACCCGGTTTCATCGGCCCCCACGAAAGCGACGGACAAAAAAAAGCCCGACGTCTTCACGTCGGGCTGGGAAGCCCTTTTGCTGTCACACATCAAGGCACCCGCTCAGGGAGGAAAAGCGGGGGACGGCAAGCCGTCCGGGGCAGAATTTAACAAAGACGAAACAAGGTTTCAAGCGACCGGTGCGCTTTAATTAACAATCTAGGGTAAAAATTTATTACTTTGGTACTACTAATTTCCGTAGTTGTCGGACAACTGCCCCCATCCATGGCAAAAGTTCGGGAACTTTAGTTCGGGCACAATTTTCCGCATGAGCTCCACCCTTTCCTCCTTCGCCGCCTTCCCCGCCGGGCGCCCGCGCCGCCTTCGCCGCGACGCCTTCACGCGCAACCTGGTGCGGGAAAACGCCCTGACCACGCACGACCTGATCTACCCGGTGTTCGTGCAGGAAGGCAGCGGCCGGCGCGATGCGGTGGCCTCGATGCCCGGCGTGGAGCGCCTGAGCCTCGACCTGCTGCTGCCCGTGGCCGAGCAGTGCGTGGCGGCCGGCATCCCGGTGATGGCGCTGTTCCCGGTGATCGATGCGAGCCTCAAGACCCCGGCCGGCGACGAAGCCTTCAATCCCGACGGCCTGATCCCGCGCGTGGTGGCGGCGCTCAAGGCGCGCTTTCCCGAACTGGGCGTGATGACCGACGTCGCGCTCGACCCCTACACCAGCCACGGCCAGGACGGCCTGCTCGACGACAGCGGCTACATCCTCAACGACCCGACCGTCGAGGTGCTGGTGAAGCAGGCGCTCACACAGTCGCAGGCCGGCGTCGACATCGTGGCGCCCAGCGACATGATGGACGGGCGCATCGGCGCGATCCGCCAGGCGCTCGAGGCGCGCGGCGACGTGCACACGCGGATCATGGCCTACAGCGCCAAGTACGCGAGCGCCTTCTACGGCCCGTTCCGCGACGCGGTCGGCTCGGCCGCCAACCTCGGCAAGAGCAACAAGAAGGTCTACCAGATGGACCCGGGCAACAGCGACGAGGCGCTGCGCGAGGTGGCGATCGACATCGCCGAGGGCGCCGACATGGTGATGGTGAAGCCCGGCATGCCCTACCTGGACATCGTGCGCCGCGTGAAGGACGAGTTCCGCGTGCCGACCTTCGCCTACCAGGTCAGCGGCGAGTACGCGATGCTCAAGGCCGCGGCCCAGAACGGCTGGCTCGACCACGACGCCGTGGTGCTCGAGAGCCTGCTGGCCTTCAAGCGCGCGGGCGCCGACGGCATCCTCACCTACTTCGCGCTCGACGCTGCCCGCCTGCTACAAACTAAGTAGCACAATGGGTCCGTCCGGCCTTCGGTCCGGGCCATCTTGAGCAAGCACGGGGGCGCGCGATGCGAATCTTCGAAATCAACACCTCGCAGGTCAGCGAGCATGCCGCGCTGGCGCCGCTGGCCCTGCCCGGCTCCTGCAGCGCCGCCAGCTATCTCTGGATCTCGCTCACGCGCGACGAATTCCGCGCCTCGCTGCCCGAGGTGCAGCAGATCCTGCAGACGCTGTGCCAGACCCAGTTGGTCGACCTGCACGTGGCCGACCTGCTGAACGACCAGCTGCCCTCGCACAGCGACTACACCTCGCAGTACGACGTGCTGGTGTTCCGCCGGCTCGCGAGCGGCGGCAACGGCCAGCCGGCGCCCGCCACGCCACCGGCGGCCACGCCCGCGGCCCCCGCCCCGCGCCCGCGCGGCGGCCCGCCCGTGCTGCGCCGCATCGACACCCGCCCGGTCGGCTTCGCCGTGTTCGACCGCGTGCTGCTGTCGGTGCATCCCGAGGACGGGGCGGTGCGCGACGTCTTCGCCGCGCGCCTGCTGGCCGCCGCCGCGCCTGGCGACCGCGGCACGCCGGCGCTCGACGTGCGCGCGGTCACGAACCGCGTGCCCACCAGCCCGGCCGACCTGATGCTGCGCGTCATCAACCAGATCGTCGACGGCTACCTCGACCTGCGGCGCGAGCTCACGAAGCAGCTCGACCACTGGCAGGCCGAGCTCATCGACCCGCGCAGCCGCTTCACCAACTGGGGCGCGCTGATGGAGTCGCGCCAGTCGCTGCACCACCTCGACGAGATCTGCGAGGACCAGCGCGCCGCCATGCAGGACTGGCTCGACAACCTCGAGACCCTGCCGCCGCCCAAGGATGCGGCCGAGGGGCGCGAGCGCGAGCTGGTGATGATCCGCAGCCGCGACGTGCTCGAGCACATCGAGCGCGTGGTGCACCACGTGCGCCGGCTCGAGCAGAACGCCGAGACCGCGGTGCAGATGCATTTCAGCGTGCAGGGCCACCGGGCCAACGACATCATGCGGGTGCTGACGGTGCTCACCGCCGTGTTCCTGCCGCTGAACCTGATCGCCGGCATCTTCGGCATGAACTTCGAGTTCATTCCGCTGGTGCACAAGGCCGACGGCTTCTGGATCGCCATGGGCTCGATGCTCGCGATCGCGGTGCTGCTGGTGCTGATCTTCTGGCGCAAGCGCTACCTCGCGCGCACGCGCTGAACGAACGCGCATGAAAAAAAGCCACGCGGAGCGATCTCCGCGTGGCTTTTTCTTGTCCGGGTGCGAACGGCCCGAAGGCCGCCCGGTGCCGTGCGACAGCTTACTTGGCGGTGGCGCCGGAGCCTTGCTGGGCCTGGACGCGTGCGTCGAGCGGGTGTTGCATGGTCGAGATGACCTTGCTGTTCACGCGCGAACCCGAGGTCACGTTCTGGTCGGGAGCGGAAGCGGTGCGGATCGCTTCGGCTTCGACCAGGGCGCGGTCCTTCGACACGGCGACCGTTTCCGGGCCGCGCGAGCCGCGGGTCACGTTCTGGTTCGGAGCGGCGGCGGCGCGCACGGCTTCGGTGTTGACTTCGTCGCGGCTCTTGCTCGAGACGGCCTGGGTCACGCCTTCATAGGTTTCGGCTTGGGCGCCAACGGCGGCAAACAGGGTCAGTGCGGCGGCGGCGATGATGTGCGAGGTCTTCATTTCGGTTGTCCTTGATACGGTACGTCGGAGGGTTTAGCCACCAGGCGCGCACGGATCGGCTCGCCTGTGCGGCGAGTTTCAAGGCGAAACCCCTCGGGAAAACACCCGGTTCAGAGACACGGTGTTTCCGGTATTGAAACAATGTCAGGTCGACCGTTCAGTCATTAACCTGGGTGCGCGGCGGGCCATTCCGGCCTCGGCGAACACCGAAGCATTCAGCCGTCCGGGCCTCAGCGCGCGGTGCGCGGCGTGCCCGGCACGGCCTTGATCTGCGGCGGGATCTCGCTGTTGACGAAGGCGCGGCGGTCGAGGTTCAGGCTCGGGTCGTGCGAGGTCGCCACCGCCTCGGCGCGCACCGCCGCGCGGTCGCGCCCGCCGGTGCGCGGCGCGGCGAGCGGCGGCTCGGCCTCCACGTCGCCATACACATTGCCGGCGCGCGCGGCCGCGGCGGCTTCGGCGGCCAGCGCGGCGCGGTCGGTGCCAGGGCCCATCGGCCGGATCGGATCGAAGGCCTGGGCCGTTGCCGCGCCGGCCGGCAGCCACAGGGCCGCCAGCGCCAGCGTCCACGGCGCGAGGGCCGCATGAAGTCGAAAAGTGCGTGTCATCGAATGCATCCTCTGCCTGCTTGCGAGTCGCGCTGCGTCACGAAAGTGCCGCGCGGCCTCGCTAAGAAAAACCCCTGAGAATCGCGCCATCGCCCAGCGCTACCGGCACGACCTCCATGGACAGCCTCGACCTGATCAGAACCTTTCGCGAAGTCGCGTCGCACGGCAGCTTCTCGCAGGCCGCCAAGCGGCTCGACATGTCCAAGGCCACGGTCAGCAAGTATGTCGCCGAACTCGAAACCCGCTTCGGCGTGCGCCTGCTCAACCGCTCCACGCGCTCGGTGAGCCTGACCGACGCCGGCCAGCTGCTGCTGGAGCGCAGCACGCCGGTGCTCGAGATGGTCGAGCTCACGCAGGCCGAGCTGCAGGAGCGCGCGAGCCAGCCCGGCGGCCGCCTGCGCATCTCGGCGCCGCACGGCATGGGCAACGGCGAATTCCCGAACCTGCTGGCCGACTTCATGCGCTACTACCCCGACGTGCGCATCAGCCTGCAGCTGACCAACCGCACGGTCGATCTCGCCGAGGAAGGCATCGACGTCGACATCCGCAGCGGCCCGGTCGAGGACGCCAACCTGATCATGCGCAAGCTGCGGCTCATGAACATGGTGGTCTGCGCCTCGCCGGTCTACTGGAAGAAGCACGGCAAGCCCGAGCATCCGCGCGACCTGGCGGACCACGAGGCGCTCACCCATTCGCTGCTCGGCGCCCAGCCGGTCTGGCGCTTCGACGACGGCGGCGAGCCGCTCGACGTGCACGTCAAGAGCCGCATGGACTGCACCGAGGGCGCGCCGCTGATCCGCATCGCGATGCGCGGCTTCGGCGTGATCTACCTGCCCTCGATCCTGGTGCAGTCGCACATCGACCAGGGCGAGCTGGTGCCGGTGCTGCAGGACTATGCGCGCAAGGACATGTGGCTGTCGGCCGTCTACCTGCAGCGGCGCCACAACAGCGCCGCGCTGCGCGCGCTGCTCGACTTCCTCGAGACCCGCGTGGGCGACAAGCCCGGCCTCAAGAAATGAAAAAGCCCGGCGGCGCCGGGCTCCCATGCGAAGCGGATGCGCTCAGCCGATGTGCTGCGCGAAGAAGGTCAGCACGCGCTCGCGCGCCAGCTTCGATGCTTCGGCGTCGTACGAGCCGCGCTGGTCGCAGTTGAAGCCGTGGCCCACCGGGTACACGTGCACCTCGACCTCGGGATGGGCCTTCTTGAAGCTCTCGATGGTGTCGAGCGGAATCCAGTGGTCCTGGTTGCCGAAGTGAGCCTGCACCGGCACCTTGGGCTGGCGCGCGGTTTCCTCGGGCGAGGTCATGCCGCCACCGTAGTAGGGCGCGGCGGCCGCGAGGCCGGGCACCAGGGCGGCGGCGCGCCAGGTCAGCAGGCCGCCCCAGCAGTAGCCGACGATGCCGACCTTGCCGGCCTTGGCCGCGTAGGCCACGGCGGCCTCGATGTCCTGCAGCACGCCGGGCGCGGGCAGCGCCTCGACGGCCGTCTTCAGGCCGAAGCCCGTCTTCATGTCGTCCTCGCTGTAGCCGAGCTCGACGCCCGGCTTCACGCGGTGGAAGGTCGCGGGTGCGACGGCCAGGTAGCCCGCGGCCGCGTAGCCGTCGGCCACCGAGCGGATGTGCGAGTTGACGCCGAAGATCTCCTGCACCACGACGACGGCGCCGCGCGGCGTGCCGGCGGGTTCGGCCACGTAGGCGGGAAAGCTGAAGCCGTCCTTGGCGGTGAGATCGATGAATTGACCCATGATGTGTTGCTCCTTTGATGGCAATGGGAAGGATGGAGGGAATGCGTGTCCGGTGCGTGTCGGCGGCGTTCAGCCCGCCGCCCCGGGCCGCAGCGCGCGTTCGACGAAATCGAGCCGGTCCTGTCCCCAGAAGATCTCGCCGTCGATCACGTAGCTCGGCGCGCCGAAGACCTGGATGTCGATGGCTTCCTGCGTGTAGGCCTCGTACTGCTCCTGCACCGTCTGGCTCTGCGCCTGGTCGGCGCGCTTGGCCGGCAGGCCGCATTCGGCCACCAGCGCCTCGAGCACCTTGGGGTCGCCGATGTTGCGCTCCTGCGCCCACAGCGCGGCGAACACCGCCGCGCACATGCGCATCGCGGCCTCGGTGCCGTCGTTGAGGTCGACCGCGATGATCAGCCGCGCCGCGTCGTCGCCCGAGACCGGGAAGAACTTCGGCTTCGGATGCAGCGGGATGCCCAGGTGCTTCGAGAAGCGCGCCAGCTCGACCAGCCGGTAGGCCTGCCGCTGCGGCGCGCGCTTGCCCAGCGGCAGCCCGCCCGAGACCGGAAAGATGCTGCCCATGTCCACCGGACGCACGCGCACCGTGGCGCCGGCCGCCGCCGCGATCGCGGCGAAGCGGGCATGGCCCAGGTAGGTCCAGGGGCTTTGGGGGGGGAAGTAGTAGTCGATGGTCTTGCTCATGAATTCACCTCCGCGCACGAAGCGCCGCCGGAACATCCCGGTACTGCGGGTAAGGCCCGCAACTTGCGAGCCACCCTCGGTGATGTAATCCGGACCGACGGTTTTAACTGACGCGCAGCTTTTGTGCAGGAGATCGGAATTGAACCAGCAGGTGCTCTTGGTCACGGGGGGCGGACGCGGCATCGGCGCCGCCACCGCCTTGCTGGCGGCGCGGCGCGGCTATGCCGTGGCGGTCAACTACGCGAGCAACTCGCTCGCGGCCGACGAAGTCGTGCGCGCGATCCGCGCCGCGGGCGGCAAGGCGATCGCGGTGCAGGCCGATGTCGGCGATGAAGCGCAGGTGATGGCCATGTTCGAGCAGGTCGATGCCAAGCTCGGCCGGCTCACGGCGCTGGTCAACAGTGCCGGCGTGGTCGACGTGCGCGCGCGCGTCGACGAGATGAGCGCGGCGCGGCTGGAACGCATGTTCCGCATCAACGTGGTCGGCAGCTTCGTCTGCGCGCGCGAGGCGGTGCGCCGCATGAGCACGCGCCACGGCGGCGCGGGCGGCGTGATCGTCAATCTCTCGAGCGCCGCCTCGCGGCTGGGTTCGCCCGAGCAGTACGTGGACTACGCCGCGAGCAAGGGCGCGATCGACACCTTCACGCTCGGCCTGGCCAAGGAAGTGGCCGACGAGGGCATCCGCGTCAACGCGGTGCGCCCGGGCCTGATCGACACCGAGATCCACGCCTCGGGCGGCATGCCCGAGCGCGCCGCGCAGCTCGCGCCCTCGGTGCCGATGAAGCGCACCGGCAGCGCCGAGGAGGTGGCGAACGCGATCGTGTGGCTGCTGTCCGACGAGGCCAGCTACACCACCATGGCCCTGCTCGACGTCTCGGGAGGACGCTGATGAGCACCTCGATGGACCTGATCAAGCCGCTGGTCACGCTGGTGGCGATCGTCAACCCGCTGGCCATCGTGCCCTTCTTCATCCACTACACGCAGGGTTATTCCGACGCGCAGCGCCGCCGCACGGTGCGCATGTCGGCCTTCAGCGCCTTCGTGGTGATCGCGGTCAGCGCGCTGATCGGGCTGCAGCTCCTGTCCTTCTTCGGCATCTCGATCGCGAGCTTCCAGGTCGGCGGCGGCCTGCTGCTGCTGATGAGCTCGCTGTCGATGCTCAACGCGCAGCCGGCCGAGAGCAAGACCAACGTCGAGGAGTTGCGCGCCACCGAGGTCAAGGCCTCGATGGGCGCCTCGATCGCGGTGGTGCCGCTGACCATCCCGCTGCTCACCGGCCCGGCCACCATCTCCACCGTGGTGATCTACGCCGACAAGGCCAAGCACCTGTGGGAGCTCGCGGTCCTCGTGGGCTACGGCGTGGTGGTGGCACTGGCCACGGCCATCGCCTTCTCGCTCGCGCAGCCGATCGCGCGCGTGCTCGGCAAGACCGGCATCAACATCATGACCCGGCTCATGGGCCTGATCCTCGCGGCGCTGGCGGTCGAGGTGATGACCGACGGGCTGGGCAAGCTGTTCCCGATCCTCGCCAAGTAGCGCGACCGGGTGCGGGCCGGCTCAGCCCAGCATCTTCTCGATGACCTTCCAGTGCGCCGGCTCCACCGGCGTGATCGACAGCCGGTTGCCCTTGCGCAGGATCGTGAGTTCGGCCAGCTCGGGCTTCGCGCGCAGCTCGGGCAGCGCCAGGAGGCGCGTCTTGCGCAGCGCCTGCACGTCCACCAGCAGCCAGCGCGGATCGTCCTTTTTCGAGGCCGCGTCGTAGTACGGCGACTTCGGATCGAACTGCGTGGGATCGGGCTTGATCGCCGAGGCCACGCGCGCGAGGCCGGCGATGCCGGGCTCGGGGCAGCTCGAGTGATAGAACAGCACGCCGTCGCCGACCTTCATGCCGTCGCGCATGAAGTTGCGGGCCTGGTAGTTGCGCACGCCGGTCCACGCCACGGTGGCGTCGGGCGCGGCCAGCGCATCGTCGATCGAGACCTCGTCGGGCTCGGATTTCATCAGCCAATACTGGGGCATGGCGTTCTCGCGAGGATGGGATGCCGCGCAATATAGCCGCCCGCCCCGGCACCGGGGCCCGGCTTCAGGGCGCCACGTAGTCCGACACCACCACCCACTTGCCGTCCTTGATCTGCGACAGCCGCGACTGGTCGTTGCCCAGGCGCTTGGTGGCGGTGTAGGTGCTCTTCGGGCTGCCGAACATGTCGGGCTCGAAGGTGATGCTGTCCATGGCCTTGATGAAGCTGTCGGTCGTGAGGTTCGGGCCGGCCTTCTGCGCCGCCTTGATGAACGAGTCGACGATCACGTAGCCGTAGACCGAGAACACGGTCGGGTCCTCGTTGAACTTGGTCTTGTACTTGTTGGCCCAGAAGCGCAGCGGCTGCGACTGCTCGTCGGTGTAGGGGTTCTGCACCGTCATGGTCGCGTAGATACCGTCCATGGCCTTGCCGCCGAGCTTGTGGATCAGGTCGGTGTAGGCCGCGCTCGAGCCCAGGAAGGTCGGGTTGAAGCCGGTCTTGCGCGCCTCGCCCACGGTGCCGATGGTCTCGCGGATGATGGTGCCGAGCACCACCAGGTCGCAGTTGGCGGCCTTCATCTTCGCGACCTGCGAGCTGAAGTCGGTGGCGCCGCGCTTGAACGAGGTCTTCTCGGCCAGCTCCATGTTCACGGCCTTGAGGCCGGCCTCGGCGCCGCGCTGCACCTCGAGGCCGAACTCGTCGTCCTGGTAAATGGTGCAGACCTTCTTCGCGCCCTTGTCCTTCACCATCTTCGGCAGCGCCAGGCGGATCTGGTCGTAGTAGGTGGCGGCGAACGAGTACTTGAGGCGGTTGAGCGGCTCGTACATCTCGCGCGCCGCGGTGATCGGCATGTAGTTGACGACGTTCTTGTCGAACTGCACCGGCATCGCCGCCATGTTCTGCGCCGTGCCGATATGGCCGGCCATGATGAAGATCTTCTCCTGGTTCACCAGCTTCTGCGCCGCCAGCACGGCCTTCTTCGGGTCGTAGCCCGAGTCCTCGACGTAGAGCTTGAGCTTGCGGCCGTTGATGTCGCCCTGCTCGTTGAGCTCGTCCACGCGCAGCTGCATGCCGTTGCGCGCCTGCTTGCCGAAGCCGGCGAGCGGCCCCGAGAGGTCCTGGATCGTGCCGATGCGGATCTCGTCCTTGGTCACGCCCTGCTGCGCGGACGCGAGCGTCGCGGCCAGGCCCAGCACGGCCAGCATCGTCGGTGTCTTGAGCTTCATGCGCTTGTCTCCTCGGGTTGGCGAAAAAATCGGGTGGCGATCGGGACGTTCTTCAATGCGCTCAGCGGTACATGGCCTCGATGCGCGGCGCGTACTTGGTCTGCACCAGCTTGCGCTTGAGCTTCATGGTCGGCGTCAGCTCCTCGTCCTCGGCGCTCAGTTGCGTCTCGAGCAGGAAGAACTTCTTGATCTGCTCCACGCGCGCGAACTTCGCATTGACGCGGTCGATCTCGCCCTGGATCAGGTCGAGCACCTCCTGCGTGCGCGTGAGGCTTTCGTAGTTGCTGAACGGCACGTCGTTGTCCTGCGCGAATTTCTCGACGTTCTCCTGGTCGATCATCACGATCACCGTCAGGTAGGGCCTCTTGTCGCCGATCACCACCGCGTCGGTGACGTAGGGGCTGAACTTGAGTTCGTTCTCGAGTTCGCTCGGCGTGATGTTCTTGCCACCTGCCGTGATGATGATGTCCTTCATGCGGTCGGTGATGCGGAAATACCCTTCCGCGTCGACCGTGCCGACGTCGCCGGTATGCAGCCAGCCCTCGGCGTCGAGGGTCTCGGCGGTCTTCTCGGGCAGGTTCAGGTAGCCCATGAAGACGTTCGGGCCGCGCACCAGGATCTCGCCGGTCTGCGGATCGAGGCGCACCTCGTTGTAGCCGGCCGCCGGGCCGATCGAGCCCGGCATGATGCGCGTGACCGGCACGCCGGTGGAGGCGCCGCACGACTCCGTCATGCCCCAGACCTCGAGCATCGGCACGCCGAGCGCGAGGTACCAGCGCACCAGCTCGGGCGAGATCGGCGCGGCACCGGTCACGAGGAAGCGCGCGCGGTGGATGCCGATCAGCTTGCGCACGTTGTCGAGCGCGAGCCAGCGCGCCAGGCGGAACTTCAGGCGCAGCCCCGCGCCGACCGGCCGGCCCTCGAGCACCCGCTGCGCGATCTGCTGGCCCACGCCGATGCTCCAGCCGTAGGCCGCCTGCTGCAGCCGGCTGGCTTCCTTGAGCGCGATCATCACGCCCGAGTAGAACTTCTCCCACACGCGCGGCACGGCCGTGAACACCGTGGGCGCGATCTCGCGCACGTTCTCGGGCACGGTCTCGGGGTTCTCGACGAAGTTGAGGATCGAGCCGGTGTACATCGCGAAGTACTCGCCGCCCATGCGCTCGGCGATGTGGCACAGCGGCAGGAAGCACATGCGCTCGTCGCTCTCGTCCTGCGCCAGCAGCGTGTTGTAGCCGCGCATGGTGTAGACCAGCCCGCCGTGGCTGTGCATCGCGCCCTTGGGCTTGCCGGTGGTGCCCGAGGTGTAGACCAGGATCGCGAGGTCCTCGGCGCGGCAGGCGGCCACGCGCTGCTCGAGCGCCCGCGGATGCGCGGCCAGGTGCGCGCGCCCCAGGGCACGCAGTGCCTCCAGGCTCAGCACGTCTGGGTCGTCGAGCTCGCGCAGGCCCTCCATGTCGAACACCACCACCTTGCGCAACAGCGGCAGCGCGGCGCGCACTTCGAGCGCCTTGTCGAGCTGCTCGTCGTCCTCGACGAACAGCACCGTGGTGCGCGAGTCCTCGCACAGGTACTGGACCTGCGAGGCCGCGTCGGTCGGGTAGATGCCGTTGGAGACGCCGCCGCAGCTGAGCACCGCCACGTCGGCCAGCACCCATTCGATGACGGTGTTCGACAGCACCGAGGCGCACTCGCCGGCCGCGAAGCCCAGCGCCATCAGGCCGCCCGCGATCTCGCGCACCGCCTCGGCGGTCTGGCCCCAGGTCCAGCTGCGCCAGATGCCGAATTCCTTCTGCCGCATCCAGACCTTGTCGCGGCGCAACTCGACCGCTTTCCAGAACACGGCCGGGATGGTGTCGCCCGGCACCACCACCTCGGTGCGGGGCTGCAGGTGCGCGAGGTCCCAGAGGCCGGCCGGCGCGCGCAGTGCGAGGGTGCTGCTCATCGGTGCTACCTCCAGGTCTTCTTTTTCTTCCAGCGCCGCTCGCCGCGCACGCCCTCGTCCTTCACGCCGAGGTAGAACTCCTTGATGTCCTCCTTCTCGCGCAGCCGCTCGCAGCTGTCCTCCATCACGATGCGGCCGTTCTCGAGCACGTAGCCGTGGTCGGCCGCGTTGAGCGCCATGTTGGCGTTCTGCTCCACCAGCAGGATGGTGGTGCCGCGCTCGCGGTTGATGCGCACCACGATCTCGAAGATCTCCTTGGTGAGCTTGGGGCTCAGGCCCAGGCTGGGCTCGTCGAGCAGGATCAGCTGCGGCGCCGCCATGATGGCGCGCGAGATCGCGAGCATCTGCTGCTGGCCGCCCGAGAGCAGGCCGGCGTCCTGCGTGGCGCGCTCGCGCAGGATCGGGAAGTAGCCGAACACGGTCTCGATGTCGCGCGCCACGCCGTCGCGGTCCTGGCGCGTGTAGGCGCCCATCAGCAGGTTGTCGCGCACCGACAGCAGCGGGAACACCTCGCGGCCCTCGGGCACGTGGCTCAGGCCCTGCTGCACGATGTGGGCCGGGTCCTTGGCCGTGATGTCGCGGCCCTGGAACTCGATGCTGCCCTTGCGCGGATCGATGATCCCCGAGATGGTCTTGAGGATGGTGGTCTTGCCGGCACCGTTGGAGCCCAGCACGGTCGCGATCTCGCCCTGGCGCACCTGGAGGCTCACGCCGCGGATGGCCTTGATCGGGCCGTAGGCGCTCTCGACGTTGAGCAACTGAAGAACCACGTCGCTCATGCTCGAACCCTCCGCAGGCTGCTCACGTCGTCGACCGTGCCGAGGTAGGCCTCCACCACGCGCGCATCAGCCTGCACCTCGCGCGGCGAGCCCGTGGCCAGCACCTCGCCCTGGTTCATCGCGAGCACGCGGTCCGACACCTTCGACACCAGCGACATGTCGTGCTCCACCATCAGCACCGACACACCGAGCTCGTGCTGGATGTCCTGGATCCAGAACGCCATGTCGGCCGTCTCCTCGACGTTGAGGCCCGACGAGGGCTCGTCGAGCAGCAGCAGCTTGGGTTCGGTGCACAGCGCGCGCGCCAGCTCCACCACCTTGCGCACGCCGTAGGGCAGCCCCGCCACCATCGCGTCGCGGTGGTGCTGCAGGTCGAGCAGCTCGATCACCTGCTCGACCTTCTCGCGCGCCTCGATCTCGGCGCGCCGCGTGGCCGGCGTGAAGAACAGCTCGCGCCAGAAGCCGCTGCGCCGGTGCGTGTGGCGGCCGATCAGCAGGTTGTGCAGCACCGTCGCATGCTCGAACAGCTCGATGTTCTGGAAGGTGCGCGCGATGCCGAGCGCCGCGATCGCGTGCGGCGCCTGGCTGGTCAGCGCCACCGCGCCGCCGGCCTCGCCATGCCAGGTGATCTGGCCCGAGGTCGGCGTGTAGATGCGGCTGATCAGGTTGAACACCGTGGTCTTGCCCGCGCCGTTGGGCCCGATCAGCGTGAACACCTCGCCGCGCCGCACGTCGAAGCTGACCTTGTTGACCGCGAGCACGCCGCCGAAGCGCACGCTCAGGTCCTGGGCCGAGAGAAGGATGTCGCCGCCGCTCATCTCAGGCGATCCGACTTGGTGAAGGACTTCTGCCGCTTGAACAGGCCCTTGCGGTAGAACGGAAACAGCTGCAGATAGGTGCGCACCTTGAGCCAGCGCCCGTACAGGCCCAGCGGCTCGAACAGCACGAACACGATCAGCACCACCCCGTAGACGAAGCCCTGCAGGCCCGGCGCCTGGCCGATCACCGCGGGCAGCCAGTCCTTGCCCATCGAGATCAGCTGCGGCATCGCGATCAGGAAGATCGCGCCGAGGAAGGCGCCGTGCACCGAGCCGAGCCCGCCGATCACCACCATCAGCAGCAGGTCGATCGACTGCAGGATGTTGAACTGGTCGGGCGAGATGAAGCTCAGCTTGTGCGCATAGAGCGCGCCGCCGAGCCCCGCGAGCGCGGCCGAGATCGCGAACGACATCGTCTTGTAGCGCGCGAGATGGATGCCCATGCTCTGCGCCGAGATCTCCGAATCGCGGATCGCCACGAAGGCGCGGCCGGTCGGCGAACGCAGCAGGTTCAGGATGCCCAGCGTGCTGAGCACCGCCACCACCAGGCACAGGAAGTAGAAGCCGTCGCCCGAGCCCAGCGACCAGCCGAAGAGCTGCGGCGACTTCACGTGCAGCCCCGCGTTGCCGCCGGTCACGCTCTCCCAGCGCGCGAACACCTCCTCGACGATGAAGCCGAACGAGAGCGTCGCGATGCCCAGGTAGATGCCCTTCACGCGCAGCGCCGGCAGCGCCACCACCACGCCCACGCCGGCCGACAGCGCCGCGGCCGCGACCAGCGCGAGCGGGAACGGCACGCCGAGGTTGGTCAGCACGCCCTGCGTATAGGCACCGGTGCCGAGGAAGGCCGCGTGGCCGATCGAGAACTGGCCCGTGAAGCCCGCGAGCAGCATCAGGCCCAGGCCGACGATGCCGTAGATCAGCACGAAGGTCAGCTGCGCGAGCCAGTACTCGTCGATGACCCAGGGCGCGGCCAGCAGGAAGACGCACAAGAGGCCATACCAGAAGACCTGGCCGCCATGCTTGGCGAGCCTGATGTCCTGGTCGTAGGAGGTCTTGAAGATGTAGCGCATGGGTCAGACCTTCTTGCGCAGCTTCTCGCCGAACAGGCCGTTCGGTTTGATCATCAGCATCAGCAGCACCACGATGTACGGCGCCGTGTCCTTGAAGCCGTCGGGCAGGTAGAAGCCCGCGAACGACTCGACGATGCCGATCACCAGCCCGCCGACGATCGCGCCCGGCAGGCTGCCGAAGCCGCCGACCACGGCCGCCGGAAAGGCCTTGAGCCCGATGAAGCCCATGTTGGCGTGCACGAAGGTGATCGGCGCGAGCAGCATGCCGGCGATGGCCGCGACCGCGGCCGCCAGCCCCCACACCAGCCCGTTGAGCCGCTTGACCGGAATGCCCATGTAGTAGGCCGCGAGCTGGTTCTGCGACGAGGCCTGCATCGCGATGCCGAGCTTGCTGTAGCGGAACATCGCGAACAGCAGGCCGCAGAGGATCGCGGTGGCGACGATGATCACGAGCTGCTCGAGGTTCACCACCAGCTCGCCGAGCTTCCAGATCCGGTCCTTGTAGGGCACGGCCAGCGCGTGGGTCTCGGTGCCGATGCCCGGCACCATGGTGACCAGGCCGCGCGCCACGTAGGCGATGCCGATGGTGAGCATCACGATCGAGAACTGCGGCTGGCCGAGGATCGGGCGGATCACCACCAGCTCGAGCAGCACGCCGAAGGCCGCCATCGCCACGATGGCGAGCACGGCCGCGAGCCAGAACGGCATGCCGAACAGCGACATGCCCGCGAACGCGGCGAAGGCGCCGAGCATCATCAGGTCGCCCTGCGCGAAGCTCACCGTCTCGGTGGCCTTGTAGATCAGCACGAAGCCGAGCGCGATCAGGCCGTAGATGCAGCCTTGCGCGATGCCCGACAGCAGGAGCTGGAGGATCTGCACGACGGGAACCTCCTTGGCCTTACTGGCGCAGGTGACGGAAGGGAGACGTGAAGGGGCGGTAGGCCGCGCCGGCCGCGTCGTGCAGCGCGAGGCGCCGCGAGCCGGCCAGGATGTCGCTGGGCTTCAGGCCGTAGACCTGGCGGATCGAATGGCTGAAATGGGTGGAGTCGGGATAGCCGGCCTCGAGCGCGATGTCGGTCAGGGTGGCGGTCTGGCGCACGTAGCGCAGCAGGCTGCGCGCGCGCTTCCAGGCGCGGAAGGCACGGAAGGCCATGCCGGTCTCCTGCTTGAACAGGTGCAGGAAGCGCGAGAACGAGAGGTGCACCGAGGCCGCGCATTCCTCGGCCGAGGTGGCGGCCGCGGGGTCGGCGTTGATCGCGTCGATGACCTTGCGGATGCGCGCATCGAGCGCGCGCGGCGCGAGCGGCGCGCCGAAGAACTGGCGGTCGAAGTCCAGGCCGTCGAAGCGCTGGCCGCGCGCCGAGGCGGCGAGCAGTTGGGCATGGCTCTCGCGCACGCGCTGCACGAAGGCCGGCGCCTGCACCGGGCCGCAGTGCTGCAGCCACGCGGGCATGCCGGCGGGGTCGACCGACTCGGATTCGATCAGCAGGTTGAGGATCAGCGGATGCGCGCTCTCGATCTCGTGCGGCACCTGCGGCGGCACCACCAGCAGCTCGCCGCTCTGCCAGGCACCGCCACCCACGCGCAGGCGATTGGGCGGCGCGCCCGCGGGCGAGACATAGACGCCATGGCCGCCCATGGTGCGCTCGGCGGCACGGCCCAGCAGGCCGGCGTAGAACACGCGCTGCGTGGTGAGCCACATCAGGCGTTCGCCCTGGCCGCGACCCTCGCGGGCACCGCCTTGCGTCGACGGCGCCATCCTCGTTCCCTGCATGGTGTCTGTCTCCTGCATTCGGGGGCCTGGACCAGGGCACGGGCCCTGGGTCGGCGTCGTTGTGGGGCTGATCGTAGCGGGGCCCGCGCGCAGCGCGGGGCCCATTTGCGCGGGGACTTTCCCTAGGCCTGCGGCCGTGGCGCCGCGAACGCGCGACGCAACTCGGTGGCGCAAAGCGCGACCGCGGTGTTGGCCTCGTCGAGCACCTTGCCCATGGTCACGAAGCCATGGATCTGGCGCTCGAAGCAGACGTAGTTCGCGCTGTTGCCGGCCGCGGTCAGCGCCTCGGCATAGGCCAGGCCTTCGTCGCGCAGCGGGTCGTAGCCGGCCGTGAGCACCAGCGCCGGCGGCAGCCGCGAAAGGTCGTCGTGCAGCAGCGGCGAAGCGCGCCAGTCGAGGTCGTGCTTCGCATCGGTGATGTAGTGGTCGTGGAAGTAGGTCATCGTGTCGCGCGTCAGCAGGTAGCCCTGGCCGTTGGCCTGGTGCGACGGATGGCCGCGGCGCATGTCGGTGGCCGGGTAGATCAGCAGCTGGAACACGAGCGGCAGGTCGGCGCTCTCGCGCGCGGCGATCGCCACCACCGCCGCGAGGTTGCCGCCGGCACTGTCGCCGCCCACCGCCATGCGGCTCGCGTCCACGCCCAGCGCCGCGGCCTCGCGCCGCACCCAGCGCGTGGCGGCCAGCACGTCGTCGACCGCGGCCGGGAAGCGGTGCTCGGGCGCCATGCGGTAGTCGACCGCGACCACCGCGCAGCCGGCGCCGTTGGCCAGTTCGCGGCACAGCACGTCGTGCGTGTCGAGATCGCCGATGACCCAGCCGCCGCCGTGGTAGTACACCAGCACCGGCAGCGGGCCGGCGCCCGAGGCCAGCGGCCGGTAGACGCGCACGGGAACAGGGCCGTGCGGGCCGTCGGCCGCGAGGTCGCGCACCTCGGCCACTTCGGCCGGCAGCGGCTGGGTGGCGGCGCGGCGCTCGCGGTAGAAGGCGCGCGCGTCGGCGGGCGACAGCGTGTGGGTCGGCGGGATGCCGCGCGCCTCGATGAAGTCGAGCAGCGCGCGGGCCTGGGGATGCAGCATGGTGTCTCCGGTGGATCGATCGATCGACCCAGTGTGGAGCGCGGCGCGCGCGGACGGAATCCGCATGCACCCGCATCCCTCCCGGGCCGGCGTCTTTCGTCAGCCCCGGCACCTTGCCTGCGCCTGCGCGGCGCGGCTTGCGAAAACTGGCTACGGCCGTCGGCCGAAGCGATCAGGCCTGGCGCGGCTTCACGCGCGAGGCCGCTTCCTTGGCGTTGGCGCGCGCGGTCTCCACGTCGGCGGCATGCGCCAGCGCCACGCCCATGCGGCGCTTGACGAAGCTCTCGGGCTTGCCGAACAGGCGCAGGTCCACGCCCGGCACCTGCAGCGCCTCGGCCACGCCGTCGAAGACGATGCCCTGGGCATCGACGCCGCCGTAGATCACCGCGCTGGCGCCCGGGCTCTTGAGCGTGGTGTCCACCGGCAGGCCGAGGATCGCGCGCGCATGCAGCTCGAACTCGTTCTGCCATTGCGTGGCCATGGTGACCATGCCGGTGTCGTGCGGGCGCGGGCTGACCTCGCTGAACCAGACCTGGTCGCCCTTGACGAACAGCTCGACGCCGAACAGGCCCTGGCCGCCGAGGTCGGCCGTGACCGCCTCGGCGATCTGCTGCGCCTTCTGCAGCGCGGCGGGTGCCATCGGGTGCGGCTGCCAGCTCTCGACGTAGTCGCCGCTGACCTGCACGTGGCCGATGGGCTCGCAGAACCGGGTGCTCACGGCGCCGCCGGCATCCTTGGCGCGCACCGTCAGCAGCGTGATCTCGTAGTCGAAGTCGATGAAGCCCTCGACGATCACACGGCCATGGCTCACGCGGCCGCCGGCCATGGCGTAGTCCCAGGCCTTCTGCACATCGGCCGGGCCGTCGATCTTGCTCTGGCCCTTGCCCGAGCTGCTCATCACGGGCTTCACGATGCAGGGGTAGCCGATGCCGCCGTCGATCGCGGCCTGCAGCTCGGCGAGCGAGTCGCAGAACTTGTAGGGGCTGGTGGGCACGCCCAGGGTCTCGGCGGCCAGGCGGCGGATGCCTTCGCGGTCCATCGTGAGGCGGGCGGCGCGGGCCGTGGGGATCACGCGCACCGTGCCCGCGTCCTCGAGCTGCTGCAGCATCGGCGTGGCGATGGCCTCGATCTCGGGCACCACGAGCTGCGGCTTCTCGGCCTCGATCAGCGCCTGCAGCTGCGCGGGGTCGCTCATGACGATGGTGCGCGCATGGTGGGCCACCTGCTGGCCGGGTGCGTTCTCGTAGCGGTCGACGGCGATGGTCTCGACGCCCAGGCGCTGCAGGGCGATCAGCACCTCCTTGCCGAGTTCGCCGGAGCCGAGGAGCATCACGCGGGTTGCCGAGGGGGAGAGGGGGGTGCCGAGGGTGGTCATGGCGGCTTCTGTCGGTTCGGGAGGGAAGAAAAAGAGGGGAAAAGCGCGAGCGCGCACTGTAAGCCACCCGTGTCGCCCGCGGCAACGACGCGCCGGCGGGGCTGATCCACAATGGACGGCACGGCGGCTGGCCCGCCTTCTCTTTTCTTCCCCTTTCGTTTTCTCAAGGAGCATTTCTCATGGCGATTCAGACCGTCGGCATCATCGGCGCCGGCACGATGGGCAACGGCATTGCGCAGGCCTGTGCGGTGGCGGGCGTCAAGGTGGTGATGATCGACGTCGCGCAGGCGGCGGTCGACAAGGGCCTGGCCACCGTCTCGGGCAGCCTCGACCGGCTGATCAAGAAGGAAAAGCTCACGGCCGAGCAGAAGGACGCCGCGCTGGCGCTGATCCAGGGCTCGACCAACTACGACGACCTCAAGGGCGCGCAGCTCGTGATCGAGGCCGCGACCGAGAACCACGCGCTCAAGCTCAAGATCCTCAAGCAGGTCGACGAGCTCGTGGGGCCCGAGGTCATCATCGCCTCGAACACCTCCTCGATCTCGATCACGCAGCTGGCCGCAGCCACCTCGCGCGCCGACCGCTTCATCGGCATGCACTTCTTCAACCCGGTGCCGATGATGGCGCTGGTCGAGCTGATCCGCGGCTACCTCACGAGCGACGCCACCCACGACACGGTGAAGGAACTGGCCGAGCGCCTGGGCAAGTCGCCGATCACGGTGAAGAACGCACCGGGCTTCGTGGTCAACCGCATCCTGGTGCCGATGATCAACGAGGCCTTCTTCGTGCTGTCCGAGGGCATCGCGACCGCCGAGGACATCGACGCCGGCATGAAGCTGGGCTGCAACCAGCCGATCGGCCCGCTGGCGCTGGCCGACATGATCGGCCTGGACGTCTGCCTCGCGGTGATGGAGGTCTACCTCGACCAGTTCGGCGACTCCAAGTACCGCCCCTGCCCGCTGCTGAAGGAAATGGTGGCCGCCGGCCAACTGGGCCGCAAGACCGGCCGCGGCGTCTACACCTACTGACGCGCCGAAGAACGAGGAGACAGGGAACGCCATGACCGCCACGCCCACCACCCCGCCGACCGAAGGCTGCATCGACACCCAGGTGCTCGACCACGTGCTGCTGATCGGCATCAACCGGCCCGCCAAGCGCAACGGCTGGACGCCGCCGATGTTCCGCCAGCTCGCCGAGGCCTACACGCGCCTGGACGACGACCCGAACCTGCGCGTGGGCGTGCTGCATGCCTTCGGCGACCACTTCACGGCCGGCCTCGACCTGCCCGCGGTGGCCGACTACATGAAGCGCGGCGAGAAGGCGATCCCGCAGGGCCTGGTGGAGCCGCACGACTTCGGTCTCGAGGGCTACCGCCGGCGCACCAAGCCGATGGTGGTGGCGGTCAAGGGCATCTGCTTCACGGTGGGCATCGAGCTGATGCTCGGCGCCGACATCGTGGTGGCGGCCGACAACTGCCGCTTCTCGCAGATGGAGGTGCAGCGCGGCATCATGGCCACGGGCGGCGCCACCTTGCGCATGGCCGAGCGCGCCGGCCTCGGCAACGCGATGCTGCACCTGCTGACGGCCGACGAGTTCGGCAGCGCCGAGGCCTATCGGCTGAACTTCGTGCAGAAGGTCGTGCCCGCGGGCCAGGAGCTCGACGAGGCGCTCGCGATCGCGCAGCGCATCGCCGCGCAGGCGCCGCTCGCGGTGGTGGCCACGCGCCTCAACGTGCTCAAGGCGATCGAGCACGGGCCGCTGGCCGCCGTCGGCGAGTTCATCGAGACGCAGAAGCGGCTGTCGAACAGCGAGGACGCGGCCGAGGGCGTGCGCTCCTTCATCGAGCGCCGGCCCGCGCGCTTCAGCGGGCGCTGACGAACGCCCCGTCCCTCCCCTCTTCTTCCATCCTCACCATGACCCTGCGACTGCGCGCGGCCCTGGCCGCGCTGACCCTCTCCGCCGTGAACACCTCCCTCCACGCCCAGGCACCCGCCGCGCCCGCGGCCCTGCCCGATCCCGCGGCCACCTCCGTCGACGCGCTCGGCTGGATGCGCGGCTTTCCGCCGCCGCCCGACAAGCAGATCACCTTCGAGAACCCCGCGGGCAACGCCTTCCCGCGCAACCGCTGGACCTTCTCGCACGTGCGCGAGGTCGTGCCCACCGCCAACGTGTGGCGCGGCAGCGGCGCCGCGAGCCCGCTGCCGGCCGCCACGGGCGTGACGCCCGAGCAGATCGAGGGCATCCGCTTCAAGTCGCTGTCGGGCGAGGACAGCACGGTCGCCCAGATGATCGCCAACACCTACACCGACGGCATCCTGGTGCTGCACCGCGGCCAGGTGGTGTACGAGAAGTACTTCGGCGCGCTCACGCCCGAGCGGCCGCACCTCGCGATGTCGGTCACCAAGTCCTTCGTCGGCACGCTCGCGGCCATCCTCGCCGACGAGGGCAAGCTCGACCCCGCGGCGCCCGTGACCAAATACGTGCCCGAGCTCAAGGACAGCGCCTACGGCGACGCCACCGTGCGCCAGGTGATGGACATGACCATCGGCGTGCGCTACTCCGAGAACTACGCCGATCCCAAGGCCGAGATCTGGGACTACTCGCGCGCCGGCGGCTTCATCCCGCGCGCGCCCGGCTACAGCGGCCCGAAGACCTTCTACGAGTTCCTCGCGCTGCAGAAGAAGGAAGGCGCGCACGACGAGGCCTTCGGCTACAAGACCATCAATGCCGAGGCGCTGGCCTGGATCCTGCGTCGCGCCAGCAACCAGTCGCTGGCCGAGCTGTTGAGCGAGAAGATCTGGCGCCGCATCGGCGCCGAGCAGGACGCCTACTTCATGGTCGACAGCATCGGCACCGAGTCGGGCGGCGGCGGCCTCAACACCACGCTGCGCGACCTCGCGCGCTTCGGCGAAACCCTGCGCAACGGCGGCCGCGCGCCCAACGGGCAGCAGGTGTTCCCGAAGGCGGTGGTCGACGATATCCGCCGCGGCGGCGACACCGCCAAGTTCGCGAAGGCCGGCTACGGCCTGCTGCCGGGCTGGTCGTACCGCAACATGTGGTGGGTGTCGAACAACGCGCACGGCGCCTACATGGCGCGCGGCATCCACGGCCAGAGCATCTACGTGGATCCGGCGGCGCAGATGGTGATCGTGCGCTATGCGGCGCATCCGGTGGCGGCGAACGCGGGCAACGATCCGCTGACGCTGCCGGGCTTCGCCGCGGTGGCCGATGCGCTGATGAAGCGCCCCTGAGTTTTCCTGCCCTCTCCCGCCGGGAGAGGGCACCAGAAAACCCTGTCGCACAAAATACTTTGCACACAATTTAATTGAGTGCCATAATTCGGCCCATGCCTTCCCTCACGCAAGACGAACTCCTGAAGCTGGACAACCAGCTCTGCTTCGCCATGTACTCCGCCTCGCTGGCCATGACCCGCCTGTACAAGCCCCTGCTCGACAAGCTCGGTCTCACCTACCCGCAGTACCTGGTGATGCTCGCCCTGTGGGAAAAAGACGGCCCCATGGTCTCCGAACTCGGCGAGCGCGTCTCGCTCGACTCGGGCACGCTCACCCCGCTGCTCAAGCGCCTCGAGGCCAACGGCTTCGTGGCCCGCGTGCGCGACGTGGCCGACGAGCGCCGCGTGCACATCACGCTCACGGCCGCGGGCCGCCGCCTCAAGGCGCGCGCGGGCCATGTGCCCGAATGCCTGCTCGCGGCCTCCGAATGCTCGGTGCCCGAGCTCGTGGACCTCACCCACCAGATTCAAGCGCTGCGCGACCGCATCCGCAAGGCCGCCTGAGCAAGCAAGCCATTTCAATCACTACAACAGGTTTCTCCCGCCGCGTGCCATTCCGGACCACGACGGCTTTCTTCAACCACCGTTCCACTTCGACCAAGGAAACATCACCATGACCACCAAGCTCGACAAAGTGCTCTACACCGCCCAGGCCCACACCACGGGCGGCCGCGACGGCGCCGGCAAATCCAGCGACGGCGCGATCGACGTCCAGCTGAGCTCGCCCGGTTCAGGCAAGCCCGGCACCAACCCCGAGCAGCTGTTCGCGGTCGGCTACGCCGCCTGCTTCATCGGCGCGATGAAGGCCGTGGGCCCGAAGATCGGCGTCAAGGTGCCGGACGACGTGGCGATCGACTCCAGCGTCTCCCTCGGCCCGACGAATGGCGGCGCCGCCTACGGCATCGCGGTCAAGCTCGCGATCACGCTGCCCGGCCTCGACGCCGAACAGAAGCAGAAGCTGGTCGACACGGCCCACCAGGTCTGCCCGTACTCGAACGCCACGCGCGGCAACATCGACGTCGAACTGACGATCGCCTGAGCCCCCGCGCTCCACGACGAAGCCCCGCGCCGCGGGGCTTTTTTGCGTGCGCGCGCTTGTCCCGCGTGCGACGCGCGCGACGCCGGCGCGATGGCGCCTTTCACGAAGCTTGGCTAACGTGGCGTGCACTCACCGGTGCGTCGCGACGCACCCCTTGCCACCCCAGCGGCCGGAACGCCGCGCAGCCACGGAGCTTCGACACGCCATGAGCACCACCCTCAGCCTGCAGATCCGCAAGAGCCAACTGGGCGACACCCGCCTCGACGACAGCACCGACACGCCACTGGCCGACGGCCAGGTGCGCGTGCGCATCGACAGCTTCGCGCTGACCTCGAACAACATCACCTATGCCGCCTTCGGCGACGCCATGAGCTACTGGCGCTTCTTCCCCACCGGCGACGAGGCCTGGGGCAACATCCCCGTGTGGGGCTTCGCGAGCGTGGTGCAGTCGCTGCATCCGGGCGTGGCCGTGGGCGAACGCCTCTACGGCTACTGGCCCATGGCCACCGGCGCGGTGCTGAGCCCGACGCGGCTGTCGCCCGAGCGCTTCGCCGACGGTGCCGCGCACCGCGCCGAGCTGCCGGTGGTCTACAACCAGTACTTCCGCTGCAATGCCGACCCGCTCTACACCGCCGACAGCGAGGACACGCAGGCGCTGCTGCGCCCGCTGTTCATCACCTCCTGGCTGATCGACGACTTCATGGCCGACAACGACTTCTTCGGCGCGCGCACCATGCTGCTGTCGAGCGCCTCGAGCAAGACGGCCTACGGCACCGCGTTCCAGCTGCACCAGCGCGAAGGCATCGAGGTGGTCGGCCTGACCTCGGCCGGCAACGTCGGCTACTGCGAGAGCCTGGGCTGTTACCACCGCGTGCTGCGCTACGACGCGCTCGACGAATTGCCCGCCGACACGCCCTGCGTCTACATCGACTTCGCGGGCAACGGCGCCCTGCGCGAGGCGATCCATGCGCGCTTCACCGGCCTGCGCTACAGCTGCGCGATCGGCGGCACGCATGTCGACGAACTGGCCTCCAAGGGCGCCACCCGCGAGCTCGCGGGCCCGCGCGCCACGCTGTTCTTCGCGCCCGCGCAGATCAAGAAGCGCACCGCCGAATGGAGCGCCGAGGAATTCAGCCGCCGCATGGTGGCGGCCTGGCAGGCCTTCACCGCGCGCGCGACCGATGCCGCCAGCCCCTGGCTGCGCGCCGAACACCACCGCGGCGGCGCGGCCGCGCAGGCGGCCTATGCCCAGGTGCTGGCCGGCAAGGGCGATCCGCGCACCGGCCACATCCTGTCGCTGCACGCGCACCCCGGCGGCCTCTGAAAAGCGCGCGGGGTGCGGGCGACGACAATCGCCGCATGATTCCCGATTCCCCCGCGGCGCCCGCCGGCCACCCTGCCCATCCCTACGAGAGCCTCACGCCCGACGTGGTGCTCGACGCGCTCGCGGGCCTCGGCCTGCACGGCGACGGCCGGCTCACCGGGCTCAACTCCTACGAGAACCGGGTCTACCAGGTGCACCTCGAGGACCCGCAGCCGCACCCGGCCGTGGTGGTCAAGTTCTACCGGCCCGGCCGCTGGAGCGAGGCCGAGATCCTCGAGGAACATGCCTTCTCGCTCGAACTCGCCGCGGCCGAGGTCCCCGCCGTGCCGCCGCTGGCCTTCGGCGGCGCCACCTTGCACCGCCATGCCGGCTTCGCCTTCAGCGTGAGCCCCTACCGCGGCGGCCGCGCGCCCGAGCTCGACGACTTCGAGGTGCTCGAATGGGTCGGGCGCTTTCTCGCGCGCATCCACACCGTGGGCGCCGCGCGCCCCTTCGAGGCGCGGCCCGCGCTCGACCTGCAGAACTTCGGCACCGCCTCGCGCGACTGGTTGCTGGCGAACGACAAGCTGCCGCTCGACGTGCAGCGCGACTGGGCGAAGGCCTGCAACGAGGCGCTCGAGATGATCGCCGCGACCCCACTTTCAGGCTCGGCCGCCGCCGGCGACGGCCCGCGCAAGCTGCGGCTGCATGGCGACGTGCACCCCGGCAACATCCTCTGGACCCCGACCGACCGCCCCCACGGCGGCCCGCACTTCGTCGACCTCGACGACGCGCGCACCGGCTTCGCGGTGCAGGACCTGTGGATGCTGCTGTCGGGCGAGCGCGCCCAGCGCACCGCGCAGCTCTCGGGCCTGCTCGACGGCTACGAGCAGTTCCGCGAATTCGACCGCCGCGAGCTCGCGCTGATCGAGCCGCTGCGCACGCTGCGCCTGATCCACTACAGCGCCTGGCTCGCGCGGCGCTGGGAAGACCCGATCTTCCCGATCAACTTTCCCTGGTTCGGCAGCAGCGACTACTGGAAGGGCCAGGTCCAGATGCTGCAGGACCAGTGCGAGGCGATGGCCGAGGACCCGATCTACGCCTGAACGGCCGGCGCCGACAGCCGGCGGATCTCCTCGCGCACGATCTCGCGGTGGTGGTGCGAGGGCGAGAGGCCGATGAACTGCGTGTACTTCTCGAGCGCGGCCGCCACGTTGCCCGCGTCCTCGAGGTCCAGCGCCTCGAGCATCAGCTGGGTGAACAGCCGGTTGGCGTCGGCCTCGCGGCGCGAGGCCACGAGCGTGCGCGGCTGCAGCTCGGGCTGCTCGGCATAGATCCGGCGCTGCACCTCGATCAGCTCGACCATCGCGCGGCCGATGCGGTGCACCTGCTCGGTGGCCGGCTCGAGGCCGCAGGCCCGCACATCGGCCGCGGCCTGGTCGAGCAGGTGCGAGGCCACGCGCAGCAGCCGGTTCAACGATTTGAGGCTCATGGCAGCACCGCCCCGGCCGTGCCCGCGGGCCCGGCCTTGCACGCACGCGCCGCCATCAGGACGCCAGCTCCGCGCCGTCGAGCTGCCGCTTGAGCGCGAGCTGCGTCTCGCGCTCGGCGATCGCGAGGCGCTTGGCCGCCTGCTCGCCATGGGTCTTCACCGAGAAGGCCTTGCTGACGGTGCCGCGCCCGGCGATGAAGGTGATCGCCATCCAGTAGCCCGGATGGTCGGGCCGCGGCGACTTGAACTGCACGCCGCTGGTGCCGCTCGAGTTGTTGCGGCGCACGATCTCCGCGCGCGAGAGCCGCGGCGTGCGCGTGCGCGGCGCGGCATCGGTCTCGCGGCGGATCGCCTCCTCGGCCGGGTGCACGTGCGCCAGGCCGGTCATCTGCGCGAGCTGGCGCGCGCGCTCGGCCAGCGCCGCCGCGTGGGCCGCGCGATCGGCGCCGTCGACCGAGAAATAGGTCTGCAGGATCTGGTCCTCGGCGATGTAGGTCTTGGCGAGCCAGGCGCGCACGCGGCCGTCGGGCGCGACGCGGCTGTAGACGCCGGGCGCACCGGTGCTGTTGTTGGCGCGCGGCTGCTCGGCGCGCGCGCGGCGCGCGATCGGCGGGTGCTGCCGCACGATGGCGTCGCGCCAGTCCTGCGCATGCAGCAACGCCTGTTCGGCGCCACCGTAGCTCGCCCGGCCGAACTGCCGGTAGTGGCGGGTTCCGTTGCGCATGACGGAGACCTCGTAGCCCCAGGGCCGGGTGAAGATGCCGTACATGGCGGCGGAATTGGGGATACCTTTGGGCATGCTGGCGTCGACACGGCCGTGTCGTTGATCTGAACCCCCTGGCGACACCCCTTTTGCATGCTCTTGAAGGCCCGGGCCACGGCGAGGTTGACGGGAATACTAAAGCCTTCGCAAGGCCTTGGGCATCACCGGTTCCGGTAGCCCGGCGCGGTGCGGGGTCGATGCCCCGCATGGTCACGGCCCTGCCACGAAGACGGTGCAGAACGGCGTGCGCGTTCAGCGCTTCGCGCTCTCGCGCAGGCTCTTCGCGAGCCCGTCGAGCAGCCGCTGCACCAGCATGTTCGGCGGCCCCGCGCGCCACACGCCGTAGGCCTCCGACGGCGTGACCTCGCGATCGAGCGGACGGAACACCGCGCCGCTGAGCGCCGAGTGCCGCATCGCCTGCGGCACCAGCGCCACGCCCATGCCCTGCGACACCAGCGAGACCACCGCGAGCCAGTGCCGCACCTCGTGCCGCACCTCGGGATGGAAGCCCGCGTCGGCGCAGATCGAGAGGATGCGCTCGTGGTAGTCGGGCGAGGCCTCGCGCGAGAACAGCACGAAGGGTTCGCCGCGGAGCTCGGCCGGCGCGAGCGCGCGCCGCCGCGCCAGCGCATGGCCCGCGGGCAGGCAGCAGACGAAGGGCTCGGTCAGCAGCAGCCGGTGCTGCAGCTCGGGCGGCATGCGCGCGGTGTGGACGAAGCCGAGGTCGAGCCGGTCGTGCATCAGCTCGGTGATCTGCACGCCCGAGTTGAGTTCGGCCAGCGTGATGCGCACCGCCGGATGCTTGGCCTGGAACGCGCGCAGCGCCTGCGGCAGGCCGCGGTAGAGCATCGCGCCGACGAAGCCGATGCGCAGCCGCCCGGCCGAGCCCTGCGCGATGTCGCGCGCCTCGAGCGCGGCCTCCTCGGCCTGCTGCAGCAGCCGGCGCGCCGACACGCGCAGCGCGTCGCCCGCGGGCGTGAGCCGCACCTCCTTGCTGTTGCGCTCGAACAGGCGCGCGCCCACCGTGTCCTCGAGCTGGCGGATCGCCACCGACAGCGGCGGCTGCGAGATCGAGAGCCGGCGTGCCGCGCGCCCGAAGTGCAGCTCTTCGGCGAGCACGGAGAAATAGCGCAGGTGACGCAGTTCCATGAATAGGCAAATCGAATCGAGCAAGACCCAAACGATATTAGACACGGATCGTCACGGCTTGAACAATGGCGCGAATCCAGGAGACAAGCCATGCCCGAGACGCCCGCCGCGCCTGCAGCGCCCGCCGTTCACCCCATTCCCGACCGCCACGGCCAGAACCTCTACAGCGTCGACACCGAGCTGCAGTCGCTGCTCGCGCTCTACCTGCCCGAGGACCTGCTGCGCCACCTGCGGCCGCACTTCGAGCGCCTCGGCGGCCTCGCGGGCGGCAGGCTCGACGAGCTGGCCGGCACCGCCGACCGCAACCCGCCCACCTTGAAGCAGCGCACGCGCACCGGGCTCGACGAGCAGCAGGTGATCAAGCATCCGGCCTACGTCGAGATGGAGCGCCTCGCGCTCAGCGAATTCGGGCTGGCCGCGATCTCGCACCGCGACGAGACGCTGGGCTGGAAAGGCCGCATGCCGCCGCTCGTGAAATACGCGCTGACCTACCTGTTCGTGCAGGCCGAGTTCGGCCTGTGCTGCCCGGTCTCGATGACCGATTCGCTCACGCGCACGCTCAAGAAGTTCGGCGCGCCCGCGCTGGTGCAGAAGTACCTGCCGCGCCTGACCTCGCTCGACTTCGACGAACTCGCGCAGGGCGCGATGTTCATGACCGAGCAGGCCGCGGGCTCCGACATCGCCGCCACCGCCACGCTGGCGCGGCGCGAGGCCGACGGCAGCTGGCGCCTCACGGGCGACAAGTGGTTCTGCTCGAACCCCGACGCCGATTTCGCGATGGTGCTCGCGCGCGCCGAGGACGGCGTGGCCGGCATGAAGGGCGTGTCGCTGTTCCTGCTGCCGCGCCGGCTCGACGACGGCCGCCTCAACCACTACCGGATCATCCGGCTCAAGGACAAGCTCGGCACGCGCTCGATGGCCAGCGGCGAGATCCGGCTCGAGGGCGCGCTCGCCTTCCTGGTCGGCGAGGAGGGCCGCGGCTTCGTGCAGATGGCCGACATGGTCAACAACTCGCGGCTGTCGAACGGCGTGCGTGCCGCCGGCCTGATGCGCCGCGCGGTGGCCGAGGCCGAGTACATCGCCGCCGAGCGCCAGGCCTTCGGCCGCACGCTCGACCAGATGCCGCTGATGCAGCGCCAGCTCGACAAGCTGCGCGTGCCCGCCGAGCAGGCGCGCACCATGGTCTGCCAGACCGCGCTGGCGCTGGCGCGCTCCGACGCCGGCGAAGCCGAGGCCTACGCGCTGCTGCGCATCCTCACGCCGCTCATCAAGTTCCGCGCCTGCCGCGATGCGCGCAAGGTCACGGGCGATGCGATGGAGGTGCGCGGCGGCTGCGGCTACATCGAGGAATGGAGCGATCCGCGGCTGGTGCGCGATGCCCACCTGGGCTCGATCTGGGAGGGCACCAGCAACATCGTCGCGCTCGACGTGATCCGCGCCGTCAAGCGCGAGGGCTCGCTGCCGGTGCTGCGCGCCCATTGCGAAAAGCTGATCGCCGAAGCCGAACCGGCCCCGGCCTTCGCCCAGGCGCTGCGCGATGCGCTGGCGCGCGCCGCCGCGCTGGCCGAGACGGCCGCGCGCGAAGGCGGCGACGTGCTCGCGCGCCAGGCCGCCTCGGCGCTCTACCACTGCACCAGCGCGAGCGCGATGGCCTGGGAGGCCGCGCGCACCGGCTCGGCCGCGCGGCTGCGCTGGTCGCAGCTCGCGCTGCTGCACCGCGTGCTGCCGCGCGATCCGCTCGCGCCCGATGCGCTGCCCGCCGGCTGGGCCACGGCCTGAGCCCCGTCCCCCGGACACCCGAACAAAGAACGGAGACCTCCTCTTGAAACACCTCGCTTCCCTCCTCGCGCTGGCCACCGCCTGCGCCGGCCTGCTGGCCGCGGCCCCCGCCGCGCAGGCCGACACCGCCTTCCCTTCCAAGCCGATGACGCTGGTCGTGCCCTTCCCGCCCGGCGGTCCCACCGATGCGATGGCGCGCACGCTCGCGGCCGAGATGAAGGACCGCATGGGCCAGCCGATGATCGTGGAGAACCGCGCCGGCGCGGGCGGCAACATCGGCGCCGAGTACGTAGCGCGCGCCGAGGCCGACGGCCATGTGCTGCTGTTCGGCACCTCGGGCCCGCTCGCGATCAACGCCAGCCTCTACCGCAAGATCAACTACGACCCGGTGAAGAGCTTCGCGCCCGTGATCCAGGTCGGCTATCTGCCGAACATCCTGGTGGTGAATCCCGCGCTGCCGGTGAAGACCGTGCCCGAGCTCGTCGCCTACGCCAAGGCCAACCCCGGCAAGCTCAGCTATGCCTCCTCGGGCAACGGTGCCTCCTCGCACCTCGCGGGCGTGCTGTTCAACTCGATCGCCGGCACCGACTTCCAGCACATCCCCTACAAGGGCACCGGCCCCGCGCTCAACGACCTGCTGGGCGGCCAGGTCAGCATGACCTTCACCGACATCCTCACCGCGCTGCCCTACGTCAAGGCCGGCAAGCTGCGCGCGCTGGGCGTGGCCACCCTCGCGCGCTCGCAGGCGCTGCCCGAGGTGCCGACGATCTCGGAGCAGGGCTACAAGGGCTACGACGTGAGCGTGTTCTTCGGCATCGTCGCGCCCGCGGGCACGCCGGCCGATCGCGTGGCGAAGCTCAACCATGCCTTCGCCGAAGTGCTGAGCTCGCCCAAGGTCAAGCAGATGTTCGCGGCCCAGGGCCTCGAGGCCAGCGCCGACACCTCGCCGCCGAAGCTCGGCCAGTTCATCGCGAGCGAGTCGGCGAAGTGGAAGGACGTGGTCAAGAAGTCGGGGGCGCAGCTCGATTGATGCTGGCATCCGGGGCGCGATCACGCCGACGGGGGACATTCGCGGAGGGGAGTACCCGATGTCCTTCGCACGCGCCCCGAACGACAAGACAACAGGAACAACAAATGACTCAAGGCGCACTCGCGGGCATCCGCGTGCTCGACATCTCCCGCATCCTCGGCGGCCCCTACTGCGGCCAGATCCTCGGCGACCATGGTGCCGACGTGCTCAAGATCGAGCCGCCGCAGGGCGACGACACGCGCACCTGGGGTCCGCCGTTCAAGGATGGCGTGGCTTCCTACTACCACGGCCTCAACCGCAACAAGCGCGTGCAGCACCTCGACTTCTCGACCGAGGAAGGCCGCGCCGCCCTGCTCGCGCTGGTGGCCGAGGCCGACGTGCTGATCGAGAACTTCAAGACCGGCACCATGGAACGCTGGGGCATCGGCTACGAGACCCTGTCGCAGCGCTTTCCGCGCCTGGTCTGGTGCCGCGTCTCGGGCTTCGGCGCCGACGGCCCGCTCGGTGCGCTGCCCGGCTACGACGCCGCCGTGCAGGCCATGACCGGCATCATGAGCGTCAACGGCGAGGCCGAGGGCGGGCCGCTGCGCGTGGGCCTGCCCGTGGTCGACATGGTGACCGGCCTCAATGCCGTCATCGGCGTGCTGCTCGCGCTGCAGGAACGCCAGCGCAGCGGACGCGGCCAGTTCGTCGAGGCCGCGCTCTACGACAGCGGCATCTCGCTCTTGCATCCACACGCCGCCAACTGGTTCATGGACGGCAGCGCGCCGCGCCGCACCGGCAACGCCCATCCCAACATCTATCCCTACGACGCCCTCGCCACCGGCACCGACCCCGTATTCGTCGCCGTCGGCAACGACCGCCAGTTCGCGAGCCTGTGCGGCTGCATCGGCCTGCCCGCGCTGGCCACCGATCCGCGCTTCGCCACCGCGGGTGCGCGCTCGGTGAACCGCGACGCGCTCAAGCAGCAGCTAGAGACCGCCATGGCCGCCTTCGACGGCCGCGTGCTGGTCGAGCAGCTCATGGCCGCGGGCGTGCCGGCCGCGCCCGTGCTGCCCGTGGCCGCCGCGCTCGAGCATCCGCACACGGCGCACCGCGGCATGGTGGTCGAACTGGAAGGTGGCTATCGCGGCATCGGCGCGCCCGTGAAGCTGGGCCGCACGCCCGCGAGCTACCGGCATGCGCCGCTGACGCCGGGCGATGCCTTCCTGCCGCGCGCGGACGACGAGGCGACCTCAACCGCGGCGCACTGAGCGCCCGCGGCCGATGCCGTAGCAGGCGATGCCGGCCGCCTCGACCTCGGCCGGGTCGTAGAGATTGCGCCCATCGAACACGGCACGCGCCGACAGCCGCACGGCCATGCGCGCGAAATCGGGCCGGCGGTAGGCCGCCCATTCGGTGACGAGCACGAGCGCATCGGCACCATCGAGCGCGGCCTCGGGCGCATCGCACCAGGCGATGCCTTCGCGCTCGCCGAGCAGCGCACGCGCATTCGGCATCGCGGCCGGATCGTGCAGCCGCAGGCGCGCGCCGGCGGCCAGCAGCCGCTCGATCAGCACCAGGCTCGGTGCATCGCGCATGTCGTCGGTGTCGGGCTTGAAGGCCAGGCCCCACACGGCCAGCGTGCGCCCCGCGAGCGTGGCGCCGAAATGGCCGGCGACGAGTTCGAAGAGCCGCGACTTCTGCGCCTCGTTCACCGCCGCCACCGCGGGCAGCAGCCGCAGCGCGGCGCCCTCGCCCCCATGCTGCAGCGCGCGCAGGTCCTTCGCGAGGCAGGAGCCGCCATAGCCCGCGCCGGCCTGCAGGAAGGCCGGACCGATGCGCGCATCGGCGCCGATCGCGCGGCGTACGCTCTCGATGTCGGCGCCCGCCTGCTCGGCCACGCGCGCCATCTCGTTCATGAAGCTGATGCGGGTAGCGAGCATCGCGTTGGCGGCGTACTTCGCGAGCTCGGCCGAGCGGCGGTCCATCACCAGCCACTGGCGCGCGGGGTCGCGCACGAAAGGCCCATAGAGCTCGGCCAGCAGCGCGATCGCGTCGGCATCTGTAGCCCCGACCACGATGCGGTCGGGCGCGCGGCTGTCGCGCACCGCCGAGCCTTCGCGCAGGAACTCGGGGTTGACCGCCACCGCGATCCGGTGCGTGGCACCGCGTCGCGCCAGCGCGTCCTGCACCACCGCCTCGACCCGGTCGGCCGTGCCCGCCGGCAAGGTCGACTTGCAGACCAGCAGGCCGTCGCGGTCGCGGTGGTGCCCCACGGCGCGCGCCACCTCGAACACCGCCTCGAGGTCGACCACGCCCTCGGCATCGGCCGGCGCATTCACCACGATGAAGAGGATGTCGCCATGCCGCGCGGCCTCGCCGGCATCGTCCGTGAAGCGCAGCCGGCCGGCCGCCGTCTCCTGCGCCACCAGCGCGCCGAGCCCCGGTTCGTGCAGCGGCATGCGGCCCGCGCGCAGGCCCGCGATGCGCGGCGCGTCGGTGTCGGCGCACAGCACCGCGTGCCCGGCCTCGGCCATGCAGGCCGCGAAGCTCAGGCCCACGTAGCCCGCGCCGAAGACCGCGAGCTTCAAGACAGCGGCCCCGCGGCGGGCCGCGCCCATGCGCGATGGCACTGGCAACCGCGAGGGTTGTGCGATAAAAGCGGCATGCATGCCTTCCCAACGACGTCCGGACAGGAAAAATCGATGATGCCCGATCAAGTGGCGGCGCGCACCGCGCTGGTCCTCGAGACCAACAACCTGCGCGGCGGCGCCGATGCGCAGGCCAGGACCGCCGCCAGCCTGCAGCGGCTGATCGCGCTGCTCGCGCGCCAGAAGCAGCCGCTGTCCACGCTGGCCCAGGTGGTCATCACGCACGACGGCCTCGATGCCGCCACCTGCGAGGAAGTGCAACGCCTGGCCGGACGGCCCGTCGACTTCGTGCGCATCGACGCCAGCACCGGCTACTACGACGCCAAGAACACCGGCTTCGCGGCCACCGATGCGGCGCGCTGCGACTGGGTGGTGTTCGCCGATGCCGACTGCCTGCCCGACGAAGACTGGCTGCGCGAGCTGCTCGCGCCCTTCGCGCGCGCCGACGCGCCGGCCGTGGTGGCGGGCCGCACCAGCTACGCGGCCAACGTGGTGGGCACCGCGCTCACCACCATCGACTTCATGTACTTCCCGAACGAGCACGCGGGCGCGACGAGCAACTTCTACGCGAACAACGTGGCGTTCCGGCGCGAGGTCTTCGACACCCACAGCTACCAGGCGCTCGAGGGCGTGTACCGCGCCCACTGCCAGGTGCTCGGCATGCGGCTGCGCGCGGCCGACATCCCGCTGCACTACGCGGCGCGCGCCCACACCGAGCACCGCCTGCCCGACACGCGGCGCGAGGCGCTCAAGCTGCGCTGGATGCGCGGGCAGGACACCTGTTCGCTCACGCCGCACCTGCTGCGCAGCTACGTGTCGCCGCGCTGGCAATGGCTCGCGAAGAGCGGTCCGATCGGTCCGCTGTGCGTGCTCGTCACGCGGCTGGGCTTCAGCCTGCGCGCGCTCAACCGGCAGGACTTGCCGCCGCTGCGCGGCGCGCGCTGGGCGCTCGGCGTGCTGCTGATCCTGGGCTTCTCGGCCGTCGACATGCTCGGTGCCTTCGCGCGCGGCATCGGCCTGCACACCACGGGCCCCGCGCATGCCGATGCGCAGGCGCTCTCCTACCACCGTCCCTGAGGCCCGCGACCATGGCACGCCTGCTCGTTCTCGCCGCCCTCGCGCTGCTCGCTCCCGGACTCGCGGCCTCGGCCGAGTTCTCGGGCCGCGGCGTCTTCGCCTTCGCCTCGGGCAGCGGCTGCCCCATCGCCGCCGGCACCAGCGAGAACTGCAACCGGCTCGCGCTCGACGACGAAGACACCCGCGCCACGCTCGACGAGGCCACGCACACGCTGCGCTTCGCCAATGGCCGCAGCTACGACGGCAAGCGCATCGTGGGCGACGTGGTGTTGCAGGGCTCGGGCCGCACGGCCGACGGCCAGCGCGTGCCGCTGAGCTTCCATGCGCTGCTGAGCCGCTCGGGCAACGACTGGTCGTTCAGCAGCCATGCGCATGCGCCGGTGCGCGGCGAGTTCTCCGAGATCCGCATCGATCCCTGGCAGCTCGTGGTCGGCGAGACCGGCGGCGAGCGCGTGCTGTTCAGCAGCGCGCAGGTCATGGAGGCGCTCGCCAAGCCGTCGCTGACGGCGCGCCTGGCCGACGAGCTGGTGCAGGTGCGCGACAACCGCGAGAGCGCCGCGCGCGACGCCGACATCACGGTCGGGCTCGGCGTGTCGAAGGCCGTCAAGTGGGTGGCGCGCACGCGCTTCGTCACGACGCGCAACCGGCCGCTGGCCGAGGCGATGCGCGAGGGCAACTGGTCGCTCGAGCTGCAGGCCCTGAGCGGACAGATTCCGCGCCAGGTGGTGCAGCGCGACCTGTTCCTCTACGGACTCGAATCGCAGGCCCTGCTGCAACCGCTGCTGCAGCGCGGCTTCCGCAAGAACGAGAAGCTCACGATCGGCACCACCGGCGGCAAGGGCTTCGTGCGCTACGACGGGCAGCAGCGCGAGTTCGCGGGCGCCGACGCCACGGCGCGCGGCTTCCTGCAGGGCAGCTTCCTGGGGCTGGTGCTCGGCTGGCAGCAACAGCAGTTGCAGCCCGTGGCGCTCGATGCGAAGGCCGGGCCGAATGGCCGCTGAGCTGTACGCGCGGGCCGAGGTCGACGCCGAGGCCCCGGGCTTCGAGAGCCTCGTGCCGCCGCGGCTGCGCGGCTGGCCCGCGCTGCAAGCCGCGCTGGTGCACCGCGTGAAGCGCGCCGCGCTGCGCCAGCTGCATGCCAGCCGCGCGGGCGAGGCATTGCTGCTGCGCCTCTACCTCGTGGGCGAGGAATCGTCGGAACAGGCGCTGCAGCGCGAACTGCGCGCCGCCGCGCCCGACTGGCTAGAACGCCAGCTCGACCAGCACCTGGCCGACGAGCAATTGCATGCGCGGCTGTTCGCCGAGGCCATCGCCGAACGCGGCGGCCGCGCACAAGCCGGCGCCCTCGATGGCGAGCAGCCGCGGCCCGACTGGTTCAGCCGGCGCAAGCTCGCGCGCTGGCAGGCGCTGATCCGCCGCCATGCGCCGCACTTCGCGCACGGCGGCCTGGTGCCGGCCTATGCGATCGGCCTCGCGGCCGAGCAGATGGCCTCGCGCATCCTCGAGCGCCACTGCGCGCTGATCGGGCCCGCGCATGCGCTGCATCCGCTGCTCGCGCGCGTGTGGGCCGACGAGCAGCGCCACGTGCGCCTGTGCAGCCACACGCTGCAGCGCTGCGTGGCGCCGCACGAGCGCGCGCGGCTCGCGCAACTGATGGACGAGGTGCGCGCCATCGAGCGCGGCTTCGGCATCACGGGCGCGCTCGGCATGTGGTGCGCGGGCGCGGCGCTGCGGCTGGTGCCGCACGTGGCTTGAGCGTCGGCTGAGCCATGCCGCGCATCCTCTACCTCGCGACCGCCGACGCGCGCGGCCACCTGATGCGCTCGCAGCTGCTCACGCACGCGCTGCGCGCGGCCGGCGCGCAGGTGCAGGTGCTGACCACCTCCGACGAGGGCGCGCTCTTCCTCGCGGGCTTCGGCATCGACGCGCCCGTGCTCTCGCGCCACTACGCGGTGCAGTTCGACGCGCGGCAGAACATGCTGCGGCGCGAGACCGACCGCAACGTGGCGCACTACGTGTTCCGGCCCGGCCGCATGCTGCGCGACATCGTGCGGCTGCACGGCCGGCTGCGCGAGGCCGACCTGGTGGTCAACGACTCCTTCCATCCCGCGCTGCTGTTCATGGGCGCGCTGCCGCCGTGGCGGCACAAGGTGGTGCACGTGTACGGCGCGAGCCTGCGGCGCGCGCTCGAAGGCAATTTCAGCGGCCGGCTGCCGGGCTGGACGGCACGCGCCTTCGGCCGCATCGTGGCCTGGCAGATCGGGCGCAGCCGCGCGCGCATCGCGCACGATTTCGCGCAGGAGGCACCGGCGCACGATGGCCGCGGCACGCACCGGCTCGCGACGCCGGTGGCGGTGGCCTCGAGCGAGGACGTTGCGGCCGTAGCCCCGCGGGCCGCGGTCTACCTCAACCCGCACTTCAAGGACACGGCGCTGGCCGACAGCCTCGAGCACGGCCTGGCCGCCGCGGGCCTGGGCGCGCATTGCGTGGGCGAAGGCTATGCCGGGCGTGCCGGCTGGCAGCCACAGGACGCGCACTGGATCGACACCGCGGCGCGCAGCGCCTTCATCGTCTCGGCCCCGGGCATGGCGGCGCTGTCGGTGGCCCAGGTCTACCGCAAGCCGATCCTGCTGCTGCAGACCGACCAGCCCGAACAGGCGAGCAATGCCGAACGCGCCGCGCAGCTCGGGCTGCGGCATCGCGTGGTGGTGTGGCGCGGCGACGCGGCCGCGTTCGCGCGCGACGTGACGGCCGCGGCGCGCGAGCTGGGCGCGAGCACCGAGGCCACGGCCGCGCAGGGCCGCGAGGCGGCGCTCGAACGGCTGCAGCCCTGGAGCCTGCTGCTGCTGCGCCTCGCGACGCAACCGGCCGCGGCCGGTGCCGACGCGGCCTATCCGGCCGCGCGCCTGGACTGAAGCACCACGCGCAGCATCCGGTCGAGCGCGCGCTCGGGCGCTGCCGTCGTGGTGTCGGGCTGCGGCAGCGCCGCGACATCGCCCGTGCCCGCCGGGCTCATCGACACGCGCAGCTTGCGCAAGGTGAAGCCCGAGCGCACGACCGGCTCGTCCACGCCCTCGGCCACCTCCGCATCGGCCGCCTCGCCCACGAAGAACTGCAGCACCAGGCACTTGCGCTGCGGCGAGGGCACGAGCTCGAACACCAGGCTGCGCCGCCACGCGCCCGAGGTGCGCTGGCCCGGCAGCATGGCGCCGTCGAGCAGCGCGACCACGCGCGTGCTCTGCGCCTCGCAGCGGTAGTCGATGCGCACGCGCAGCCGCTGCGCCGGCGCCTGGCCCGGGGCCTGCAGCGGATGCGCGAACACGGCCGCGGGCGGCAGCGGGATCACCAGGCAGGCCAGCGAGCCCTCGCTCCAGGTGTCGACGTCGTCGGGCGCCGACCAGCCATGGGCCAGCCAGGCCGTGGCCGGATTGCCGGTGCGAAAGGCGTAGTCACGGCCGAGCACGAGCTCGGGCAGCGCCTGCAGGCCCGGGTCGCGGTCGTCGAAGCCCCAGCGCGTGGAGAAGGCGCGCTCGATCGCATCCGCGGGCCATGCGCCGGCGCCGGCCGGCGGGGCCGTGGCCTCCTCGCCGGGCGCGCAGCAGGCGTCGAGCATGAAGTCCAGCGCGCCGAGCTCGGGCCCCACCGGCAGCCAGGGCGAGCAGGCCGCGGGCAGGCACTCGGGCGCATTGCGGTCGGCGCGGATCAGCGCGCGCACGGGCTGCAGGAAGTAGCGCGCCTCGGTCAGCACGCTCGAGGACAGCCCCGCGACGAAGCGCAGGTTCCCGGCCGACAGCAGCGCATAGGTGTTCTCGCGCGTCCAGGCGACGTTGGGAATGGCGCGCGCGATCGGCGCGAGGTCGTGCAGAGCGGGCTCGTAGGGATGGGGCTTCACGACCAGCAGGTCGACCTCCTGCGCCAGCGTGCGCAGCGCGCCGATCACGGCGGACGGATGCTGGCTGCGCCCGCCGCTCACCAGCGAGAGGTCGACCAGGCTCTGGCCGAAGAACAGGCCCACGCGCAGCCGCGGATCGAACAGCGCGCCCGCGCCGCGGCGCGCGAAACAGCCGCGGATGGCGGCCGCGTGGTTCCAGAACAGCTCCTCGTCGATGGCGCGCGCCTCGAGCGCGGCGCGGATGCGCGCGTCGTTGGTGCGCGCGCAAAAGTGCAGGTGCTCGGTGAAGCGGCGCGGGTCGATCTCGATGTCGAGGTAGCTCGCGCCGCTGCGGTCGATGCAGTGCTGCAGCGCCGGCGTCAGGCCCCAGCCGATCACCAGGCAGCCCGGGCCGAAGGCCGGCAGGCCCTCGAGCCCGCGCAGCGGCGCGAGGTCGGCGACGCAGGCGCGGGCCCAGCCGGCCGGCGTGGCCGGCAGGCCCAGCAGCGCCATCGCGCGCGCCACGTCGATCGTGCCGCCATGCGAGCGCGGCGCGATCTCGCGCATCGGCAGGCCGAGCCGGCCCAGCGCCGAGCCGAAGAAGCCCTGCAGGAAGCGCCGGTTGGCGGGGAAGTAGTGCAGCCCGTTGTCGGGCGAGCGGAAGAAGTCGTCGACGAAGAGGACCTGGTGGAACCGGCGTGCTGGCATGGCGATGGGCGGTCGGTGCCGGAGGCCCTGCGGGCCGCCTCGCCGGCCGGTGGCTGAGGGGGAGCCGCCAATCTAGAAGTGCACTCTTAGCGTTCGGTGAGCCCCGCGCCAAGCGCGCGCAAAGTTCGTGCAAAGCAAACGTGAAGCGCGTGCCGTGTGTGAACGGCAGGCAAAGTGCCGGCGCCGCAAGGCGGCGCTCAGTCCAGCGTCAGGTTGAGCCCGCGGATCAGGTCGTCCCAGCGCTCGGACTCCTGATGCAACAGGGTGGCGAACTGCGCGGGCGTGCCGCCCACCGGTTCGACGCCATAGGCCGCGAGCTTGCGGTGCACCGCGGGGTTGTGGATGGCGCTCGCGATCGCCTGCTGCAGCCGCGCCACGATCTCGGGCGGCGTGCGCGCCGGCGCCACCACGCCCACCAGCGCGGCGGCCTCGACGCCGTCGATGCCGAGTTCCGCGAAGGTCGGCACCTCGGGCAATTGCGGCAGCCGCACGCGGTCGGCGATCGCGAGCGCGCGCACGCGGCCGCTGCGGATGAAGCCCAGGCACGCGGCGAGGTCGCACATCATGGCCTGCAGCTGGCCGCCGGCCACGTCGGCCACCGCGTTGGCGGCGCCGCGGTAGGGCACGTGCAGCATGCGCAGCCGGGCCTGGCGCTGCAGCAGCTCCATCGCGAGGTGGTGCGGGCTGCCGGTGCCGGCCGAGGCGTAGCTGATCTTGCCGGGATAGGCGCGCGCGTCCTCGAGGAAGGCGCGCGCGTCGCGCACGCCGCTGGCCGGCCCGACCAGCAGCACCAGCGGGAAGCGGCCCATCAGCGTGACCGGCGCGAAGTCGCGCTGCGGGTTGTAGCCGAGGTTGCGGTAGAGCACGGGGTTGAACACCAGCGTGCCGTTGTCGGCCGACAACACGCTGTAGCCGTCGGCCGGCGCGCGCAGGACCTCGGCGGCGCCGAGCGAGGTGTTGCCACCAGTGCGGTTCTCGACCACCACCGGCTGGCCGGTGTCGATCGCGAGCTGGTTGCCGACGATGCGCGTGAGGAAGTCGGAGCCGCCGCCCGCCGGGTAGGGCACGATCCAGCGGATCGGCCGATTGGGAAATTCGCGCTGGGCCCGCGCGGGTGGAGCGCCGAGCAGCAGCGCGCCGGCCAGGCCGGCGGCGCCCGCGAGCCAGGCGCGGCGATCGCGCGAGGCGGTGGCCGGCGCGGCCGATGGATCCGCCTGCGCCGATGCCACCGTTGCCACGCGTGCCGTCGCCATCGTCTCAGGGCGCGATCGGATTGCCCGGCGAGCCGAGCGCGTTGATGCCGACGCGCGCGGGCGCCGTGGCCTCGGGCGTGCGGTAGGTGACCTGCACGGGCGTCGGGGCGGCGACCGGCACGGCCTCGCGCGTGGAATCGTTCCTGCGCACCAGCACACCCGGCGCGCGGGCCTTGTTGACGCGCGGCGCGGCCGACACCGGCGTGGCGGCGGGCGCCGCGACGGGCAATGCGGCGGGTGCCGGCGCGGGTGGCGCACCGCCCGTGGGCGGCAAATCGGCCGCGACGCCGAAGCCTCCCGCGCTGCCGCCGACACCGGCGCCGACGCTGGTCACCGGACCCGGCTGCATCGCATTGGGCTTGCCCGCGTTGGGATCGTGCAGCACCACGCTCTGGCCCACGCCGGCACCGACCGGGCCGACGCCCAGGCCCATGCCGACCGAGCCCGCGACCGCGCCGCTGTTGCTGACCGCGACGCCCGCGCCGAGCGGGCCGAAGCCGGTGTTGAGGCCGACCGAGAAGTTGCCGTCCTTGGTGGCGCCGAGCCCCAGCGAGAGGCCCGGCACGATCGGGATGCCGATCTGGTAGTGGGAGCAGCCGCTCACCAGCAGCGCGAGCAGCACGCCGGCCGGAAGGCCGGCGGCCGCGATGCGGGTGCGCGGCCGCGTGTTCACACCAGGAGCGCGTTCACGCGCCGCACGTAGGCCGCGGGATCGGCCGGCAGGCCGCCCTCGGCGAGCAGCGCCTGGTCGAACAGGATGTTCGCGAGGTCGTCGAAGTGGGCCGAGCCCTCGAGCTTCTTGACCAGCGCGTGCTCGGCATTGACCTCGAGCACCGGCTTGAGCTCGGGCGCGGGCTGGCCGGCCTGCTTGAGCATGCGCGCGAGCTGCGTGCTCATGCCGCCGTCCTGCACCACGAGGCAGGCGGGCGAGTCGACCAGGCGCGTGGTGACGCGCACGTCCTCGGCCTTGTCCTTGAGCGCTTCCTTGAGCTTCTCGAGCAGCGGCTTGAACGACTCGGCGGCCTCCTCGGCGGCCTTCTTCTCGTCCTCGTCCTGCAGCTTGCCGAGGTCGACCGCGCCCTTGGCCACGCTCTGCAGCGGCGTGCCGTCGAACTCGTTGAGGTAGTTGAGCGCCCACTCGTCGACGCGGTCGGTCATCAGCAGCACCTCGATGCCCTTCTTCTTGAAGACCTCGAGCTGCGGGCTGTTCTTGGCGGCGGCCAGCGTGTCGGCCGTGATGTAGTAGATCGCGTCCTGGCCGTCCTTCATGCGCGCCTTGTAGTCGGCGAAGCTCACGCTCACGGCATCGGTGGTGGTGGAGGCGTAGCGCAGCAGCTTGGCGATGCGGTCGCGGTTGCCGAAGTCCTCGCCCAGGCCTTCCTTGAGCACGGCGCCGAACTCGGCGTAGAACTTGGCGTACTTGCCCGCGTCGTCGGCCGCCGCGGCGGCGGTCTCGGCGGCGGTGGGCGCGTTCTTGTCGACCACGTCCGTCACGGCCTCGGTCGGCTCGGGCGTGGGCACCGATTCGCCCGAGCCCACGTCGATGCGGCCCTCGCCGCTCTCGGGGCCGGTCTTCTGCTTCTTGGCCAGGTCCTCGAGCATGCCGAGCACGCGCTTGGTGCTGCCTTCGCGGATCGCCTTCACGTCGCGGCTTTCCTGCAGCAGCTCGCGGCTCACGTTGAGCGGCAGGTCGGCCGAGTCGATCACGCCCTTGACGAAGCGCAGGTAGCTGGGCATCAGCGCCTCGGCGTCGTCCATGATGAAGACGCGCTTCACGTAGAGCTTGACGCCCGCGCTCTTCTCGCGGTTCCAGAGGTCGAACGGCGCCTTGGCGGGGATGTAGAGCAGCTGCGTGTACTCGGTGCTGCCCTCGACACGGTTGTGGCTCCAGGCCAGCGGCGCCTCGAAGTCGTGGCTGATGCTCTTGTAGAACTCCTCGTACTGCTCGGTCGTGACGTCCTTCTTGGGACGGCTCCACAGCGCGTTGGCCTTGTTGACCGTTTCCCATTCGCCGGTCTTCACCATGTCGCCGGGCTGGTCGTTCTCGCCTTCCTTCCACTCCTCCTTCTCCATGAGGATCGGCAGCGAGATGTGGTCGGAGTACTTGCCGACGATCTGCTTGATCTTCCAGGCGTTGAGGTATTCGTCGGCATCCTCGCGCAGGTGCAGCGTGATGCTGGTGCCGCGCTCGGCACGCGTGATGTCGGCCACCTCGAAGTCGCCGGCGCCGCCGCTGGCCCAGCGCACGCCCTGTTCGGCGGGCAGGCCCGCGCGGCGCGATTCGACGGTGATGCGGTCGGCCACGATGAAGCCCGAGTAGAAGCCCACGCCGAACTGGCCGATGAGCTGCGCGTCGGCCTTCTGGTCGCCGCTGAGCTTGCTCACGAAGTCCTTGGTGCCGCTCTTGGCGATGGTGCCGAGGTTGTCGATCGCCTCCTGGCGCGACAGGCCGATGCCCTTGTCGGTGATGGTGAGGGTGCGCGCGGCCTTGTCGAAGCTGATGCGCACGTCGAGATCGGACTGGCCTTCGTAGAGCTCGGGACGGTCGATGGCCTCGAAGCGCAGCTTGTCGCAGGCGTCCGATGCATTCGAGATCAGCTCGCGCAGGAAGATTTCCTTGTTGGAGTACAGCGCATGCGTGACGAGGTGCAGCAGTTGCGCGACTTCGGCCTGGAACGGGAGTTTGGTGTTGGAGGAATCAGCCATTGGAAAAGGAAAGGTCGGATCGAAAAAATTCTAAGGCGGCGCGGCGGTCCGGGCTCGGCCCGGACGCAGCTTTTCTACCTGGGGCAAACGGTTTTAAAAATCAACGCTCGCTACCGAGATTTCAAGCACTCCATCACGGTTTACTACGAAAAATTCGGCAACGCCCCTGAAGCCCTCGTTTTTGGTCAGCAAAAGTTACCAAAAACCACAATCATCGCCTCCGCTGCGCACGCAGTGATTCAACTCAACCGGGGCCCTCGGGGCCCAAAGGGACGGCGATGTTGTTGGATGACGAGGGAGTTGCCGTGGCCTGCCGCTGGCTCGGCCGGAATGCCGTGGCGCCGCGGGGCCGCCCGGGCGTCGGCTGCCTGGCGGCGCTGGCCTGCCTCGCCGCGGAGGCGCAGACCGCGCCACCCGCCGCAGCCACCGAGGCCCGCATCCAGCCGATGGACCGGGCCCAGGCGCAGCAGGCGCGGCTGAAGGCCCTCGTCGAAGCCGCGCCGGTGCCCTACCAGGACCGGTTCATGAGCGCCGACGAGGCCGGCGCCGCGTCCGCCGACGACAGCGCCGCGCCGTCCGCGCAACCCGAAGGCTTTCGCGCCTGGATGACCGAGAGCCGCATCGGCTTCGGCGCTGCGACGAGTTCCGGCGCCGGGCGGCGGCGCGCGATGGAGTTCGGCCAGCGCATCGAGTACCGCCGCGAGACGCTCAACCACGGCGAGTTCCTGCTGCAGGCCGACGGCCGCCGCTGGAACGGCGACCGCCAGGCCCAGGGCGGCATCGGCGTGCTGGGCTACGCCGAGGACGCGGGCAGCGGCCGCCTCACGCTGCGCAACCTCGCCTTTCCGCTGACGCCCCGGACCTTCGCCGACAGCGCGCTGGGCGACATCCACAGCGAGCTGACCGAGGGCCTGGCGCGCAATTACCGGCTCTCGCTCGGCAGCACCACGGTGCGCGGGGCCTCGCTGCGCGTGTTCGACGCCGACAGCGACTGGCGCGCGGGCTTCGGCATGCGCGGCAGCCTCCGGGGCGGGCCGTATCCGGGATTCGAGCAGAGCCAGGGCACGCTCGGCTGGCTCGGCCTGACGCAGCGCGTGGGCGGGAACGGCTTCGTCGCCACGCAACTGAACCGGGCACGCGACCTTCCGGCCTGGACCCTCGACCCGTTCACGGGCCAGGGCGTCGGATCGCGCCATGTCGAGAGCTGGGCCGGCGCGCTGGGCTGGGGCCGCGAGGTGGAGCGCGACGGCGACTTCAAGGTCCGCGCCACGCTGATCGGCAGCCGCACGCGCTCGCCGACGCCGGGCGTCGCCGTCGGCGATTCGCGCGGGCTGTTCGTCGAGGCGAGCGCGCGCCTGGGGCCCTACCGCCACGAACTCGGCGCCTACACGGCCCGGCCGAATCTCTTCTTCGGCGACCATCTCGTGGCCGACGGCACGCGCGGCGCCTACTGGCGCGTGGACCGCGGCGGCAGCCGCCTGCACTGGGGCGGCGGACTCGAGCACGAGCGCACGCAGGGCGACGCCGCCTTCGGGTTCGCGGGTTCCAGCCGCAGCGGCGCGAACGGCAGCTTCCTGTACCAGTTCGACCGCCACGCCTCGGTCGGCGGCAGCCTGAGCCTGCAGCGCACGCGCTACGACAGCAGCGCGGACACCGCCGCCGGCAGCGACTCGCGCAGCCTCTACGCCAGCGTCTTCCACCAGGCACGCTTTTTCGGCGGCCTGCGCAGCCGCTTCAGCCTGACCGTGCGGCGCAACGAGCTGATCGTGCTCGGCGACCAGGCCGCCACCGGCCACGAATGGCAGTGGGAGCAGGACTGGATCGGCGCGGGCCGCGAGACGCTGCGCCCCGAACTCACGACCACGCTCGGCTATGCGCGCGACCGCAGCGGCGGCGTGCCACGCAACTACCCCACGGCCGGCGTGCAGTTCCTGTGCTGGCTCGACAGCGGCTTCCACCTCGGCGGCAACCTGCGCTACACCTCGCAAAGCGGCGGCCTGCACACCAGCCGCGGGCTGTCGGGCTCGCTCACGGCCGAGAAGGCGCTCGCCGGGGGCTGGCGCATCGGCTTCGCGGCCTACTTCAACCAGGCGCGCGCCGCCGTGGCGCCCACCACGAGCCTGGGCCCGCAGCTCTACCGCAGCAACGACCGCAGCGCCTACGTCTACCTGCGCTGGGAGGGCAGCGCGGGCACGCCCTTCCAGACCGCCGGCGTGCGCGACGGCGATGCGGGCGCCGGTGCAGGCAGCGTCGCCGGGCATGTGTTCTTCGACGCCAACCGCGACGGCGCGCGGCAGCCCGACGAAGGCGGCGCCGCCCACGTGGAGGTCCAGCTCGACGGCCGCTACCGCACCACCACCGACCGCGACGGCCGCTTCGAATTTCCGCTCGTGACGACCGGTCGCCACCGGCTGAGCCTGACGCTCGACAGCGTGCCGCTGCCCTGGGGCGCGGCCGGCGACGGCGGCGTGGCGCTCGGCGTTCCGCTGCGCGGCCGGGCCGTTGCCGAGATTCCCCTGACCAAGGTGGGCGAATGAGCAGCGCGCCCCTGCGGTCTTCTCCTGCCCGCTGCTGCTCTTCTTTCTTCATCCATCGAGGCCCCTCATGAACCCCAGCGCCCTCCCCCACCGCATGCTCGCCCTTTCCGTGGCGGCCCTCTGCCTCGCCGCCGGTGGCGAGGCCATCGCCGAGAGCCAGTACGGCGCGGGCACCGGCACCATCACGGCCCAGGCCAAGGTCAACCTCAGCGTGACGGTGCCCAAGCTCATCCTGCTGCGCGTGGGCGCGGCCAACGCCGCCGTCGACACGCTGCGATGGAGCTCGGCGCTGGAGATCCCCGCCGTTCCCACGCCGGCGCTGGCCGCCGCCACCAACACCGGCGTGGACTGGAACGGCGCGGCACCGGCCGCGACCGTTGCCGCCGCGGCCGGCGCCGACACGCTCACCGTCTACGCCTGGACCAATGCCGGCACCGGCACCATCCACTGCGCGCTCGGCGCCTGGAACGCCACGGGCGGCCCGGCCGACGCCGACTTCACCGTGACCGCCGAGGGCACGCTGCCGCACCCGGGCGCGAACCTGGGCGCCTGCGCCTCGACCGCGTTCCCGTCCAACACGGTGGCCACGGGCACCTGGACCTACGCGCTCGGCGGCACGCCGGCCGGCTGGCGCGCCAACACGTACACCAACACCATCACCTACACCGCGCAAGGCATCTGATGCGGCCCCGCCCGGCCCCGGCTCCGCTCGCCGCCGCGCTGCTGGCCGCGGGCCTCGCCCTACCCGCGGAGGCCGTCGTCATGACGGTGACGGACGTCGGCCTGGTCTATGCCATCTCGGTACGCGTGGGCGCGGTGAGCGGCGTCGACACGGTGGCGTTCAACGTCGCCGGCGACAACGTCGGCCTGGCGCCGGCGCCGGTGACGGGCTCGCCGGTCATCGAGGTGTGGGTCACGCCGTTCCGGCCCGCGAATTCGTCGTCCACGGCGCGGCCGGTGACGCTGCGGGTCGACTCGACGCCCGGCCTGGCCTGCCAGTCGGGCGGCTGCGGCGCCACCCTCATCCCGTTCAGCCAGATCGGCTGGACCGCCAGCAACAACGGCGCCGCCACCACGGGCGACATCCAGAGCGGCCGCTTCGACGGCAGCGCCAACCAGCAGATCGCGAGCTTCAATGCCAACGCGACCTTCTGTTCGGCCCCGGTGCTGCTGCTGTGCCTGGGCTACACCTACCGCTCGAACGCGATCAGCGCGACGCGGATGCAGTTCAGCTACGACAACGACGTCGTCTATCCCGCGGGCAACTACCGGGGCACCGTGCGCTTCACGGCGTCGATGGAGTGAAGCGCATGCGGGCAGCGATCGTCCCGTTCGCCGCGCTGCTGCTGCTGTCGCTGGCGCTGCCGGCCGGCGCGGGCGTTGCACGTCTGGACGACTCGAGCTCGCCGCGCGCCCAGGTCGGCACCGACTTCCGCCGCGCGCAACCGGTCGACGGCATCCGCTTCGACCTGCCTTTCGGACGCATCGACTACCGGCTCGCGACCGCGCCCTACATCGGCCGGCGCGCGCGCATCTTCTACGTGATCCCGGCCGCCATCCCCGGCCTGCGCTCCCCCGCGGGCATGCAGCTGCAATGGCGCAGCCATGGCGCCTTCGCGAGTGCCAGCGGCCGGCCGGGCGACCGCGTGCCGGTCTGGATCGGCACCGTCGCCACCGCCTGGATGACCGAGAGCTTCGAGCTCACGCTGCGCCTCGATCCGCGCGAACTGCGGCTGCCGCCGGGGGCTTCGCTGCGCTTCGAATCGATCTTCGAAATCGAGACCCTGCCATGACCCAGCCTTGTCCCACCCGCGCGCTGCGGCGACGCGCCGCCACCTTCGTCCTGCTGCTGGCCGGCGCCGGCGGCGCGGTGGCCGCGCCGTTCGAGATCGCGGTCTCGCCCTCGCGCTTCGAGCTGTCGGGCCGCGGCGGCACGCGCCTGGGCCAGTCGCTGGAGCTCCACAACCTCGCGCCGGTCGCGACCGAGGTGACGGTGCGCACCATCGACTGGCACTACTCGGCCGAGGGCCAGATCAGCTACCACGACGACCTGCAGCCCGGCAGCTGCCGGCCCTGGGTGGCGCTCGAGCGGCGCAGCGTGCAGCTGCCCGCGCGCGGCAGCCGGGCCTACCGCTTCCAGATCGAGCCGCCGGCGGGTTCGCCGCGCGGCGAATGCCGCTTCATGATCGCGATCGAAGGCAGCGAGCCCGCGCAGCAGGCGCTGATCCAGGGCGGCGGCGCCAGCCTGAGCCTGCCGGTGACGGGGCGCATCGCGGTGGCCGTGTACCTCGCGCTCGACGGCGCCGAGCCCCGGCTCGACCTGCAGCGGATCGCCAGCAGCGACAGCGGCGGCCAGCGCCGCATCGCCGTGACCGTGGCCAACACCGGCGACGCGCACGGCCGCCTCGAAGGCAGCCTGGACGCCGTCGACAGCCGGGGCCGCGCCTTCGCGCTGGTGCCCGAGGGCACGCCGATCCTGCCGGGCCAGACTCGCACGCTGGCGCTGATGCCCCAGGCCGAAGACGGCCGCGCCGCGCCGCAGCCCGCCTATCCGGTGAAGGCCGAGGGCACGCTGGACTGGGCGCAGGGCAGCTTCAAGGTGGAGGCGGCGTTCGAGTGACGGCACGCCTCGCCTTGCGCGGCACGGTCGCAGCGGCATGCCTGGCGCTCATGGCGGCCGCGCGGGCCGAGACGGCCACCTCGGCGTCCGGCTTCAACGTGCCGCGCAGCGCGACGGCCAGGCTGGACTTCAGCCTCTCGATCCAGAAGTTCCTGTTCTTCGGCGTCGGCGCCAGTCCCTGGCCGGCGCAGAGCAATGCCGTGGGCACCGTGCGCTTCGTGCTCGCGCCGTCGATCCCGCCGGCGGGCATCGCGCCCGTGGCCGGCAGCCGCCAGCCGTTGGACTGGCCCGGCGGCGCGCCGGTCTTCGCCGTCACGGCCTCGGACCACGTGCTGCCCGTCGAGGTGCGCAGCAACGCCGGCCCCATCGCCATCCGCGCCGAGGCGAGCACGCCGTTGTCCAACGGCAGCCACACCATCCCGATGTCGGAGATCACCATCGCCTCGAGCAACCCCGGCCTGCCCGCGCCGCCGGTGCCCGCCAGCGGCATCGGCGGCGCCGCGCTCGTCGCGGGCACGGGCTTCTCGAGCCTCGTCACGCTGCAGAAAGCCAGCTGGACCTTCGGCTATGCCAACAGCGCCAGCCGCAGCGCGGGCAGCTACACCGGCGTGCTCCGGTTCACGGCCAGCACGCCCTGAGCGCGGGCACGGCGTGCCACGCACGAACGCGTCACGGGCCGCCTCCGCAATCCCGCCGGCACTCGCCAGGGGACGGTGACTTTTGCCGCCGGCCCGCCCTGAATCTCGCGCAAGTCAGCTTCCGCTGGGATTGCCCTCCAAAGCTGCGCATCTGCCTTTCAACACCTCAGGAGCTTTGCATGAACAAGAACCCCAGGAAGATGCTGTGGATCGCCGCCTGCCTCGGGCTGGCCGCCTTTGCCGCCCAGGCGCAAGTGCCGACCGACGCGCCAGCCGGCACCACCGTGCAATGCAAGGACGGCAGCTATGCCTCGCCCGACACCAAGTCCGGCGCCTGCCGTGGCCACAAGGGCATCAAGACCTGGTTCGGCAAGGCAGCCGATGCGAAGGCTGCACCAGCAGCCGCCGCTGCCGCCGCACCCGCCGTGGAAACCCAGTCGGCCAGCGTCGACAAGACCGGCGTGGCCCCGAGCACGGGCACCGCGACCAAGACGCCCGGCTCGCCCGACGTCACGAAGATGGCCGCCGCACCCGGTGGAGGCCCCGGCATGGTGTGGGCCAACGACACGACCAAGGTCTACCACTGCGTGGGCGACCGCTACTACGGCAAGACCAAGAAGGGCGAGTACCTGAGCGAAGCCGATGCGAAGGCCAAGGGCATGCACGCCTCGCACAACAAGGCCTGTGGATAGGCTCTCCCCCAGGCTTCGCGCACTTCGTGTCGCTACGCCAACCCCCTTCCGGGGGCAACACCTGAGGCCCGGCGAAGCCGGTTCCTCGGTGTTTCGCGAAGGGAGCCGGGAATCGCCTACCTCGGCAGGGATTCGACTTCCTTCGTCCAGCGGTCGATCAGCCGCTTGCGCTCGGCCGCCTGGCCGTACTTCTGGAAGTCGTACTTGATGAGCTTCACGCCGTCCATCGAGGGAATGCGCGGATCGGGCTTGAAGGTCTTGTTGGCCGGCGACTGCAGGCTGCCGGCCTTGGCGCCGATGGACTGGCCCGCGGGGCTCATGAGCCAGTCGTAGTAGCGCTTCGCGTTCTCCTTGTTGCGCGCGCCCTTCACCAGCGCGATGCCGCCGATCTCGTAGCCCGTGCCTTCGCAGGGCGCGGCGGTCTTGACCGGAAAGCCGTCGTGGCGCCAGCGCTCGAAGCCGAAGATGAAGCTCACGCCGACCGCGACCTCGCCCTTGGCCACGTTGGGCGCCTGGGCCTGGCCGCTGCGGGTGTAGCTGGTGACGTTGCGGTGCAGTTTCTTGAGGTAGTCGAAGGCGGCGTCCTCGCCCATCTGCTGCACCAGGCCCGCGATGATGGTGTAGGCCGTGCCGCTGGTGGCGGGGTGCGAGATCTCGATCTCGCCCTTGTAGCCGGGCTTCACGAGGTCGGCCCAGCACTGCGGCTCGGGCAGCTTCTTTTTCTTCAGCAGCTCGGTGTTGAAGCCGAAACCCATCGCGCTGGTGTAGAAGCCGCCGACCATGTTCTGCGACAACGCGTACTGGCGCACGGCCCAGTCGTGCAGGTCGTTGATGTAGGCCGGGCGGTAGGGCTCGAGCAGGCCCTGCTCGGCCGCCTGCAGGAAGGGATCGCCGGTGCCGCCCCACCAGATGTCGGTCTTCGGGTTGGCCGCTTCGGCACGCAGCTGCGCGCCGATCTCGCCCGTGCCCTTGTGGGCCTGCAGCACCTTGATGCCGGTCTCGCGCGTGAAGGCGGCGGCCGCGGCCTCGCACCAGCCGGCGTCGGTGCTGCACAGCGCGTTGACCGTGCCCTGTGCTGCCGCGTGCGGCGCCAAGGCCAGCAGGGCGGCGGCCGCGCCGAGCGCGGCAAATGTGCGGGTGAAGGCGAGCAAGTGCATGTGGTCTCCTGGGGCTCAGGATAGCGTCGGCGCGCGCGGGCGCCGACAGGGTTCAGTCGGTTGCCAGCAGCGGCGGAAGATGCTCGGCCAGCCAGTCGATCACCACGCGCGTCTTCAGCGGCAGGTAGCGGCTGCGCGCGCGGATCACGTGCAGCGCGAAGCCGAAGGGCCGCGGCTCGTCGAACACGCGCACCAGGGTGCCGGCCGCCAGCGCCTCGGCCGCGAGCCAGGCCGGCAGCCGCGCGAGCCCCATGCCGCCGATGGCGGCCTCGAGCAGCACCTCGGCGCTGTCGCAGCGCAGCCGCGCGGGCAGCAGCACCTCGGCGACGCGATCGCCGGCATGGAAGCGCCAGGCCGAGGCCGCGCCGTCGCGCGCATAGAGCACCGCCTCGTGCGGCGGCTTCAGGTCCTCGATGCCTTTGGGACGGCCGCGCTCGGCCAGGTAGGCCGGCGCGGCGCACAGCACCATCCACTGCATGCCCACGAGCCGCGCGATCAGCGCCGTGCTGTCGCCGAGATCGCCGCTGCGGATCGCGAGATCGAGCCCCTCCTCCGCGAGGTCGACGAGGCGGTCGCTGAAGCCGAGTTCGAGCGAGAGCTGCGGATGCCGGCGCGCCAGCGCCAGCAGCAGCGGCCCGATCTTGAGCCGCCCGAGCATGGCCGGCATGCTGACCCGCACCACGCCCGAGGCCGTGCTGCGCGCCGCATCGGCCAGCGCCTCGGCGGCCTCGAGCTCGGCCAGCGCGTTGCGGCAGCGCTCGTAGTAGCCATGGCCCTCCTGCGTGAGGCTCTGGCTGCGCGTGGTGCGCAGGAACAGCCGCGTGTGCAGCCGCGCCTCGAGCCGCGCGATGCTCTTGGCGACCGCGGAGCGCGTGACGTGCAGGCGCTGCGCGGCGAGCGCGAAGCTGCCGGCCTCGACAGCGGCGACGAATTCCTCGATGCCTTGCAGGCGCGGGCTCATTGACGAATTTCAGGCAACAAATTTCGGAAAATTATCCACCACCGACGCCTTTAGAGCGTCAATAGCATCAGGCCTTCTTCTTTTCGCGGAGGCCTTCATGCCCGAAACCACCCTGCGCCGCTGGCAACTCCCCGCCTACGGCCGCGCCCATCTCGAACAGGTTCAGGCAGCGCTGCCCGAGCCGGGCCCCGGCCAGATCCTGGTGCGCGTCGGCGCGGTCGCGCTCAACTACCGCGACCTGCTGATGACGGAGGACGGCATGGGCATGCCGCTCGCGCTGCCGTTCACGCCGGGCTCGGACATGGCGGGCACGGTCGAGGCCGTCGGCGACGGCGTGCGCCGCTTCGCGCCCGGCGACCGCGTGATCAACACCTTCTGGAACGGCTGGATCGACCACCACTGGCCCGCCCATGCCGTGCCCGCGGGCGGCCCCGGCCCGGGCATGCTGGCCTCGCACGTGCTCATCGACGCCGAGGCGGCCGTGGCCGCGCCCGCCACGCTCTCGCTGGCCGAGGCCAGCACCCTGCCCTGCGCCGGGCTCACGGCCTGGTTCGCGCTGGCCGAGCTCGGCGCGCTGCGCGCGGGCCAGACGGTGCTGATCCACGGCACCGGCGGCGTGGCGCTGTTCGGGCTGCAGATCGCGCGGCTGCATGGGGCGCAGGCCATCGTGATCTCGGGCAGCGCCGACAAGCACGAGGCCGCGCGCGCCCTCGGCGCCAGCCACGTGCTGGCGCGCGACAGCGACTGGCCCGCCGAGGTGCGGCGCCTGACCGGCGGGCGCGGCGCCGAGCATGTGCTCGAACTCGCGAGCGGGCCCAACCTCGACCGCTCGCTGCAGGCCTGCGCGCAGGGCGCGCGGGTGTCGGTCATCGGCATGCTCGAGGGCACGACGCTCGACGCCTCCTTCTACGGCCTGGTGCTCGGCCGTGTCACGGTGCAGGGCATCGGCGTGGGCCACCGGCGCGCGCTCGAGGAGCTCGTGCGCGCCGTCGACGCCAACGGCCTGCGCCCCGCGATCGCCGCCAGTTACGGCTTCGATGCGCTGCCGCAGGCGCTCGACCACCTCGCGCGCGGCGCCTTCGGCAAGATCGTCGTGACCCCCTGAGTTCGCGCGGGCACCGGCGTTGCGCGGAAAACCGTGACGTTTTCGTGAACAGTTGCCCGCCTTGCCCGATCCCGTGCGGGCGCCCGAAGGCTTGCTCTCCCTTTCCCGTTCCAGAATCCGCGCGCGCCGGGTTTCGCCCCGGCGTTTTCGTTGACATCGAGAACATCAGAGAGAGGAAATCGAACATGGAACGCAGGGACTTCAGTGCACCGCAGAAATGGGCTGCCGAATTCATCGGCACCTTCTGGCTCACCTTCGGCGGCTGCGGCAGCGCGGTGCTCGCGGCAGGCTTCCCGGAACTGGGCATCGGCTTCGCGGGCGTCGCGCTGGCCTTCGGCCTCACGGTGCTGACCGGTGCCTATGCGCTCGGCCCGATCTCGGGCGGCCACTTCAACCCCGCGGTCTCGATCGGCCTCGCCGCGGCCGGGCGCTTCAACCCGACGCAGCTCGCGGCCTACATCGTGGCGCAGCTGCTGGGCGCGATCGTCGCCGGCGGCCTGCTCTACCTGATCGCCACCGGCAAGGCCGGCGCGCAGCTCGGCGGCTTCGCCACCAACGGCTACGGCGAGCATTCGCCCGGCGGCTACAACCTGATGTCGGCGCTGCTGATCGAGGTGGTGCTCACGGCCGTGTTCCTGGTCGTGATCCTCGGCGCCACCGGCCGCCGCGCGGCGCAGAACTTCGCGGGCCTGACCATCGGCCTGTGCCTCACGCTGATCCACCTGATCTCGATCCCCGTCACCAACACCTCGGTGAACCCGGCGCGCAGCACCGGCGTGGCGCTGTTCGGCCCGAGCTATGCGATCGAGCAGCTGTGGCTGTTCTGGGTCGCGCCGATCGTGGGCGCCGTGATCGGCGCGCTGATCTACCGCGGGCTGCGGCTGCGCGGCAACGGTGGCAGCGGAAGCGGCAGCGACAGCGCGCTCTGAACGACGCGCACCACGCCAACGACAAAAGGGGAGGCATCGCTGCCTCCCCTTTTTTTCATGGCGCCGAAGCGCGGATCGCTCAGCTGCCGGTGGCCGACTTCACCAGCGGTGCCGAGGTCGACTGGCCGATCGACTCGGTGCCGCTCGGGTGCGAAGCCGCGTAGGCGCCGGCCTGGATGTCCGACACCGGCGTCACCGAATTCATCGCGGGCGCGCTGGTCGACTGGCCGATGGACTCGGTGCCGCTCGGGCGCGCAGCGGCCATGGCCGCGGCCTGGATCTCGGCGCTGGCGGGCGAATTCATCTGCAGCGGGTGGTAGTCCGAACCGTCCATCTTTTCCTGGGCCGATGCGGTGATGGCGCCCGTCGCCGCGAGCGCGGCGAAGGAGGCGACGGCGAGAAGCTTGAAAGAAGTGCGCATGCGTGTTCTCCTGGTCACAGGTTGTCCCCGGCCTCGTGCCGGCGCCGACGGGCGCGCGGCAGGCCTGGACGCACTCTAGGCAGGCCGACTGAGGGCAGCGTGAGTAAAGAGTTACGCGAGCCTTAGCGGGCGTTGCGCGCTTCTTCGCCGACGTTCAACGAACTTCCTAAATCGGCCGCTGAAGGTGGCACGAAGGCATTCATTCGCCGGCCGCGCCCACCTCGCCGTACGGAATGCGCCCCTCGCGCTCGGCCTGGGCCGCGAGCGCGCTGACGCTGTCGCGCGTGAGCCCGGGTTGCGCGCGCTCCATCGGCGGCGCGGTCTCCTGCGAGACCATCGGCGAGGCGGTCGCGGTCTGCGTGGCCTCGGTGGCATCGCGCGCGAGGTCAGCGCGCGAGCGCTGCGACTGGAACTGCAGCACGTGCTCCGAACCGTCGGCCTCGTCGGCCTGCGCGGCCACCATCGGGGCCAGCGCCACCACGGCGCCCGCGGCCGCGATGAGGGCGAGCCGGCGCGAAGAGAAGAATGCGATCTGCATGGCGAACTCCTTGAGAGCGGGCTCGCGATGGCCGCGACATGCGGCCCCTCGGCCCTGGAGATTCACTCTAGGCCGCGACTCTCAGCAGGGGCTGAGCAAAAACTTCGCGCCGCGTGAGGGCTCGCTACGACTTTTCCGGCTCGGGCTCGGCCGGCAGGTGCACGCGCGCGCGCAGGCCGCGCCCGTCCTCGCGGTTGCTCAGCTCGATGCGCAGCCCGTTGCGCTCGGCCGCGGTGCGCGCGATCGCGAGCCCCAGCCCGCTGCCGCCGGCGGCCGCGCCCGGCACGCGGAAGAAGCGGTCGAACACGCGCGTCATCGCATCGGCCGGAATGCCCGGCCCGTTGTCGAGCACGTCCACCACGCCGTGGCCGCTCACCGCATGCAGCTTCACGTCGACCACGCCGCCCTCGGGCGCATAGCGCAGCGCGTTGTCGATCAGGTTGTCGAACACGCTGCGCAGTTCGGCCGCGGGCGCGAACACCACGGGCGCGATGCTGCCCTCGAAGCCCACGTCGACCTGGCGCGCATCGGCCAGCACCATGAGCTGGCTCACGCTCTCGCGCAGCAGCACCTCGATGTCGACCGCCTCGCGCGCCGTCGCGCGGCGCGGCGCGTCCTGGCGCGAGAGGCTCAGCAGTTGCTCGATCAGGTGCTTGGCGCGCGTCACGCCGGCCTCGAGCTGATTGAAGCGCTCGGTGGCTTCGCCGGCCGGGATGTGCGAGCGCAGGTTCTCGATCTGCAGGCCGATCGCGGCCATCGGCGTGCGCAGCTCGTGCGCGGCGTCCTGCACGAAGCGGCGCTGCGTGGCGAAGGCGCTGCGCACGCGGCCCAGCAGGTGGTTGAAGGAGGCGACCAGCGGCGCGATCTCGTCGGGCACGCGCGCCAGCGGCAGGTCGGTGGGACTGCGCTCGTCCTGCGAGGCCACGTCGCGCGCCACCGCGCGCAGCGAGCGCGAGGCGGCCGAGACGATCAGCCACAGCGCGAGCAGCGCCACCGGCAGCAGCAGCGTGATCGGCAGGCCCTCGAGCAGCGCGCGGCGCAGGGCGCGCTGGCGCCGGTAGTCCTCGTTCTGCAGCACCTGCACGCGCCGCTGGTCGGCATGCGTGCCGGGCTCGGCCGTGAAGGCGCGCCAGTGGGCCCAGGGCTGCGGCCCGGTGCGCAGGTCGCCGAAGCCCGGGCGCGGCTGCAGCGGCATCGGCAGGTCGGGCCAGGAGCTGCTGAGCAGCCGGCTGCCGTCGGGGCTCCAGATCTGTACGACGAAGGCGCCGTGCTCGAGCACGGCATCGCTGTTCAAGAGGCGCGGCGTGCGCGACTGGTCGCCGCCCGCATACGACTCGGCCACCAGCCGCATCTGGTCGTCGAGCGCGTTGTGCACCAGGTTGCCGTAGGCCAGGAACGAGAACCAGGCCGTGAGCACCGCCGCCGCGAGATGCAGCGTGATGAGCCACAGCAGCAGCTGGGTGCGCAGCGAACGCGGCCGGCGCCAGCCGCCCTTGTCCGCCGTCACGCGGCGACGCGCCAGCCGAGACCGCGCACGTTGCGGATCGACTCGGCGCCGAGCTTGCGGCGCATGCCGTGGATCAGCACGTCGATCGCGTTGCTCGTGACCTCCTCGCCCCAGCCGTAGATGCGGTTCTCGAGCTGCTCGCGCGAGAGGATCGCGCCCGGGCGTTCGAGCAGCGCATGCAGCAGCGCGAACTCGCGCGCGGTCAGCGCCTCGCGGTTGCCGTTGACCACCACCTCGCGCGTCGTGAGGTCGAGCTGCAGCGCGCCGCTGCCCACCAGCGAATGCGCGGCGCCATCGCGGCGGCGCACGATGGCACGCATGCGCGCGAGCAGCTCGCGGAATTCGAAGGGCTTGAGCAGGTAGTCGTCGGCGCCGAGGTCGAGGCTGTGGATGCGGTCGTCGAGGCCGTCGCGCGCCGTGAGCACCAGCACCGGCGTGGCATCGCCGCGTTCGCGCGCGCGGCGCAGCACCTCGGTGCCGTCCTGGCGCGGCAGGCCCAGGTCGAGCAGTACGCAGGTGTAGCCGCCGTCGCCGAGCGCGCTCTGCGCGAGCTCGCCGTCGCGCACCCAGTCGGCCGACCAGCCCGCGCCCTCGAGCGCCTGTTTCAGGCTGCGCCCGATCATTTCATCGTCTTCCACCAGCAGAACGCGCATCGCAGCGACTCCTCATATCACGCAGAAAGCGCCGCACCGCCTTGCGGCACGGCCGTGCGCCAGGGGGCGTCGGGTCCGGGCCGCAAGGTAGCACGCGAACGGGATGATCGGTAGTGCCTGCGCCGCGGCGCAGACTAAGGGCGAATACTTAGACGGTGCTTAGGCGCCGTACCACCCGAGGGGTCAGGCGCCGCTCAGGCAGCGGGCCGCGCGACGCGCACCGCATGGCGCTCGCCGGGCGCGTCGGCGGCGAAGGCCAGAAGGCGCAGCGCCTCCTGCTCGGCGCCCTCGCGCCCGGCCGAGGGCCAGCGCGCGAGGGGTTCGAGCACGGCGGTGGCGGTGCCCTTCGCGCGCTCGATCTTCCAGGTGCCGGCGACGAAGCCGTCGATCAGCACCGTGCCGCGCACGATGCCGTTGATGGTGAACACGCGCGGGCGATGCGCCTCGTCGAGCACGCGGGCGCGGTCGTCGTGCGCGAGCAGCAGGTTGTCCCACTCGGCGAGCAGGCGCGGCGGCGCGGGCGTCGCTTCGTCGGGACGCGGCGCGCGCGGCAAGTCGAACAGCGTTTCGCCCAGCGGGCCCTCGAAGCGGCGCAGTCGCGCACCGAGCCGCTCGGCCACGGCCTTCCAGCCCGTGAGGCCCGACCACGCACCGGCATCGGCCAGGGTCGCGGGACCGAAGGCGGCGAGGTAGCGCAGCAGCAGGTCGTCCTGCGTGGCAGCGCCCTGCTCTTCTTCCTCCTTGCCGAGCCAGGTGCCGAGCCGCTGCAGCAGCGCGTTCTGGTGCGAATTCCAGCTGCCCGCAGGCGGCAGGTGCACCAGCGGCAGGTTGTTGCGGATCAGCCCGGCGAGCGAGGCCGGTTCGCTGTTCGGCCAGCGTTCGAGCAAGGCCTGGCCGAGCTCGGTGCTGGTGCGCGCACGCTCGTCGAGCAGTGCGTGGCCCATGGCCAGCGCCTGCGCACGGTCGACGCCTTCGAGCGCGCGCTTGTGGTTGCCCAGCAAACCGCGCTGGTGCGCCGCATCGAGCAACGGCCGCCAGGCCAGCGCATCGCGCGCGCTCACCAGGTGCAGGGTCGCGCGCATCATCGACAGCCGCACCACGCGGCGCCGGCGCAGCGCCTCGGTCAGCGCTTCGCGCGGGAACTCCTCGAGCCGGCTCCAGAGGCCGACATAAGGCGGATTGGGTGCCTGCGCCTGCAGTCCCGCGAGGCGCTCGATGGCCTGCGCGACCGGCAGGCGCTGGCGCGCCAGCAGCATCTGCCGCGCCAGCGTGGCGCGGTTCAGCGCGCGCAGGCTCAGAACTTCTCGTGCGGTGCCAGGTAGCGCCATTGACCCAGCGGCAGGTTGCCGAGCATGACCTTGCCGATGCGCACGCGCTTGAGCCCCACCACCTTGAGGCCGACCAGCTCGCACATGCGGCGGATCTGGCGCTTCTTGCCTTCGGTCAGCACGAAGCGCAACTGCTCGGGGTTCTGCCATTCGACGCGCGCGGGCTTGAGCGCCTGGCCGTCGAGGCTCAGGCCATGGCGCAGCTTGGCGAGCATGGCGGGCGGGAACACGGCCTGCACGTTGGTCGTGACCGGGTCGTCGTCGTCCATGCGCACCAGCTGGCCGGTGGGCGCGGGCTGGCCCAGGCCGTGGTAGGCCACGCGCACCAGGTACTCCTTCTCCATCGTCGAGTCCTCGCCGATCAGCTGGCGCGCGACGCGGCCGTCCTGCGTCATCACCAGCAGGCCGATGGAATCGATGTCGAGCCGGCCGCAGGGCGCAAGGCCGCGCAGCTGCTGCGGGTTGAAGAAGAAGCGCGCGTTGTCCTCGGCCCAGCGGTTGGCGGGCGTGAACAGCGTGACCGCGGGCTCGTGGCCGTCCTCGGCCTGGCTGCTGACGTAGCCGATGGGCTTGTTGATGAGGATGGTGACCTGGTTGGCCTGCTGGCCCTTGGCCGCCTTGTCGATCTCGATGCGGTCGGCGGGCGTGACCTTCACGCCCATCTCGGCCGGCTTGCCGTTGACCTTGACCCAGCCGTTGGCGATCCATTCGTCGGCCTCGCGGCGCGAGCAGATCTTGAGTTCGGCCATGCGCTTGTTGAGCCGCATGGGGCCGTCGGCCGGGGCCTGCGCGGACTGCGGCGCGGGTGCGCGGCGAAAGGAGGACGGACCGTTGGAAGGAGGAGGCGCGGGCATGGCCGATTATCGCCAGCGCCGCGAGGTGTAGTTCTTTCGGCGTGCTTGCGAGCCGCGCGCGGCCCGGCTATCCTGAATGCAAGCGCGAGTTGATCGCGCCCTTTTTGGGGGATTCCCAAATGAGCACCACACGCAAGTACCACTACGCCATCGTCATCGGGCGCTTCCAGCCCGTCCACTTCGGTCACCAGAGACTCATCGAGGAAGCCGCCCGCGCGGCCGATCGCGTGATCGTGGTGGTCGGCTCCGACCGCACGCCGCGCAGCGTCAAGAACCCCTTCACCTTCGACGAACGCGAACGCATGGTGCGCGCCTGCCTGCGCGGCGGCGACCAGATGCGCGTGAGCGTGGTCGGCGTCGGCGACTCGCCCTACAACGACCAGCTGTGGATCGCGTCGATCCAGTCGGCGGTCGAGCGGCTGATCCTGCAGGACGGCCTCGCGCCCGCGCAGGCCAAGGTGGCGCTGGTGGGGCACCTCAAGGACGCCTCGAGCTACTACCTCAAGCTGTTCCCGCACTGGGAGTTCGTGGGCCAGCACAACGTCGAGAGCCTCAACGCCACCGACGTGCGAAACCTCTACTTCGATCCCGAGAACCGCGGCCAGCTCGCGCGCGCCGACCTGCCCGAGGGCAGCGCGGCCTTTCTCGAACGCTTCACCTCGACGGCCGACTATGCCGAGCTCTGCGAGGAGCGCGCCTTCCTCGCCGACTACCGCGACAAGTACCGCTACGCGGGCAGCGACTTCCCGCCGATCTACACCACGGTCGACGCGGTGGTGGTCGAGGCCGGCCACATCCTGATGGTGCAGCGCAAGTTCCATCCGGGGCGCGGCACCTGGGCGCTGCCCGGCGGCTTCGTGGGCCAGCAGGAGCGGCTGCTCGATGCCGCGGTGCGCGAACTCAAGGAGGAGACGCGCCTCAAGGTGCCGGTGCCCGTGCTCCACGGCAGCATGAAGGCCAACCACGTGTTCGACGCGCCCGAGCGCTCGCAGCGCGGCCGCACGATCACGCACGGCTTCTTCTTCGAGCTCGCGCACAACCAGTGGGCGGGCCTGTCGGACGTGCGCGCCGACGACGACGCGGCCGCGGTGCGCTGGGTGCCGATCGCCGAATTCCTCGGCATGCAGGAGCGGGTCTACGAAGACCACTTCTTCATCGCCAATCATTTCCTGGGTGGCCTGGGCAAGTCCTGAGAGAACTCGCCCCGGGCCTTGTCAGCAAGTACGGCCCCGGTTGACGGGTGCCACCGTGAAAGGAGCTTTCACATGAACCGCACGCTCTCTCCCTCCCTCGGCAGCAACCTGCTGCTGCGCACCGACTCCTACAAGGTGTCGCACTGGATGCAATACCCGCCGGGCACGCAGACGGTGTTCAGCTACATCGAGTCGCGCGGCGGGCTCTTCAGCCATTCGCTGTTCTTCGGACTGCAGGCCTACCTGCGCGAATACCTGCAGACGCCGGTGACGCGCGACGACGTGGACGAAGCCGCCGCGCTGATGGCGGTGCACGGCGAGCCCTTCAACCGCGAAGGCTGGCTGCGGCTGATCGAGAAGCATGGCGGGCTGATGCCGGTGCGCATCCGCGCGGTGCCCGAGGGCAGCGTGCTGCCGGTGCACAACGTGCTCGCGACGATCGAGAACACCGACCCCGAGTTCTTCTGGGTCACGAGCTTCCTCGAGACCGAGCTGCTGCGCGCGATCTGGTATCCGACGACGGTGGCCACGGTCTCGGCCGCGGCCAAGACGACTCTGCTGCGCTACCTCGAGGCCACCTGCGACGATCCGCAGGGCCAGATCGCGTTCAAGCTGCACGACTTCGGCGCGCGCGGGGTCTCGAGCCTCGAATCGGCGGCGCTCGGCGGCATGGCCCACCTGGTCAACTTCATGGGCACCGACACGTTGAGCGCGTTGTTGGCCGCGCGCCGCTACTACGACTGCGACGTGGCGGGCTTCTCGATCCCCGCGGCCGAGCACAGCACCATCACGGGCTGGGGCCGCGAGCACGAGGCCGATGCCTATCGCAACATGGTGGCGCAGTTCGGCAAGCCTGGCGCAATCTTCGCAGTGGTGAGCGACAGCTATGACATCTTCAACGCCTGCGCCCGCCTGTGGGGCGATGCGCTGCGCGAGCAGGTGATCCGCTCGGGCGCGACGCTGGTGGTGCGCCCCGACTCGGGCGACCCGGCCGAGACGACGCTGAAGGTGGCGCAGATCCTGGCCGAGCGCTTCGGCACGACCACCAATGCCAAGGGCTTCCGGGTGCTGAACAACGTGCGCATCATCCAGGGCGACGGGGTGACGCTCGATTCGTTGCGGTTGTGCCTGTCCAATTTCTTCCACAACGGCTTCTCGGCCGAGAACATCGCCTTCGGCATGGGCGGCGGGCTGCTGCAGCAGGTGAACCGCGACACCATGCAATGGGCGATGAAGTGCTCGGCGATGCAGGTCGACGGCGAATGGCGCGACGTCTACAAGGCACCCGTGGGCGACACGAGCAAGACCTCGAAGAAGGGGCGGCTGGTGCTGGCTGCTTCCGCCGACGGCGAAGTGCGTACGCAACGTGCCGAGCAAGTTCTGGAGCCTGGGCAGGTGGATCTGCTCGAGACCGTGTACGAGAACGGGCGGATCGTTCGGGAGAGCAGCTTCGAAGGGATCCGTGGACTTGCCGCTTCTGGGGTGGGGCGGTTGGTTACTTCTCGGGCGCCGCTCTGATCGGTTTGTTTGGGCCGGGGGCGCGTGCACAGGGCACCGGGTACTTCCCTCCGCGAATGTCCCCCGCCCTTCGGGCTCCTCCTTTATTTCGCTGCGGGAAGCACCCGATACCCTGTGCACGAGACGCGCTCGGGTTATGCGGCCGGTTCGACCGCCGTGTCCAGGCTCACGTCGATGGGGTACTCCCCGCAGCGAAATAAAGGAGGAGGCCGCAGGCCGGGGGACATTCGCGGAGGGGAGTACCCCATCGGCGTGAGCCCGCCCCGAACCGTGGAACGCCCGTCGGAGAGCCCGCCCCAACCCATGGAACGCCCGCCGATCAGCACTGCCACAAGCCCTAGCCATAATCCGCGCAGACCGCCGAACACATGACCAAACTCCTGATCCTCAGCGTGAGCGCGGGCAACGGCCACGTGCGGGCCGCCCAGGCCCTCGCCGCCACCGCCCAAGCCCTCAGCCCGCCCTGCCCGGCGGTCCACATCGACGCCATGGCCCACGTGCCCGCGGGCTTTCGCAAGGTCTACACCGACTGGTACATCCAGCTCGTGAACCGCGCACCCGAGCTCTGGTCGTACCTGCACCAGCGCACCGACGTCACGCCGCACCACGCGCCCTCGCAGCGCATGCGCCGCGGCATCGAGCGGCTGAGCACCGTCGCGCTGGTGCGCGAGATCCGGCGCGAGAAGCCCGATGCGGTGATCTGCACCCACTTCCTGCCGGCCGAGCTGCTGATGCGCGAGCGTAACCGCGGGCGCATCGAGTATCCGGTGTGGCTGCAGGTCACCGACTACGACCTGCACAACATGTGGCTGGTGCCGGGCATGACCGGCTACCTCGCGGCCACCGAGGAGGTCGCGTTCCGGCTGCGCGCGCGCGGCATTCCGTCCGAGCGCATCCACGTCACCGGCATTCCCGTCATGCCCGCCTTCTCCGAACCCGACGCGCTGGAGCGCGACGCCTGCGCCGCCGCGCTCGGCCTCGATCCCGCGCGGCCCGTGCTGCTGATGGTCTCGGGCGGCGCCGGCGTGGGCGATCTCTCGAGCATGGTCGAGCGCGTGCTCGCGCTCGGCGCCGGCGACCAACCCGGCGGCCGCTTCCAGGTGATCGCCGTGGCCGGCCGCAATGCCGAGATGCACGGCCGGTTGCAGGCCCTCGCGGCGCGCCATCCGGGCCGCGTGGTGGCCGTCGGTTTCACCAACGAGATGCACAAGCTCATGGCCGCGTCCGACCTCGTCGTCACCAAGCCCGGCGGCCTCACGGTCTCCGAATGCCTCGCGCTCGGCAAGCCCATGCTGCTGATCTCGCCGATCCCCGGCCAGGAGGAGCACAACGCCGGCTTCCTGATGGAGGAAGGCGCGGGCTGGCTCGCCTACGATGCCATCGGCCTCGAGTACAAGGTCGCGCGGCTGATGGCCGATCCGGCCAAGCTCGCCCACATGGCCCAGCGCAGCAAGGCGTTGGGCAAGCCACGGGCCGCGCGCGCGGTGCTCGATCGCGTGCTGGGGCCTTCGGCATGAGCTGGCGCAACGAAGACCGGCCCACCGTGGGCCGCACGCTGGTGTACCTGCTCTGGGTCGTCACCATGGCCTTCTTCTTCGCCAATGCCGAGATCCAGATCGAGGGCGGCGCCGGCTGGGCCACCTCGCTGCCGACCTGGCGCATCGAGAACAGCATCTGGCTCGACATCTTCTGGGGCGGTCGCGCGATGACCGGCTACCACGCCTGGGTCTTCACCTTCATGGCGCTGGTGTTCTTCTCGCCGCTGGCCTTCTCGGGCCGCTGGAAGCTGCGCGACTGGGGCCTCGCGCTCGCGGGCCTGATCGTGTTCTGGGTCTGCGAGGACTTCCTCTGGTTCCTCATCAACCCGGCCTTCGGCTGGGACAACTTCAATCCCACCAAGGCCTTCTGGCACAAGCACTGGATGTGGGGCGCGCCGGTCGATTACTGGGGCGGCCTCGCGGTCGCCGCGCTGATCCTGGTGCGCCGGCACTGGCCGCGCCGATGAGCCGCGCGAACATCGTGCGCCGCATGCGCGAGGCCCGCCGGGCGCAGCGCGAGGCGCAGGCCGCGCCCGCGGAGCGGCCCGACCACTGGGCCGATCCGCTCGATGCGCTGGGCGTGGAGAACCTGCACCGCCTCACGCCCACGCTCTACCGCAGCGCCCAGCCGCGCGCGAAGGACGTGGCGGCGCTGCAGTCGCTCGGCATCCGCACCGTGGTCAGCCTGCGTTCCTTCAACGACGACCGCAAGGTGTTCGCGGGCCATGGCATGCGGCTGGTGCGCGTGCCGATCAACACCTGGGACATCGACGACGCGAAGGTGCAGCGCGCGCTGCACGCGATCCTCGACGCCGAACGGCACGGGCCGGTGCTGATCCACTGCATGCACGGCGCCGACCGCACCGGCGTCGTCTCCGCCGTCTACCGCATGGCGCTGCAGGGCTGGGACAAGGAGGCCGCGCGCCAGGAGATGCTGCGCGGCGGCTACGGCTACCACACGCTGTGGCGCAACATCCCGCGCTACATCGAGCGCGTGGACCCCGAGAAGATGCGCCACGCGCTGGCCCAGGCACCCGCGACACCGGCGGTTCCGGGGCTGTCCTGAAGGCGCCAGCAGGCTTCGCGGCCCGCTCCTATACTGGCCCGCGCCGGCCCCCGGCGGCCGGTCGCACCCACCTTCCGCACACGCTTCATCCGCTTCACAAGGGGCATCCGCCATGGCACTCCAACTGCGTTCCCTCGTCCGTTCGAACGGCGAGCTCGAGCTCTCGCTGCACGACGAACCCATCCCCGAACCGCAGGCCCACGAGGTCGTGATCCGCGTCGAGGCTTCGCCGATGAATCCCTCGGACCTCGGCCTGCTGTTCGGTGCCGCCGACATGACGACCGCCAAGGCCTCGGGCAGCGCCGAGCGCCCGGTCGTCACCGCCACCGTGCCCGAGCGCGCGCGCCCCGCGATGGCGGGCCGGCTCGACCAGTCGATGCCCGTGGGCAACGAGGGCGCGGGCACGGTCGTGAAGGCCGGGTCTTCCCCCGAGGCCCAGGCCCTGCTCGGCAAGACCGTGGCCGCGATCGGCGGCGCCATGTACTCGCAATACCGCGCGGTGGCCGTCGCGCAATGCCTCGAACTGCCCGAAGGCACCGCGCCGGCCGACGGTGCGTCGTGCTTTGTCAATCCGCTGACCTCGCTCGGCATGGTCGAGACCATGAAGCGCGAAGGCCATACCGCGCTGGTCCACACGGCAGCCGCCTCCAACCTCGGCCAGATGCTCAACAAGATCTGCCAGAAGGACGGCATCGCGCTCGTCAACATCGTGCGCAAGCCCGAGCAGGAAGCGCTGCTGCGCAGCCTCGGCGCCAAGTACGTCTGCAACGCCGCCTCGCCCACCTTCCTCGACGATCTCACGCAAGCCCTGGTCGAGACCGGCGCCACGCTGGCCTTCGACGCCACCGGCGGCGGCAAGCTCGCGGGCCAGATCCTCGGCTGCATGGAAGCGGCGCTCAACCGCACCGCCAAGGAATACAGCCGCTACGGCTCGACCACGCACAAGCAGGTCTACATCTACGGCGGCCTCGACCGTGGCCCGACCGAGTTCGTGCGCAACTTCGGCATGGCCTGGGGCATGGGCGGCTGGCTGCTGTTCCCGTTCCTGCAGAAGCTCGGCGCCGAAGGCACGCAGCGCCTGCGCGCACGCGTGGTGGCCGAGCTCAAGACCACCTTCGCGAGCCGCTACACGCGCGAGGTCTCGCTGACCGAGGCGCTGCAGCTCGATGCGATCGGCGTCTACGGCAAGCAGGCGACGGGCGAGAAGTTCCTGCTCAATCCCAACAAGGGCATCGCGGCCTGAAATAGACGAAAAAAAAGGGCGACCCTCGCGGGTCGCCCTCTGGGGCCGTCAACGTTTCACGAGGCCGGCCATCTCGCCCGCAGGCACCACGGCGTAGTGGTCGAACTGCATCGCGTACTGCGCGCGGCCCGAGGACAGCGCGCGCAGGTTGCCGATGTAGCCGAACATCCGCGCCAGCGGCACATGGGCCTCGACCACGATCGCGTTGCCGCGCATCGCCTGGCCGCGCACCATGCCGCGCCGCCGGTGCAGGTCGCCGATGCAGTCGCCCACGTGCTCGGCGGGCGTGGTCACTTCCACGGCCATCACCGGCTCGAGCAACTGCGGCCCGGCCTGCGCCGCCGCTTCGCGAAAGGCCGCGGCGGCCGCGAACTCGAAGGCCATCGCCGACGAGTCGCGTTCATGGTGGCTGCCGTCGAGCAGCGTGGCCACGAAGTCCACGCAGGGATACCCGGCCAGCACGCCCGACTGCGCGGCACGGCGGATGCCGGCCTCGATCGCGGGGATGAACTCGCGCGGGATCGCGCCGCCCACCACCCGGTTCTCGAACGCGATGCCTTCGCCGCGCCCGCGCGGGGCGATGCGCAGCTTCAGCTCCGCGAACTGGCCCTGGCCGCCGTTCTGTTTCCTGTGCACATGGTGCACCTCCGTTTCCTTCGATACCGTTTCACGGCAGGCGACCTGGGGCCGTCCCACCGACACTTCGACGCCGAAGCGCTCGCGCAGCTTCTCGATCGAGACCTCGAGCTGCAGCTCGCCCATGCCCGACACGATGGTCTGGCCCGACTCGGCGTCCTGCCGCAGCCGCAGGCTCGGGTCCTCGCGCAGCAGCAGCTGCAACGCCTTCGCCAGCGCCTGCTGGTCGGCCTGCGCCTTCGGCTCGATCGCGACGTGGAGCACGGGCTCGGGCACGCCGATCTGTTCGAGCTGCACCGGATGGTGCCGGTCGCACAGCGTGTGGCCGGTCAGCGTGTCCTTCAGCCCGACGATGCCGGCGATGTCGCCGGCCACCAGTTCGTCGCGTTCGATGCGGTCGCCCGCCTGCACCTCGTACAGCCGTGCCGCGCGCTCGATGCGGCCGGTGGTGGCGTCGAGCATGCTGTCGCCGCGCCGCAACCGGCCGCTGTAGACACGCACGAACACCATCGCGCCGTGGTCGTCGCTGGCCACCTTGAACGCCAGCGCCGCGAACGGCGCCTGCGGATCGCAGGGCAGCGCCACCTCGCCGGGCTTCGGCAGCCAGTCGACGATGGCGTCGAGCAGCGGCTCCACGCCGCGGTTGCGGAAGGCCGAGCCCGCGAGCACGGGCACGAAGGCACCGGCCAGCACGCCCTTGCGGATACAGTCGCGCAGCACCTCGACCGGGAGCTCCTCGCCGTTCAGGTAGGCCCCCATCGCGGCCTCGTCCTGCTCGACGGCAAGCTCCACCAGACGCGCGCGTTGTTGCAACACGGTGGCCATCAGCTCGGCGGGCACCTCGGTCACGCGGTACGGCCGGCTCGCATCGTCGAGGTCCCAGACCAGCGCGCGCAAACCCAGCAGGTCGACCACGCCGCGGAAGTCGCCTTCCGCGCCGATCGGCCACTGCACCGCCACGGCCTTCACGCCCAGGCGTTCTTCCATCATCGCGATCACGCGCGGGAAGTCCGCGCCCAGGCGATCGAGCTTGTTGACGAAGGCGATGCGCGGCACGCGATAGCGGTCCGCGAGGCGCCAGTTGGTCTCGGTCTGCGGCTCCACGCCGGCCACGCCGTCGAACACGACCACAGCCCCGTCGAGCACGCGCAGCGAGCGGTTCACCTCGATGTTGAAATCGATGTGGCCCGGCGTGTCGATCAGGTTGATCTGGGTCGCGTTCCACTGCAGCGTGATGGCGGCGCTGCTGATGGTGATGCCACGCTTGCGCTCCTGCGCATCGAAGTCCATGCGCGCGGTGCCGCGGCTCACGTCGCCGATGCGATGGCTCTCGCCGGCATAGAACAGGATGCGTTCGGTGGTGGTGGTCTTGCCGGCGTCGACGTGGGCAATGATGCCGATGTTGCGCAGGTTCCTGGGTGTGTGGGTCATGGCGAATCTTTCTTTCTCTGGCTCGAAGCACGGCTTCGAGAGCCTGGTGGGCATGTGCCGGCCCCCAGGCGGAAAGGATTCGCCTGAGGGCTAGCGACGAACGGTGTCGTGCAATCTGCTGATGCGGCGGCCGGAGCCCGGGCGCACGGAAGCCACGCTCCGGCGGAGGCGAATCGTGGCGATCAGCTTGTCGTAGGTACGCATGGCGATGAAGAAGTGAGAGGCGGAAAAGACAAAACCCCGGAGGACGGGCCTGCCGGGGTTTTCAGTACCGGAAGGCGCAACGCCTTCCGAACGCGATCGAAGGCGATGTCAGGTGGCGGTGAGGCCGGCTTCGATGGCTTGGGTGAATTTCATGGTGGGGCGGATTGTGGGTGTGGCTGGTTCGGAAGACAAGCCTTGTTGTCTGGCTTGTTGGTCGGATGCCACTTTACGGACTGGGACGGGCTCACGCCGACGGGGTACTCCCCTCCGCGAATGTCCCCCGCCTTCGGCTCCTCCTTTATTTCGCTGCGGGGAGTACCCCATCGACGTGAGCCTGGACGCAATCGTTGTTGTGCGGCCGGCACCACCGCAGCGCCTCCGTGCACAGGGCAGCGGGTGCTTCCCGCAGCGAAATCAAGGAGGAGGCCGCAGGCCGGGGGACATTCGCGGAGGGAAGTACCCGCTGTCCTGTGCACGCGCCCCAAGCCGTCATCGACAAAGAGCTACACGACCAGCCGATACCCCACCGCAGTCTCCGTCAGCAGATGCCGCGGCTGCGCCGGATCGTCCTCGAGCTTCTGCCGCAGATGCCCCATGTAGATCCGCAGGTAGTGGCTCTGGTCCGTGTGCGACGGCCCCCAGACCTCGCGCAGCAGCTGGCGCTGCGTCAGCACGCGCCCCGCGTTCGCCGCCAGCACCGACAGCAGTCGGTACTCGGTCGGCGTGAGGTGCACCTCGGCACCGGCGCGGCGCACGATGCGCGCGGCGCGGTCGAGCTCGATCTCGCCGAAGCGGAACAGCGCCTCGGGCACCTCCTCGCTGCTGGCCGCGCGCGGGCGCCGCAGGTTGGCGCGCACGCGCGCGAGCAGTTCGCCGGTGCCGAAGGGCTTGGTCAGGTAGTCGTCGGCGCCGGCGTCGAGTGCGGCGATCTTGTCGGCCTCGTCGCTGCGCGCCGACAGCACGATGATCGGCACCGCCGACCAGCCGCGCACGTCGCGGATCAGCGAGACGCCGTCGCCGTCGGGCAGGCCCAGGTCGAGCACCAGCAGGTCGGGCTGGCGCGTGCCGGCCGCGGCGAGGCCGTCGCGCAGCGTGCCGGCCTCGTGCACCAGCCAGCCCTCGGCCTCGAGCGCGCCGCGCACGAAGCGACGGATCTGCGGCTCGTCCTCGATCACGATGGCGGTGGGGGCTGGCATGGGGGTCAGAGCGGGGCTTCGGCCGGTTCGGGCGGCTCCCGGCGCGGGAGCGTGACCGTGAATTCTGCACCGCCGCCGCGCGCGTTGGCGGCCACGATCTCGCCGCCATGGGCGCTCACCACCGCCTTGCAGATCGCCAGGCCCAGGCCCACGCCCGGCGTGGCCGACTCGACCTCGCCGCGCGTGAACTTGTCGAACAGCTTCTGCTCGTGGCCCAGCAGCGCCGCGGGCAGGCCGGGGCCATGGTCGCGCACGCTCAGCACCAGCGTGCCGGGCTCGGCGCGCGCGCCCACCACGATCGGCGGCGCGCCGTACTTGGTGGCGTTCTCGAGCAGGTTCACCAGCACGCGCTCGATCAGCACCGCATCGAACTCGACCAGCGGCAGCCCGGCATCGAGCGCGGTCTGGACCACGGTGGCGCCGAGCGCGGTGCGCGCCGCGCGGATGGCCGAGCCCACCACCTCCTCGACCGATTGCCAGTCGCGCCGCAGGTTGACCGCGCCGCCCGCGATGCCGCTCTCGAGCCGCGCCATGTCGAGCAGGTTGTTGACCAGCGCATGCAGCTCGTGCGCCTGCGCGACGATCGCGCGCGCCGCCTCGGCGTGTTCTTCCGCCGGCAAGGTCTGCAGCGATTCGGCCAGCGCGATCAGCGCGGTCAGCGGCGTGCGCACGTCGTGCGAGATCGCGCCCAGCAGCGCGTTGCGCAGCCGCTCCGATTCGATCTCGACCACCGCCTGCTGCGCCACCTCGACGTAGTGCACGCGCTCGAGCGCGATCGCGATCTGCCGCGCCAGCGTGTCGAGCTGCTGCGCCTGCTCGGGGATCAGCAGCCAGCGCGGCTGCGCCGGTTCGAGCGCGAGCACGCCGCGCACGCGCATCGGCGCCTGCAGCGGCACGTAGTGCCAGGGTTGCGCGGCCAGGGTGGCGGTGGCGAGGCCCGCGCTCTGGCCATGGCGGAAGGCCCAGTCGGCCACCTGCGCGTCGAAGCCCGGCGGCGGATCGGCCGGCGCCACCAGCTGGTCGGCGGCATCGGTCACCAGCACCAGCGCATGGCCGCCGAAGTGGCCCTGCACCGCGGCCGCGCCGAGCGCGACCACCTGCGTGCTCTCGAGCGCGGCCGAGAGCTCGCGCGTGAGCTCGAACAGCGAGCGCGCGCGGCGCTCGCGGCTGGTCGACACGCCGGCCGCGAAGCGCAGCCCGGCCGTGAGCTGGCCCACCAGCAGGCCCACGCCCAGCATGATCGCGAAGGTCAGCACGTACTGCACGTCGCTGACCGCGAACGACAGCCGCGGCGGCACGAAGAAATAGTCGAAGGCCGCGACGTTGAGCAGCGCCGCCAGTGCCGAGGGCCCGCGCCCGAAGCGCATCGCCACGCCCACCACGCCGAGCAGGAACAGCATCACGATGTTCGACAGCTCGAGCACCCCGGTCAGCGGCGTGCACAGCAGCGTGAGCGCCACGCTGGTGGCCGCAGCCCAGGCATAGCCGGGCCAGTGGATCGGCGCCTTCTCGTGGTCGTCGCTGTCGATGCGCGCCCCCGCCACGCCCAGCGGCGAGCGCGACAGCCGGCGCGCGCTGTCGGCGCGACCCACCTCGAGGATGTCGAGCGCGGGCGCCAGCTGCGCGAGCGCGCGCGCCAGCGGCACCTGCGCCGCCAGCCACAGGCGAGGCCAGCCGGTGGCCGGCTCGGCGCGCCCGAGCACCAGCGTCGCGCAGTTGAGCCGGCGCGCCTGCTCGGCGAGCTGCTCGGCCACGTCGGAACCGGTGAGCACCGCGGTGGCCGCGCCCAGTTCCTCGGCCAGCTTCAGCACCGCGAGGATGCGGTCGCGCTCGGCCGCGGCCAGCCGCTGCAGCCGCGGCGTCTCGACGTACACCGCATGCCAGCGCACGTTGAGCTGGCCCGCGAGCCGCGCGGCGGTGCGCACCGTCTGCGCCGCGCCCTCGTGCGGACCCACGCACGCGAGGATCGCGCCCGAGGTGTTCCAGGCCTGCAGGCCGGTGCCCTTGCCGTGGCCGCCGGCGCCCGGGCCCGACTGCTCGATGCGCCAGCCGCGCACGTCGTCCTCCACGTGCTCGGCGGTGCGGCGCAACGCGATCTCGCGCAGCGCGATCAGGTTGCCCTTGCGGAAGAAGTTCTGCGCCGCGCGCTCGGCCTGCTGCGGCAGGTAGACCTTGCCGGCCGCGAGCCGCGCCGTGAGCTCGTCGGGCGTGACGTCGACCAGCACCACCTCGTCGGCCTCGTCGAGCACCGAGTCGGGCACGGTCTCGTGCACCCGCACGCCGGTGATGGCGCCGACCGTGCCGTTGAGGCTCTCGAGGTGCTGCACGTTGAGCGCCGACCAGACCTCGATGCCGGCGGCCAGCAGCTCCTGCACGTCCTGCCAGCGCTTGGCATGGCGCGAGCCGGGCGCGTTGGTGTGGGCCAGCTCGTCGACCAGCAGCACGGCAGGCTGGCGCGCCAGCGCGGCATCGAGGTCGAACTCGGCCAGCGTGCGGCCGCGGTAGGCGATCTCGCGCAGCGGCAGGGCATCGAGCCCCGCCAGCAGCGCGGCGGTCTCGCCGCGGCCGTGGGTTTCGACCACGCCGATCAGCACGTCGCGCCCGGCCTTGCGCTCGCGCTGCGCGGCGCTCAGCATGGCCCAGGTCTTGCCCACGCCGGCGCTGGCGCCGAAGTAGATGCGCAGCTTGCCGCGCCGCGCGCGCGCCTCGTCGCTGCGCAGCTGGGCGATCAACGCGTCGGGGTCGGGGCGGGACAGCTCGCTCATCGGGAGCGCAGGTTAGCGCATCGGCTCATCGCGCGGGACCGTCCTTGCGCCGGGCGCGGTGCTCGTGGCGCCGCGCGGTGCGCGACAGCACCAGCCAGGCGAAGCCCAGCGGCACGAACAGCGCCGCCAGCGCGAGCAGCGCATGGAACCAGTCAGTGGCCATGGCGCAGTCCGCAGCGCGCGAGGTGCTCGCGCCAGCTCACCAGCCGGCCGATCTCGCCCGAGGGCACGCATTCGATCAAGCGGTGCAGCACGTCGGCGTAGCTGCGCATCGGCAGGCGGATCATCAGCCGCACGCAGGGCGCGTCGCTCTCCTGCGAGCTGCAGCCGTGCAGCAGCGGTTCGCAGCGCACCACGCCGGCGTCGGCGCAGCCGGCCAGGCTGCGGCGCACGCGCAGCGCGTCGGCACAGCTGACGGTGACGTCGAGCACGTGGAAGCTGTCGCCGCCGGCCTTGCGGGCAGCGGCCGGCACCGGCGCCGCCGTGGCGGCGATCGCGGCACCGGCCGCGGCGGGACTTCGGAAATACACGGGATGTTCACGGTAAGCGGCGTAGGCCATACAGGTCTCCTTTGCCTGGATCTGCTTTGCGGGTTGCGGATTGCGATGCGGGGTTCAGCGCTTGTCGAGCGCGAGGTTCAGCGCCAGCACGTTCACGCGCGGCTCGCCGAGCAGCCCCCACAGCGGCTGCTGGGTCTGGCGATCGATCAGCGCGTTGACCTCCCCCAGCGGCAGGCCGCGCTCGCGCGCGACGCGCGGCGCCTGGTAGCGCGCCGCGGCCGGGCTGATGTCGGGGTCGAGGCCGCTGCCCGAGGCCGTCACCAGGTCGACCGGCACCGGCGCGGTGTTGCCCGGGTCGGCCGCGCGCAGCGCTTCCACGCGCGCCTTCACGGCATCGGTCAGCGCCGGGTTCAGCGGACCCTGGTTCGCGCCGCCCGAGGCGCTCGCGTTGTAGGGCTGCGGCGCGGTGGCCGAGGGGCGGCCCCAGAAGTGCTTGGGGTCGCTGAAGTTCTGGCCGATCAGCTTCGAGCCGACGGTGGTGCCGTCGAGCACGATCAGGCTGCCGGCCGCCTGCGCGGGGAAGGCCGCCTTGGCGGCGCCGGTGACGGCCATCGGGTAGATCAGGCCGGTGAGCGCGCTCAGCAGCGCGAAGACGACGATGGCGGGGCGGACGATGCCGCCGGTGGTGTTGCTCATGATGGGAACTCCTCAGACCAGGTGAATGGCGACCAGCAGCCAGTCGATCAGCTTGATGCCGATGAAGGGAACGAGCAGGCCGCCCAGGCCGTAGATGGCGAGGTTGCGGCGCAGCAGCGCGGCGGCGCCCACCGGCCGGTAGCGCACGCCCTTGAGCGCCAGCGGGATCAGGAACACGATCACCAGCGCGTTGAAGATCACCGCCGACAGGATCGCCGACGACGGGCTCGCGAGGCGCATCACGTTGAGCGCCGCGAGCTGCGGATAGGTCGAGACGAAGATCGCGGGAATGATCGCGAAGTACTTCGCCACGTCGTTGGCGATCGAGAAGGTGGTCAGCGAGCCGCGCGTCATCAAGAGCGCCTTGCCGGTCTCCACCACCTCGAGCAGCTTGGTCGGGTTCGAATCCAGGTCGACCATGTTGCCGGCCTCCTTCGCGGCCTGCGTGCCGCTGCCCATGGCCACCGCCACGTCGGCCTGCGCGAGCGCGGGCGCGTCGTTGGTGCCGTCGCCGGTCATCGCGACCAGCCGGCCCTCGGCCTGGTACTTGCGGATCAGCGCCAGCTTGTCCTCGGGCGTGGCCTCGGCCAGGAAGTCGTCCACGCCGGCCTCGGCCGCGATGGCGGCGGCGGTGAGCCGGTTGTCGCCGGTGATCATCACCGTCTTGATGCCCATGCGGCGCAGCTCGGCGAAACGCTCCTTGATGCCGGTCTTGACGATGTCCTTGAGCTCGACGATGCCGAGCACGCGGTCGCCCTCGGCCACCGCCAGCGGCGTGCTGCCGCGGCGCGAGGCTTCCTCGGAGGCACGCAGCAGCTCGGGCGCCATCGTGCCGCCGAGCGCCTCGACGTGCCGGCGCACCGCCTCGACCGCGCCCTTGCGCAGCACGATGGGATCGGTGTCCAGGCTGTTCGGCGCGGCCGGCAGGTCGACGCCGCTCATGCGGGTCTGCGCGGTGAAGGCCACGAAGCGCGCGTCCTCGACCGGCGCCGGTTCCAGCCCGTCGCGGCGCGCGAGCTCCACGATGCTGCGGCCCTCGGGCGTCTCGTCGGCCATCGAGGCCAGCATGGCGGCGCGCGCGAGGCGTGCCTTGGTGACGCCGGGCGCCGGCAGGAAGGCGCTGGCCTGGCGGTTGCCGTGCGTGATGGTGCCGGTCTTGTCGAGCAGCAGCACGTCGACGTCGCCGGCGGCTTCCACCGCGCGGCCCGAGGTCGCGATCACGTTGGCCTGCATCATGCGGCTCATGCCCGCCACGCCCACGGCCGACAGCAGGCCGCCGATGGTGGTGGGGATCAGGCACACCAGCAGCGCGACCAGCGCGGTCAGCGAGACCACCGTGCCAGCGCCCGCGGCTTCCACGCTGAACACCGAGAACGGCAGCAGCGTGACCGTGACCATCAGGAACACCAGCGTGAGCGCCACCAGCAGGATGGTCAGCGCGATCTCGTTGGGCGTCTTCTGGCGGCGCGCGGCCTCGACCATGCCGATCATGCGGTCGAGGAAGGACTCGCCCGGGTTCACCGCGATGCGCACCACCAGCCAGTCGGACAGCACGCGGGTGCCGCCGGTCACGGCCGAGAAGTCGCCGCCCGATTCACGCACCACCGGTGCCGATTCGCCGGTGATGGCGCTCTCGTCGACCGAGGCCACGCCCTCGATCACCTCGCCGTCGAGCGGGACCACGTCGCCGGCCTCGACCAGCACCACGTCGCCCTTGCGCAGGTTGGGCGCCTGCTCGGGCAGCCACTTCGCGTCGCGCTGCGGCTCGGCCAGCTTCTTGGCCCAGGTGTCCTTGCGCAGGCCGCGCAGCGAGGCGGCCTGGGCCTTGCTGCGGCCCTCGGCCAGCGCCTCGGCGAAGTTGGCGAACAGCACCGTGAACCAGAGCCACACGGTGACCGCGAGCACGAAGGTCGGCGACATGCCGGTGTCGCCCGGGAAGCTCAGCGTGTGGATCCACAGCAGCGTGGTGAGGATGCTCCCGATGTAGACGATGAACATCACCGGGTTGCGCCACTGGGTGCGCGGGTTCAGCTTGGCGAAGGCGCCGCGCAGCGCGGGGCGCACCAGTGCCGCGTCGAACAGCGACAGGGAAGTCTTGGTTGTGGTCATGACGTGCTCCTCCTTACTTCCAGAGCACCAGGTGCTCGACGATCGGCCCGAGGGCCAGCGCCGGCACGTAATTGAGCAGACCGACCAGCAGCACGGTGCCGATCAGCAGGGAAACGAACAGCGGCCCGTGCGTGGGCAGCGTGCCGGCCGTGACCGGAAGACGCTTCTTGGCGGCCAGCGAACCCGCGATGGCGAGCACCGGCACGATCATCGCGAAGCGGCCGAACCACATCGCCAGGCCCAGCAGCGCGTTGTAGAAGGGCGTGTTGGCCGACAGGCCCGCGAAGGCGCTGCCGTTGTTGTTGGCGGCCGAGGTCAGCGCATAGAGGATCTCGGAGAAGCCGTGCGCGCCGGGGTTGGCGATGCCGGCCTTGCCCGCGCCCGAGACCACCGCGATGGCGGTGCCCACGAGCACCAGGATCGGCGTCACCAGGATCGCGATCGACAGCAGCTTCATCTCGCGCACCTCGATCTTCTTGCCGAGGTACTCGGGCGTGCGGCCGATCATCAGCCCGGCGATGAACACCGCGAGCATCGCGAAGATCAGCATGCCGTACAGGCCCGAGCCGACGCCGCCGAACACCACCTCGCCGAGCTGCATCAGCACCAGCGGCACCATGCCGCCGATCGGCGTCAGCGAGTCGTGCATGAGGTTGACCGCGCCGCACGAGGCGGCCGTGGTCACGGCGGCGAACAGCGCCGAGGCGTCGATGCCGAAGCGCACTTCCTTGCCTTCCATGTAGCCGCCCGACTGCAGCGTGCTCGCGGCCTGGTCGACGCCCAGCGGGCCGAGCAGCGGATTGCCGGCCTGCTCGGCGGGCGTGAGCACCATCACCGCGACCACGAACATGATCGCCATCGCCGCGAACACCGCCCAGCCCTGGCGCATGTCGCCCACCACGCGGCCGAAGGTGAAGCACAGCGCCGCGGGGATCAGGAAGATCGCCAGCATCTGCAGCAGGTTCGACAGCGCGGTCGGGTTCTCGTAGGGGTGCGCCGAGTTGGCGTTGAAGAAGCCGCCGCCGTTGGTGCCGATCATCTTGATCGCCTCCTGCGAGGCGACCGGGCCCATGGCCAGCGTCTGCGTCGTGGTGGTGGCGTCCTCCATCACCGGCGCGCCCTTGTCGTCCTTCAGCGGCTGGCCGTCGGGGCCGGCCTTGGGCTGCTGGAACGCGGTCGTCTCGAGCGTGGTCGCCGCCTTGTACTCGTCGAAGTTCTGGATCACGCCCTGGCCCACCAGCACCACCGCCAGCACGAAGGAGATCGGCACCAGCACCCACAGCGTGACGCGCACGATGTCGGCCCAGAAGTTGCCGACCAGGCCCTTGCCCTGGCCTTCGCCGCGGCGCGCGAAGCCGCGCACCAGCGCGAACGCCACCGCGATGCCGGTCGCGGCCGAGACGAAGTTCTGCACCGTGAGGCCGAGCATCTGCGTGAGGTAGCTCATCGTCGACTCGCCCGCGTAGCCTTGCCAGTTGGTGTTGGTGACGAAGCTCACGGCGGTGTTGAAGGCCGAGTCGGGCGACACCGCGCCCATGCCGGCCGGGTTGAGCGGCAGCAGTCCCTGCAGCCGCTGCAGGCCGTAGACCACGATCGCGCCGACCGTGTTGAAGGCCAGCAGCGCCATCGCATAGACGCGCCAGTTCATCGACTGCGCCGGCGCCACGCCGGCCAGCTTGTAGAACGGGGATTCGACGCGTGCCATCCAGCGCGGCACGCGTTCGTTGCACAGCGCCGCGAGGAACCTGCCGACCGGCCAGGCCAGCAGCAGGAGCAGCGCGAAGAAGAGGGCCAGCAGGCCCCAGGCCGAGGCGCTCATCTCAGAACTCCTCGGCGCAGATCAGCGCGAAAACCAGGTAGGCGAACAGCACCACGGCGATCAGCGCGCCGAAGCCGTAGAGGACGTCGAGGCCGATCACGATGCGTCTCCCTCTTTGGCTGCCGGCGGGTTCGGTCCCTCGAGCCGGTTCAGCCCGACGACCATGGCCGCCACCACGACCCATAGCGCCAGCAAGGCGCTCATCCAGACGATGTCCATGCATCACTCCTGCTATCAAAAAGATGAATTGCAGTCTCGGCAGATGCGCGTCAAAACGGGGGAAAGAGTCGGTGGGGGGCCGTAAAGAAAGCGTAAAAACGCCGCCCGGGGCGGCGTCGGATCAGGCGGGGGAACGGCTGCGCAGCGCCTGCGCGAGCACGAGCAGCACGGCGCATGCCGCGCCATAGAGATGCGCCTGCACCAGCACCTCGCCGCCGATCAGTGCACGCTGTGCCTCGGTGGGCTCGCTCCACAGCTGCCAGCCGATGCGGGCCGCCACGACGGCCAGTGCCAGCCGGGCCGGCAGGTCGCCGCGCCAGGCCTGCGGCGCGAGCACCCAGACGAACAGGCCGTACAGCACGCCCGACAGCCCCGCGTAGTCCGCGACCCGGGGCGATGCCAGCAGCAGCAAGGCGCTCACGCCGAGCGCCAGCGCGACGAAGGCGCCGGCCCAGGCGCGCGCGCCGGCCCAGGCGCGCGCGCCGGCGCGGTCCTTCGCGAACGCCGCGCACACGGCCAGCCCGCCGAGGTTCAGCAGGCAATGCGTCCAGCCGAGGTGCACCAGGTGCGCCGTGAGCAGGCGCCAGAGCTGGCCGCCGAGCACGGCCGAGCGCTCGTAGCGCAGTGCCTCGTAGACCGGCTCGCCGCCCGCCTGCAGCGCGAGCATCAGGCTCGCGAGCACGACGGGTCCGCGCCAGCGCGCGGGCACCGGCGAGGAGGACGGCGGGTCTTGCATGCGCGGCAGTGTATCGGCGCGACTTCCACAGCCTGCCCGCGCGCGGAATCCGGGTAATCACTATCGAACCCCGGCCGATGGGCCTTCAAGCTGTGGTCGGCCAATTTTTGTTCAACAAAACAAGGGGAATTGTCATGAGGATCAGTCATCGCATCTCACGTCCCACGCAATGGTCCATCGTGCTCGCCGCCGCCATCGCGGCCGGCCACCCGGTGTCGGCGCAATCGCCCGACACCGGCGACTGGGTCCAGGTCTATTCGATCGTCGTGCCCTACGCCAGCGACAACGATCTCAACGCCCTGACCCGGCTGCTCGACCATGCCTACGTGGACCAGAAGGCCCGCACGGTGTCGGCGGAGGTCGGCCCGGGCGAACTGGCGCAGCTGCGGATGCTGGGCCTTCCCGTGCAGATCAACGAGGCCGAGACGGCCCGGATCCGCGACTACATCACCAAGGGCGTGGGCAAGCAGGCCTCGTCCGCACCGGACACCACGCCGGGCACGAAGAAGATCTCCGACGGCGGTTCGCATGCGGCCTGCTACCGCACCGTCGGGCAGGTCTACAGCAGCTTCGACGAGCTGGCCGCCAAGTATCCGAAGCTGGTGAAGGTGCAGACGCTCGGCAAGACCTGGATGGGCGGCCAATACCGGCAACCCGGCACGGACTCCGACAACAACACGAATTCGTCCTGGGTCAACCTGCTGGTCAAGTACCTGCCCGCGAGCGTTCTCAACACCTTCAACCTGAGCCTCTTTCCCACCGAGCCCTACCCGATCCGCGTGATCGTGGCCGGCAACTTCGAGAAGCAGGACGCGCAGGCGCAGAAGCCGCCGAACATGGTCTGGACCGGCGGCATCCATGCCCGCGAGTACGCCCCGCAGGAAGTCGGCATGAAGTACATCGAGTGGCTGCTCGACAACTACGAGACCGATGCGAACGCCCGCATGATGCTCGACACCAACCGCTACCACTTCGTCGTCCACAACCCCGATGGCCGCTCGATCGCCGAGCAGCAGATCACGGCCCGGCAGCGCAAGAACACCAACTACGCCACGGCCGCCTGCAGCACGGCTCGCAGCGGCGGGGTCGACCTGAACCGCAACTACCCGTTCGGCTGGCGCACGGGCGGGCCCGGGGCTTCCGACAACCAGTGCGCCGAGGACTATCGCGGCACCGCGGCCGTCTCCGAGCCCGAGACGCAGGTGGTGCTCGACTACGTGCGCGGCAGCTGGAACCAGGCCGCCTGCAAGTGGGAGGGCGGTGCGCTGCCCGACGGGCGGCCCAAGAGCGCGACCTATTGCAACGCGCAGAACCGCGACAACGGCGGTGCCGGCGAATTCGACTGGAAGACCGGTGCCGACGAGAACTACGGCGGCGGGGTGTTCATCGACCTGCACAGCGCGGCGCGCGCCATCCTCTGGTCCTGGGGCGTGCGGCGCTCCGAGAACGAGAACAACATCCAGACGCCCAACAACCTCGGGCTGGCCACCATCGCGCAGCGCATGGCCTATCACAACAAGTATTCGGCGCAGCAGGTGCTCGGCTACGACACCGAGGGAACGACCAAGGACGCCGTCTACGGCTACCTGGGCGCGCCTTCGTACACGGTGGAGATGGGCCGCTCCTTCTACGAGAGTTGCGACAACTTCAACAAGGAGGTCTATCCCGAGAACTTCAACGGCTTCCACTACCTGAGCCGCGTGCTGTACCGGCCCTACCAGTTGCCGCAGGGACCGGACACGGTCGACGTGAAGATCGCCGCCGAGGCCGTGCAGGCGGGAACGAAGGCGCTCGTCACCGCGACCGTGGACGACAACCGCTACCTCTATTCGAAGCCTGGCCAGTCGGACATTCCGGCGCCGCCGGTGCCGGTCGTCAAGAAGATCAAGACGGCGCTGGCCTATGTCGGCAAGCTGCCGTGGGAGGCCGGCGCGGTCGGCATCCCGCTGGCGCTCTCGGCCTCGGACCAGGCCAGCCCCGGCCTCGAGGAAGCGACCCGGACCGCGAGCGGCATGCTCGACACCACGGGCCTCGCACCGGGCCGCCACATGGTCTACGTGCAGGGCATCAACGAGGACGACAAGCCCGGCTCGGTGTCGGCCGCGTTCCTGAACGTCAAGGCCGCGCCCGAGGTCACGCCGGAACAGCCGGTGATGCCGATCGCGTTCCCCTTCCGCAGGAGCGGCGGCGCGCTGGACCTGGTCGACCTGGCGCTGGCCGCGCTCGGCGTGGCGGGCCTGGTGGCCGCGCGCCGGCGTCGTCGCTGATCGCGCGCGGCGGGGCGCTCAGGCGCCTCGTCGCACGAGCTTGCCGGTGGACGAGGCGCGCGCGATCAGCCGGCCATCGAGCGCCCACAGGTCCGCCTCGAGGAACACCACGCTGCGGCCCCAGCGCAGGATGCGCGCCTCGGCCTCGAAAGTGGCGACGTCGGCCCGGTCGAGGAACGAGATCTTGAGTTCGAGGCTCGCGAGGCCGGCCGCGGCGTCCTTCGCGTTCACCGCGAAGGCCATCGCGCAATCGAGCCATGCGGTGACCAGCCCGCCCTGCACCACCGTGCCGTTGCTGTGCGCGAACTCGGGCCGCGCCACGAAACGCACGCGCGCGAGGCCGGTCTCGGCATCGCTGCGCAGCAGCTGCGAAAAGCCGATGGTGTGCATCAGCGCGCTCGGGAATTTTTCGATGTCCATGCGGGGATTTTCGCGTGGCCGATGCGCACGGCCTTGACGCCCCGGCGTCTTGTCCCGGCGCGTCAGGTGCCGAAGATGCAGCGCGTGGTCGCCATCATCCGCGGCCGCTTCGTCGCGTTGACCGAGGGCGTGTGCAACACGCGCATGTCCATCAGGAACACGTCGCCGGCGCGGCCGCACATCTCGACGATGGCCAGGCCCTGCTCGCCCAGGCGGCGCTCCAGGTCCAGCGGGTCCTTGAGCAGCTCGCGCAGCGCGGGTTGCGAATCCGAGGCCGGCCGCCGCGTGTCGATGCGGTGCGAGCCCGCGAGCGCGAGCGTGGCGCCGCCGTGCGGCGCCACGTCGTCGATCAGGAAGAAGGCCTGCACGCCGGGCAGCGGATCCTGCGGCCGCGCCGCGAGGTCTACATGCCAGTTCAGGCCCTGCAGGGTCCAGTCGCCTTGCTGTGGCGGCGACAGCAGCAACTGCGTGCCAGGGTGGCCCGCGGCGGCCGACGGCGGGGCGCGGTGGCCGAGCTTCGCGATGAAGTCGAGCAGCGCCGGCGTGACCAGGGCCTCGTGCAGGCCGGGCAGGTTCACGAGCGCCGAGAGCTTGCCGATCTGCTGGAACAGCGGCAGGCGCTGCACCGCGCCCAGGCCACCCTTGGCGCCGGCCAGGCGCTTGAGTTCGTCGCGCAGCCTCTGGCGCAGCGGGGCCACGCGGGGTTTCGGGTGGAAGCCTTCGAGATGGAGGTAGCCGTGGGTCTTGAAATGATCGATCTGCGTGGGGGTCATGGAAGCATCCAGGGCAACGCCCGGCAGTGGAACACGCTGGCGACCCAGCGTCAGCCAGCGGGATCCGACATGCGCGCCGGCAGGATCGGGAGCTGATCGTTCTCAGGCCACCTTCGGCCGCCACGCGATCACGCCCTGCGTGCGCGCGCGCACCTCGGGCGTCGCGAGGCAGGTGGCGACGGCCTCGTAGCCAAGTGCGCCTTCGAACGGCGCGACATAGGTCGGCGGGCTGTGATTGGCCGGGCACAGCAGGATCGACTCGTGCGCACCGACCGCCGCGAGATCGAGGAAGGCACTGGAGCGCGTAAGCAGGAACAGCGGCCGTGCCTCGGCGCCGCGGCGGCGCAGGTGGGCGATCAGCGCTTCCTGGGTCGCATGGTCGAGGCCCTGCTCCACCATGTCGACGACGATGGCGGCGGGGCCTTCGGCCTCGAGGCCGGCCAGCAGCGCGGTCAGGGCCTCGGATCCGGTGGCACCGTCCTCCACGAGCCAGGCCAGCGTGGCATCGACGCGCGATCGCAGGGCGGCGTCTTCACGCAACCGCGTGGCGGCGGCATCACCCTCGGCGCGGTCCAGCGGCAGGAAGACCGCGCCCGGAAAACGCTCGGCGATGCGCAGCGCGAGCCGCGTCTTGCCGCTGCCCAGCGGGCCGACGATGTGATTGATCGGACGGATATCGCTCAGCGCGAAGCGTTCGCCGCCCCAGGGCCAGGGCAGTTCGAACTCGAGCGCGAGTCGGGTGTCGGGCTGCAGCAGGCGCGCGAGTTCGCCGGGCGCGGGCAGGCGTCCGCGCGCGAGTTCGTCGCGCAGGCCACGCACTTTCTCCAGCGTGGCGTCGAGCTCTCGCGCCTTGGCTTCGAGCGCCGCCTGATGCGCGGCCAGGGCCGGTGCCAGCCCTTGCGCATCGCCCTTCAGCACGCGCGCCACCTGCGCGAGACTCAGGCCCAACGCGCGCAACGCGACGATCTCGGCGGCACGCGCCATCTCGGCGGGACCATAGGAGCGCCAGCCCGCGGCCGTGCGCGCCGGCACCAGCAGGCCACGCTGCTCGTACAGCCGCAGGGCCTTGGCGGACACGCCGAGCCGGCGCGCGGCCTCGGACGGATTCAGGAAACGGGAAGAAGGGGTCACGGGATCACCTCGGTGTTTGCTGCGATGCCGTGTTTATCGAGGTGGCCGCAGGGGCCGGGTCAAGCATGGCGCACCCCACGCCATCAAAGATCGCGCTGCAGCTGCCAAGCCTGGTACTTGAGGCTCGCCACCGCGCCCGCGACGATGCCGGCGATCGCCGGCAGGCTCGCGAGGCTCAGCGTGGAGAGCGCGCTCAGGCCCTGGCCGATGGTGCAGCCCATGGCGGTGACGCCGCCGATGCCCATCAGCACGGCGCCGCCCAGGTGGTGCGCGAGGTCGCCGCTGCCGGCGAAGCCCTCCCAACGGAACTCGCGCGCCCACAGCGCCTGCGCGGCGGCCCCCACGATCACGCCGGCCACCGAGGCGATGCCCAGGGTCAGCAGCTTGTTGGCGTCGCTGTAGAACATCAGCCAGTCGAGCGCATAGGCCACGGGCGTGACGAAGCTCAGCGCCTCGGCGCGGCCGGAGTTGGTGGCGAGGAACACGTGCTCGAGCGTGAGCGGATGCTCCTCGACCACGGCCCAGTGGCCGCTGAGCCACCAGGCGGCCACCACCAGCGCGCCGATGGCGAGCCCGCCCGCGAGGCTGCGCGCATCGCGCCGGCCCCAGGCGGCCCAGGCGATCAGCGCGCCGCCCGCGACCAGCCCGATCGCGAGCCGCAGCGGCGCGGCCTGCATGCGCAGCGCGCCGGCCAGCACCTCGGGCAGCGAGGCATTGACGGCCAGCTCCAGGTGCACCGCGTCGACGGTGGCCACGCGCAGCACGGCGGTGATGCCCTTGAGCGTGGCGAAGGCCGCGACGCCCATCACCAGCAGCACGACCAGCGCCTTGAGGCTGCCGCCGCCGACGCGCACCAGCGTCTTGTTGCCGCAGCCCGAGGCCAGCACCATGCCGAAGCCGAACAGCAGGCCGCCCACCAGCGCCGAGAGCCAGAGGATGCGGTTCGATGCATAGAGCGTGCGGTCGGCATCGACCCAGCCCGCGAACACCAGCGCCGAGAAGCCGATCAGCGCGACGCCCCCGGCCGCGGCCCATTGCCGCACGCGCGTCCAGTCGCCGAGGTTGACCACGTCGCTGATCGCGCCCATGGTGCAGAAGCGCGTGGCGCGCGCGACGGCGCCGAACACGGCCGAGAGCGCGAAGGCGGCCGCGAGCGCGAACGAGGTGAGGAGGGAGACCTGTTCGACAGACATGCGGCGATTCTAGGGAGCGCGGCGCGGGGCCACGCGCCCGCCGACGGCCGTCAGGCCAGCCCCGGATTGGGCGCGACGTTCTTCAGCACCGGCGCCTCGGGCGCGCGCGCGGCCACCACCTTGCGCGACTTCAGCCAGGGCTCGATCACCTCCCACACCGGCTTGTTGCCGGCGCTGCGCGCCTCTTCGCTCACCGGCGCCCAGCCCGCCACCTTGTAGGTGCGGCCGGCCTCGATGGGCTTGCCGTCCAGGCGCATGTCCTGGATGCGCTGGCCCATCGCGGCCGTGGGATCGCAGGCGTACTGCAGGCCGCCCACGCGCACCATGTCGCCGCCCTGCTGGTAGTAGGGGTCGGGGTTGAACAGGTTGTCGCAGACGTCCTCGAGCACGGTCTTGAGCATCTCGCCGCTCATCGGCGTGACGGTGGCATACGAATAGGTGGTGGCGGTCATGTCCATCAGCCATTCGCGCGTGATGGGCTGGCCCGGCAGCAGCGAGGTGCCCCAGCGGAAACCGGGCGAGAAGGCGATCGGCGCGTCCTGCACCTCCATCAGCGCGTCGAGCAGCAGCTGGTCGCCGGTGCCGTTGAAGTTGCCGCGCCGGTACAGCGTGCCGTCGGTGTGGGCCAGGGTTTCGGACAGCTTGGCCTCGTAGGGCGCGCGGATGCGCGTGATCAGCGCGTCCATCTCGCGGTCGGCCGGGATCAGGTCGGAGAACACCGGCAGCAGGCGATAGCGGAAGTCGCTGACCTTCTTGCCCTTGACCTCGAAATCGAGCACGCCGAGGAACTTGCCGTTGGAGCCGCCGTTGACCACGATGGTCTGGCCGCCGGCGTTGCTCACCAGCGTGGGCATGGGCGTGCCGTCGTGCGTGTGGCCGCCGAGGATGGCGTCGACGCCGCGCACGCGGCTGGCCATCTTGAGGTCCACGTCCATGCCGTTGTGCGAGAGCACGACCACCACCTGCGCGCCCTTGGCACGCGCCTCGTCCACCACGCGCTGCAGGTTGTCGTCCTGGATGCCGAAGGTCCAGTCGGCCACCATGTAGCGCGGGTTGGCGATCGGCGTGTAGGGGAAGGCCTGGCCCACGATGGCGCAGGGCACGCCGTTGATCTCGCGCATGACGTAGGGCTTGAAGACCGGGTCGCCGAAGTCGGCGGTCTTGACGTTCTGCGCGACGAACTCGACGCGGCCCGCGAAGTCCTTGTCGATGATCTCCTTCACGCGCTCCATGCCGTAAGTGAACTCCCAGTGACCGGTCATCACGTCGACGCCGAGCAGCTTGCAGGCATCGACCATGTCCTGCGCCTGGGTCCACAGCGAGGTGGCAGATCCCTGCCAGGTGTCGCCGCCGTCGAGCAGCAGCGCGCCGGGCCGGCTGGCCTTGAGTTGCTTCACCAGGGTCGCGAGGTGCGCGAAGCCGCCGACCTTGCCGTAGCGCTGCGCGGCGCGATCGAAGTCGAGGTGCGTGAGCGCATGCGCCACGCGCGTGCCGGGCGCGACGCCCGCGGCCTTGAGCAACTGCTCGCCGACCAGGTGCGGCACCTTGCCGCGCATGCTGCCCAGCCCGATGTTCACGCTGGGTTCGCGGAAGTACAGCGGCTTGAGCTGCGCATGGCAGTCGGTCATGTGCAGCAGCGACACGTTGCCGAAGCGCGGCAACGCGTACATCGCATCGACGGCACCGGCCGCGCCGGCGCCGTCGTGGCGCCCCAGGCCCAGGCCGGCCACGCTGCCGGCGCCCAGCAGTTGCAGGAACTCGCGCTTGGAAAGGTTCATGGAAGCGGCGGGCCCTCTGCGTCTATCGGTTGACCGGCGACTGCGGATCGAGCAGCAGCCCCATCACGTCGCGGATCTGCGCATCGTCGAGGATGCCCGAGTGGCCGACGCGCGGCATGTTCGAGCAGGCGTTGTAGGCGCGCGCATTCCAGAGCTTGCCCCAGGTGTAGTCGACGATCGGCTTCGAGGCCGCGGCCGCCGGGTCGCTCACGCCGCGCAGCTTGCCGTACTGGTAGAGGCTGGGGCCGAGGGTGCCGAAGGAGATCTCCTCCTTCGACATCTGGTGGCAGTTGTAGCAGTTGCCGCCGTTGGCCGGGCCCTTGGCGGAGGCGGCCGCGTCGGTCCAGGTCAGGCCGCGCCCGTTCTGCGCGATCTTCTCGCCCTCGCGCCAGTCGCCGACGAACCTGCCGTCGGCGGGCCAGCGGATGGTCTTCATGTTGGCCGCCTCGATCTCCTTGGCGGTCTTCTCGTCGAGCGGCTTGCCGCTGGCGTCGGCCTCGCTGCAGGCGCGGTTGGCCGGGTCCTGCACGAGGCGGTCGACCTTGGCGATGCCCTGGTCGCGGAACGAGCTCTTCAGGGCCTCGGCCGTGTAGCGGTCGATGTCGGCCGCGCTGTCGGCGCTCGCGCAGCCGAACAGGGCCAGCGCGCAGGCGACCGCGACGGCGCCCAGGATGTGGTCGGCATTCATGTCGCGTTCCTTCAGCGCTTGATGGCCGGGGCCGTGGTCTTCACGCCCTTGCCGTTGACGCCCATGTACACGGCCAGCGCGATGGTCACGTCGCTGGCATAGCCCGGGTAGGGAAAGCGCTGCTGGCGGAAGCAGTCGTTGAGCCGCCGCTGCATGCCCCAGAGCTCGCCCGAGGACACGCGGTAGGCCGGCCAGGCACCGAAGCCGTCGCCGGCGCCGGGGCTCTTCGTGAGGTTCGGCAGGTCCTGCAGCCGGATGCGCTTGTCGTCGGCGCCATGGCAGGTGGCGCAGGCGAAGTCGTGCGGGCCGGCGCGCAGGAAGAACAGGCGCTTGCCCACCTCGTAGGCGCGGCGCTCGCTCGCATGCGACTGCGGCAGGTTCAGCGCCATGCCCTTCGACTCGGCCGAGATCCAGGCCACGAGCGCCTCGAGGTTCTTCTGCTCGCCGCTGCCGAACGGCGTCTTCGCGATCTCGGCGGCATCGAAGCCCTGCAGGGTCTGCATGCAGGTCAGCAGGCGCGACTCCATGTCCTGCACGCGGCCGGTGTCGGCGAAGTGGCGCGGCAGCTCGGCGAACGCGCCCTTGACCACGCCCGGGCCCTTGCCGAGGTCGCACTTCTCGAGCGAGGCGCCCCTGGGCCCGCGCTTCTGCTTCCAGAGGTCTTCGCCCTTGGCCTCGAACAGCTCGGCCGGGTTGCCGTCCTGCAGCAGCGCGCGGTACTCGGCGATGCCTTCGGCGGTGGTCTTCTGCGCGGCGGCGTGCAGCGACAGGCTGCCCGCCAGCAGCAGCAGGCACGGGAGTGGGATCTTGCGCATGGCGACCGCCTAGCTGACGGTGGCTTCGTCGGTGCGGGTGTCGCCGCGGTTGTCCTTCCAGGTCACCGAGATCTTGTCGCCCGCCTTCGCGCCCTTGAGCGTGAACTGCATGAACGGGTTCTTCGAGACCGCGGGGCCCCAGTCGGCCGTGAGCACGGTCTTGCCGTTGAGCGAGGCCGTGACCTCCTGGATGAACCAGGCCGGGATGGTCTTGCCGGCGGCGTCCTTGCGCTGGCCGGTTTCCATCTCGTGCGCCATCAGGATGCGAACGGTCGTCTTGTCGCCCGCGGCCTGGGCGCGGATGCGCATGGGATCTGCCATGGTGGGTCTCCTTCTCTCGTTGTTTCTTCGTGGGGGTCGGCGCGCGTCAGCCGCCGCAGCCGCCCAGCGTGACCTTGACTTCCTTCTTCGCGAACAGCGCCTTGCCGTCGTTCATGACGGCGATCGCGTACACGTCGGAGGACTGGCCCAGCTTGGCGCGCGTGGTGAAGTTCGCCTCGACGAACTCCGAGGTGTTGAAGATCGCGACCACCGCGTTCGGGTTCTTCTCGACCAGCAGCATCAGCTGCTTCACGCCGGCCAGCGAGGTCGCGACACTGAGCGGCACCACGGCGCCGTTCTCGGCGATGTCGGGGCCGGTGATCGTGACCTCCTTGCTCTCGGTGGGCGTGCCCGCGCCGATGGCCTTGAGCGCATCGGCCACGCTCTTGGCCTCGAAGGCTTCCTTGGTGTAGGCCAGCGCGCTGGCCGGCAGCCAGGCGCCGGTGGCGGCGAGGCCCGCGAGCGCGGCGGACTGCTGGAGGATCTGTCTGCGGTTCTTCATGGCGTGTCTCCTGTCGAATCGATGGTGGGCCGGGTGCGCCGTTGCGATGTCATGGCCCGGCGCTTTCGGCGAGCCAGCGCGCCACGGCCCTGGCATCGTCGTCGCCGATGGTCTGCGGCGGCATCGGGATCGCACCCCATACGCCGCTGCCGCCGCTCTTGATCTTCTCGAGCAGGTGGTCGACCTGGCCCGGGTATTTCTTCGCGATGTCGGAGAAGGCGGGGCCGACGAGCTTCTGCGTCATGCCGTGGCAGGCGACGCAGCTGTTCTTCTCGAGCACTGCCAGCGGGGCCTTCGAGGTGGGCGCGGCGGCTGCCGGCGCACCGGCCTTCGCGGCCGGCGCGGTGTCGATGCCGCGCTGCGGGCCCACCAGCCGGTTCTGCTCGGCGAGGTTGCCGTGGCTGCCGCGCGCATGCGGCGGCAGCTGCGACACGGTCTGCGTGGCCGGCACGCAGTCGCGCATGCAGGCGACCGCCGCCACGTCGGGTTTCGCCGCGCGGCCGAACTCGTTGCCGGGCCACATCGCATGTGCGGTGGTGGTGCCGTTGCGGTTCGGCATGCGCGCCTGCACCTCGCGGATGTTGCGGTCCGACAGCGTGAAGTCGTCGGGCACGATGCCGCCGAGGTTCAGCATGTAGGCGGTGACGGCGAACACGTCGTCGGGCGTCAGCGACTTGGGCTGGTTCCAGGGCATGGCGCGGTAGACGTAGTCCCAGACGGTCGAGAGGCTCGCCACCTTCATCAGCGTGGTGCGGCCCGGGAAGGCCGGGTCCTTGAGCCGCGCGACGTGGCCGGTCTTGATGTCCTCGGCCGTGGTGCCGCCGACGATGGGGCTGAACACCTGGTTCGATTCGCCGAACACGCCGTGGCACGACGCGCACTTGCCCTCCCAGATGTCCTGGCCGCGCGCGACCGAGCCCGAGCCCTTGGGCAGGCCCTTGAAGTCGGGACGCACGTCGATGTCCCAGGCCGCCACTTCCTTCGGCGTGGCGTCGCGCCCGATGCCCGGGTAGCCGGCCTTCGGTTGCGCCCAAGTCGCGATGCAGACGCCGCAGCCCGCGAGCGCCAGCAGCGCGCGCAACACGATGCGGCTAGCCGAGCTGGACATTCGCCACCTCCCCGCTCGCCTGCACCTGCCAGGACTGGATCGCGTTGTTGTGATAGATCGAGCGCGTGCCGCGCACCGCGCGCAGCTGGCGGTAGCTGGGCTGCACGTAGCCGGTGTCGTCCATCGCACGGCTCTGGATGATCGCGGGCGAACCGTCCCACGCCCAGTCGATGTTGAAGCGCGTGAGGCACTTCGAGAGCACCGGCGACTCGAGCCGCGCGCTGCGCCAGTTGCGCCCGCCGTCCACGCTGACGTCGACGCGCTTCACCTTGCCGCGCCCCGACCAGGCCAGGCCGGTGATGTTGTAGAAGCCCTTGTCCAGCAGCGTCTGCCCGCCCGAGGGCGTGGTCACCACGCTCTTGCATTCCTGCACGCTGGTGTACTGGCGATGCTGGCCGTCGGGCATCAGGTCGACGTAGTGCACCGTCTCGTCCTTGGTGCCGTACGGCATGTCGCCGAGCTCGATGCGGCGCAGGTACTTGACCCAGCTCACGCCCTGCACGCCCGGCACCACCAGGCGCAGCGGATAGCCCTGCTCGGGCCGCAGCATCTCGCCGTTCTGGCCGTAGGCCACCAGCACCTCGCCCGAGCGCACCAGGCTCATCGGGATGGTGCGCGTCATCGAGGAGCCGTCCGCGCCCTCGGCCAGCACGAAGCGCTCGCCCTTGAGGTCGGCGCCGGCCATCTCGAGCAGCGTGATCAACGGCACGCCCGTGAATTCGCTGCACGACAGCATGCCGTGCGTGTACTGCGCGGTGGGCACCGCGACATTGCCCCATTCCATGCCGGTGTTGGCGCCGCACTCGATGAAGTGGAAGCGCGACACCGAGGGCAGCCGCATCAGCTCGTCGAGCGTGAAGACCTTGGCGGCCTTCACGAGGCCGTTGATCATCAGGCGGTGCTTCGAAGGATCGATGTCCCACCAGCCCTGGTGATGGCGCTCGAAGTGCAGGCCGCTGGGCGTGACGATGCCGAACAGCGACTGCAGCGGCGCGAACGAGACCGAGGCCTGCGCGGTCGGCGTGAGGCCGGGGCTCTGGCGGCGCTGCACGTTGGCCTCGTACTTCGAGGGCTTGCCGTAGCCGTCGGTGACCACGGGCTGGCCGAGGCCGGTGCTGTGCGCTGGCAGCTGGAGGATCGCGGGATCGCCATCGGACTGCGCGAGCGCCGACGTTGCCGCGCCGCCCGCGACGGCGGCCGCGAAGGCACCGCGGATGAAATCGCGCCGGCCCTTGCGCGCTTCCGAGAACACGGTGCGCACGCCCTGCGCGTCGACGAAGTTCTCGGGCGCCTTGCGCACCTGGCCGGGCTGCTGGATGTTGCTCATCGCAGGCCTTCGCAACCGCCTACTTGGCGCCGCCCAGCACCCAGGCGGCCAGCGACTTGGCGTCGGCCTCGCTCAGCGCGGGCTGGCCCGGCATCGGCACCGGGCCCCACTTGCCGCTGCTGCCCTTCTGGATGCTCGCGGTGAGCACGGCCAGCGCATCGGACTGGCCCGCGTACTTCTTCGCGACGTCCTGGTAGGCCGGGCCCACGAGCTTCTTGTCGGTCGCGTGGCAGGCGAGGCAGGCGTTCTTCTGGGCCAGCTCCTTGCTCGCATGCGCCTGGACGCAGATCAGCAATGCGGCGGCGATCGCGAGCGACGGCAACAACTTCAATTTCGTCTCCTCGAAACTCGCATCGAAGCTGCCAGTTTCATCGTTAAATAAGTAAATCGTTATGTATTGATTTTAGGAGTCCGTGCGTCGATGGGAAGGGCTTCGCGCCTGGGGGAAACCCGCTCGGCACGCTCATGCATAACGCTAGCTCGCGATCACGCGCGCACGGCCGCGCGGGCTTGGTGCAGCCGCTGCTCGAGGTAGGCGCCGTAGAAATCCGAGGCCCCGCCCGCGAGCCGCTCGGCGACCTCGCGCGCGCCGCGGCCGAAGAACAACACCGTGGGTGCGACCGCGATGCCCCAGGCCGCGAGCATGGCCTCGTGCGTGCGCGGCGCGCCGTCGAAGTCGCGCACCATGCGGCGGTCGCGCAGGTCGATCTGCACCACGGGTAGGCCCGTCGCCAGTTCGGGCATCAGGTAGTGCTCGCGCACGATGCGGCAGAAGGGACAGCCGCGCAGGCTGGCCATCACGACCAAAGGCTGCGAACGCGCGAGTGCGGCGGCGAGCGCATCGGCCAGCGAGTCCGGCGCGGGCAGCACCGACTCGGCGGCATGCGCCAGGGGCCAGGCGCACGACAGCGCGATGCCCGCGAGGGCCAGGCGCCGCGTCGGACCACGCGCGTTCATCGCGCCTCCTGCTCCATCAGCAGGTAGGTGTTGTAGGCATTCATGCGGTTCGCGGCCTTGAACAGCGGCATGGCCTCGTAGCGCGACCAGTCGGTGGCCGCATAGGCCTCGTCGAAGGGCGTCATGTCGGTCGCGGCCTTGCGCATCGCGCCGCGCAGGAACACGAGGTAGTCGCGCGTGAGCTGCAGGTCCTGCCGCGGATCGGAGGAGGCCGGCCCGTGGCCCGGCACGATGGTGCGCGCATCGAGCGCGAGCAGCGCATCGAGCGCCGCGATCCAGTGGCGGCTGTCGGCCGTGCCCACGTAGGGAATGCGGTTGCGGAACACCACGTCGCCCGAGAACAGCACCTGCTGTTGCGGCAGGTAGATCGCGAGGTCCTCGGGCGTGTGGGCCGGGCCCGCGGGCTGGATCACGAAGCGCGTGCCGCCGATCGTCATCTCGGTGCGGCCCTCGAGCCAGACATCGGCCGGCACCAGCCGCGTGCTGTCGTCGATCCACGGCGCGAGGTCCTTGCGCGAGGCCTCGAGGCGCAGCCGCGCCGCGTCGGAGTACAGGTAGGTCTTGGCCAGCGCATGCGCGATCACCTGCGCGCCCAGCGCCTTGAACACCTGCAGGCCGTAGATGTGGTCGGCGTGGTAGTGCGTGAGGATCACGTGGCTGATCGGCTTGGGCGTGATGCGGCGGATCTCCTGCACCAGCCGCTCGGCCGCGGCCGGCGAACCGAGCGCATCGATCAGCACCACGCTGTCGCGCGTGACGACGAAGCCCGCGTTCGAGATGAAGTTCTGGTTCTCGGCCGAGCCCAGGGCCGGCACGCCCTGCACGTAGTAGACATCGGGCGCGACGGCGCGCGGCGCGATGTCGGGCGCGGCGAGCGCGCTCGCCATGAAGAGGCCGAAGGCCAGCGGCAGCAGCGCGCGAAGAAGCGCGCGAAGAAGGAGCGGGAACATCGTGGCGTCTCTCTCTTGTTTTCATCGTCGCGCGATGCATCGCCGCGCGACCCCGGACTTGCCCGGCTGTAAATATAAGTAGAAGATGATATTTTGAGGACCACAACAACGACCGAGGGTTTCCCCATGAGACAGGCATTCATCGCGTTCCTTCTCGCCATCGCGGCTTCGTTCGCCGGCGCGCAGCAGGTGGTCAAGGCGGTCTATCACGTCAACACCGGCGTCGAGACCAGCGCGGCCATCCTGGCCAACATCACGAACCACCTCAACGCCGATCCGAAGGCGAAGATCGTGGTGGTGACGCACGGCCCCGGCATCGACTTCCTGCTGAGCGACGCGAAGGACAGCAAGGGCCGCGAGTTCAGCGGCCCGGTGAGCGCGCTGGCCGCGCGCGGCGTGGTGTTCGACGTCTGCAACAACACGCTGAGCACGCGCAACATCGACGCGGGGCGGCTGCTGATGGAAGCGAAGGTGGTGCCCTCGGGCGTGGCCGAGGTGGCGCGGCTGCAGGCGCAGGAAGGCTACGTCTACCTGAAGCCCTGAGGGCGGCGGCCCGGCACGGGCCTCAGGCCTGCTCGATGGCGATCTGCACGCAGATGCTGCGGCACAGCGCCACCACGGTCTCGTTCGCGATGCTGTAGTAGATGCTCACGCCCTCGCGGCGCCGCGCGAGCACGCCCGCCTGGTAGAGGGTGTTGAGGTGCTGCGACATGTTGGGCTGCGTGGTGTCGATCTCGGCCAGCAGCTCGCTCACGTTCTTCTCGCCGTTGCACAGCAGGCTGACGATCTTCAGCCGCATGGGCGCGGCCATGGCCCGGAACAGCTCGGCAGCGATGTCGAAGACCTCGTCCTCGGTGACGGCCGCGGGCTTTTTTCGGGACTTGGTGGCCATGCTGAAAGATTCTTGAGCAGGCCGCAATGTACATCGGCCCCCGGCCCCGTGCGCAATGCACGGCCGCCGTACCGGTGAATCGCGCGTCACAAACCGGCCCCATGGCCCGTCTTCGGAACAGCGGCATTTCCCGCTCGACTTTCGGAGATTCCCTCATGCACGACCCGACCCGGATAGCCCGCCTTCATCGGGGGCATTGCTTTCCTTTATTCGACAGGCCGCCGCGAGCCCGCCAATAATCCAAGCACTTTCTTTGATTAATAACGGTAAGATCATGAACGCACGATCAAGGGCCTGGCTCGGAGCCGGCCTCGCGGCAGTGGTGGTGGGAGGGGCCGGCTACGGCCTCGTGGCGACATCGAAGGCGGCCGACGGCGGCGGCGGCGGTGGCGGCATGCCGCCGGCGCAGGTGGCGGTGGCCGCGGCGCGGCAGACCGAACTGCCGCGCTTCCTCAGCGGCATCGGCACGCTGGAGGCGAACCGGCAGGTCGAGGTGCCGGCCGAGGTGGAGGGGCGGATCGCGAAGATCCTCTTCACCGCGGGTGCCGAGGTGCGCGCGGGCCAGCTGCTGGTGCAGCTCAACGACGCGCCCGAGCAGGGCGACCTCGAACGGCTGCAGGCGCAGCGCGCCAATGCCAAGGCGCTGCTCGAGCGCACGCGCCGGCTGCTGCCGCAACAAGCCGCCACGCAGGAGCAGCTCGACCAGGCGCAGGCCGGCTACGACCAGGCCAGCGGCGAGCTGCGGCGCGTGCAGGCGCAGATCGCCCAGAAGCGCATCGTGGCGCCCTTCGACGGCCGGCTGGGCCTGCGCAAGGTCAACCTCGGGCAGTTCGTGCGCTCGGGCGATGCGCTGGTCTCGCTGACCGACGCCCGCACCTTGCTCGCGACCATCACCCTGCCCGAGGCCGCCCTGCCCGCGCTCCAGCGCAACCAGCAGGTGCTGCTGGCCGTCGACGCCTGGCCCGGCCGCGCCTTCCAGGCCCGGCTCAGCGCGATCGAGCCGCAGATCGGCAGCGACACGCGCACCGTGCGGCTGCAGGCCGCGATCGACAACGCCGACGGCGCGCTCGCGCCCGGCATGTACGTGAGCGCGCGCGTGGCGCTGCCGCCGCGCGCCGACGCCATCACCGTGCCCGAGACCGCCCTTACCTACAGCACGCACGGCGACTCGGTCTACGTGGTGCGCCCGGCCGACAAGGGCGAGGGCTTCGTGGTGCAGCAGCTGTTCGTGACGGCCGGCGACCGGCAGGACGGCCAGGTGGTGATCGAGAAGGGCCTCCAGGCCGGCGAGCGCGTCGTGACCTCGGGCCAGCTGCGCCTGTACGGCGGCGCCGCGGTGCAGCCGATGGACAAGGACACGCTGGCCGCGCAGGAGCGCAAGTCATGAGATTCACCGACCTGTTCGTGCGCCGGCCGGTGCTGGCGCTGGTGGTGAGCACGCTGATCCTGCTGCTGGGTGCGCGCGCCCTCGGCTCGCTGCCGGTGCGCCAGTATCCGCTGACCGAGAGCACCACGCTGACCATCACCACCCAGTACCCGGGCGCCTCGCCCGAACTGATGCAGGGCTTCGTCACGCAGCCGATCGCGCAGGCGGTGGCCACGATCGAGAACGTCGACTACCTGTCGTCCTCGTCCACGCTGGGCCGCAGCGTGATCACCGTGCGCATGAAGCTCAACGCCGACGCCAACCAGGCGCTCACGCAGGCGATGGCGCAGGTGAGCCAGGTCAAGTACCGGCTGCCGCAGGAGGCCTTCGACCCGGTGATCCTCAAGTCCTCGGGCGAGGCCACGGCCGTGGCCTACGTGGGCTTCTCGAGCAAGACCATGGGCGTGCCCGCGCTCACCGACTACCTCTCGCGCGTGGTGCAGCCGCAGTTCGCGTCGATCGAGGGGGTGTCGGGCGTGGAGGTCTCGGGCGGCCAGACGCTGGCGATGCGCGTGTGGCTCGACGCCAACCGCATGGCCGCGCGCGGCATCTCGGCCGGCGAGCTGGCCGACGCGCTGCGCCAGAACAACGTGCAGGCGGCGCCGGGCCAGGTCAAGGGCCTGTACGTGGTGTCGAACATCCGCGTCAACACCGACCTGGTGAACGTGGCCGAGTTCCGAGACATGGTGATCAAGCGCGACGGCGATGCGCTGGTGCGCCTGGGCGACGTGGCCACGGTCGAGCTCGGCGCGGCGAGCGCCGACGTCAGCGCGATGATGGACGGCGACAAGGCCATCTACCTCGGCCTGCAGGCCGCGCCCAACGGCAACCCGCTGGTGATCGTGAAGCGCATCCGCGACCTGCTGCCCGGCATCAAGCAGAACCTGCCCGCGGGCGTGGAGGTGCAGCTGCCGTTCGAGCTCGCGCGCTTCATCGAGGCCTCGATCGACGAGGTGCGTCACACGCTGCTCGAGGCGGTGGTGATCGTGGTGCTGGTGATCTTCCTGTGCCTGGGCTCGGTGCGCGCGGTGCTGATCCCGGTGGTGACGATTCCGCTGTCGATGCTGGGCGCCGCGGCGCTGATGCTGGTGTTCGGCTTCTCGATCAACCTGCTCACCCTGCTGGCGATGGTGCTGGCGATCGGGCTGGTGGTGGACGACGCGATCGTGGTGGTGGAGAACGTGCACCGCCACATCGAGGAAGGCAAGTCGCGCGTGCAGGCCGCGCTGATCGGCGCGCGCGAGGTGGCCGGCCCGGTGATCGCGATGACGCTCACGCTGGCCGCGGTCTACGCGCCCATCGGCCTGATGGGCGGGCTCACCGGCTCGCTGTTCAAGGAGTTCGCCTTCACGCTCGCGGGCGCGGTGGTGGTGTCGGGCGTGATCGCGCTCACGCTGTCGCCGGTGATGAGCTCCTTCCTGCTGCCGCAGGACGCCACCGGCACGCGCATGGCGCGGCTGGCCGAGGGCTTCTTCCACCGCCTGGCCACGGGCTACGGCCGCGTGCTCGATGTGTCGCTGCGCCACCGCTGGGTGACGGGCGCGCTGGCCGCGGTGGTGCTGGCGAGCCTGCCCTTCCTCTACAACGCCGCGCAGCGCGAACTCGCGCCCGGCGAGGACCAGGCCATGGTGCTGACCGCGATCAAGTCGCCGCAGCACGCCAACATCGACTACGTCGAGAAGTTCGGCAAGAAGTGGGATGACGTGTTCGCCGCGCTGCCCGAGAACACCGGCCGCTGGCTGATCAACGGCTCCGACGGCGTGTCGAACTCGATCGGCGGCGTGCAGCTGTCGGACTGGAAGGACCGCCAGCGCAACGCCGACCAGATCCAGCACGAGGTGCAAGGGAGCATGGGCGCGGTGGAAGGCAGCAACATCTTCGCCTTCCAGCTGCCCTCGCTGCCGGGCTCCACCGGCGGGTTGCCGGTGCAGATGGTGATCCGCAGCCCGGGCGACCACCGCAGCGTGTTCGAGGCCATGGAGGCGCTCAAAAAGGCGGCGCGCGAGAGCGGCAAGTTCGCCGTGGTCGACAGCGACCTCGAGTTCAACAACCCGGTGGTCGAGGTGCGCGTGGACCGCGCCAAGGCCAACAGCCTGGGCGTGACCATGAAGTCCATCGGCGACACGCTGGCCGTGCTGGTGGGCGAGAACTACGTCAACCGCTTCGGCATGGACGGCCGCTCCTACGACGTGATCCCGCAGACGCCGCGCGAGCAGCGGCTGACGGCCGAGGCGCTGTCGCGCTACTTCGTGAAGAGCGCGAGCGGCCAGCCGGTGCCGCTGGCCAACCTGGTGCAGCTGTCGACCAGCGTGGGCCCGAACAAGCTCACGCAGTTCAACCAGCTCAATGCCGCCACCTTCCAGGCCATTCCGATGCCCGGCGTGACCATGGGCGACGCGGTGGCCTTCCTGAGCGCCGAGGCGAAGAAGCTGCCGGCCGGCTTCAGCTACGACTGGCAGTCCGACGCGCGCCAGTTCACGCAGGAGGGCTCGGCGCTGGTGCTGGCCTTCGTGTTCGCGATCGTCGTGATCTACCTGGTGCTGGCCGCGCAGTACGAGAGCCTGCGCGACCCGCTGATCATCCTGGTCAGCGTGCCGATGTCGATCTGCGGCGCGCTGGTGCCGCTGGCGCTGGGCTTCGCGACCATCAACATCTACACCCAGATCGGGCTGGTGACGCTGATCGGGCTGATCAGCAAGCACGGCATCCTGATGGTGGAGTTCGCCAACGAGATCCAGATGCGCAAGGGCTTCGACCGCCGCGCCTCGATCGAGGAGGCCGCGCGCATCCGCCTGCGGCCGATCCTGATGACCACGGCCGCGATGGTGGTGGGCCTGGTGCCGCTGCTGTTCGCGAGCGGCGCGGGCGCCAACAGCCGCTTCAGCATCGGGCTGGTGATCGTGGTCGGCATGCTGGTGGGCACGCTGTTCACGCTGTTCGTGCTGCCCACGATGTACACGCTGCTGGCGCGCGACCACCGCGCCGCGGGCCAGTCGAAGCGCGCGGCCGAGCTCAAGGCGCTGGAGGACGGCCCCGCCGCGCCGGCCACGGCGGGCGGCCACGCATGACGCACCGGAGAACGACCATGAAGGCCTTGACCCTTTCCCTGTCGACACTGGCCACGGCACTGCTGCTGGCCGGCTGCGCGGTCGGCCCGCGCTACGCGGCGCCCGAGACCTCGCCGGTGACGATCGCCGCGCCCGAACGCCACCTGTTCGCGCCCGACGCGGTGCAGCGCGACTGGTGGCGCCAGCTCGAGGATGCGCAGCTCGACGCGCTGATCGAGCGCGCGCTGGCCGCCAACCACGACATCCGCATCGCGCAGGCGCGGCTGCTCGAAGCCCGCGCCGTGCAGGACGAGGCCGAGCTCGACCGCTGGCCCACCGTGACGATGGGTGCGAGCAAGACCCGCAGCATCGCGCAGGGCAACGGCGTGCCGGCCGAGGCGCGCACGCTGGCCGAGAGCAGCCGCCTGGGCTTCGACGCCGGCTGGGAGATCGACCTGTTCGGCCGCCTGCGCCGGCTCGACGAAGCAGCCAGCGCGCGCGCCGAGGCCCAGGCCGCCGACCTCGAGCAGGCGCGCATCGTGGTGGTGGCCGAGCTCGCGCGCAACTACTACGAGATGCGCGGCGCCGAGCAGCGGCTCGCGGTGACGCAACGCACACTGCAGAGCCTGCGCGACAGCCTGCGCGTGACCGAGGCCCAGGTCGGCATCGGCCGCGGCCTCGCGGGCGACCTCGCGAGCGCACGCGCCAACCTCGCGAGCACCGAGGCCCAGCTGCCGCTGTTCGAGACCGCGCGCCGCCAGGCCGCGCACCGCGTGGCGGTGCTGGCGGCGCTGCAGCCGGCCGAGCTCGAACCGATGCTCGCGCCACGGCCGCTGCAGCTGCTCGCCAAGCGGCTGCCGGTGGGCGACCTCGGCGACCTGCTGCGCCGCCGGCCCGACGTGCTGCGCGCCGAGCGCGGCCTGGCCGCGAGCACGGCCGACGTGGGCGCGGCCACGGCCGCGCTGTACCCGCGGCTCGACATCGGCGGCTTCCTCGGCTTCATCGCGCTGCGCGGCTCGGACCTGGGCAGCGGGTCGAGCCGCGCCTTCAGCCTCACGCCGGGCCTGAGCTGGCCCGCGCTGCGGCTGGGCTCGGTGCGCGCGCAACTGCGGGGCGCGCAGGCCCGCGCACAGGGCGAACGCGCGGCCTACGAGCAGACCGTGCTGCGCGCCATCGAGGACGTGGAGAACGCCCTCACCGGCTACGGCCAGAACCAGCAGCGGCTGCAAAGCCTGGTGCTGGCCTCGGAACAGAGCGCGCGCGCGGCCGAGCTGGCCGAGGTGCGCTACCGCGAAGGCGCCGCGCCCTATCTGTCGGTGCTCGATGCGCAGCGCACGCTGCTGCGCGCGCAGGATGCGGTGGCCGAGGCCGAGACCGCTTCGTACACCAGCCTGGTCGCGCTCTACAAGGCCGTGGGCGGCGGATGGCAGGCACCCGATGCCTCGACCGCGGGCCGCGACGAGGGCGCGGCCAAGGGGCTTTCGGGCGTTTCTGCGAAGGACGCCCCAAGCACCTGACAATGCAAGGGTTGCCGCCTTTACGTTCCGCTCCCCACGAAGACCGCGCCATGTCCGCCAACGACACCGCCGACGCCAAGCCCGCCTGGACCCCGCACCAGCCGGCCGACCGCATCCTCTCGACGCTCAAGACCCGCGGCGCGCTCGGCATTCCCGACATCGCCAAGGTGCTGCAGGTCACGGTGGAGGCGGTGCGCCAGCAGATGGCCAAGCTGCAGGCCGAGGGCCTGGTCGACGCGGAGAGCCGCAGCGCCGGGCGCGGCCGGCCGACGCAGATCTGGCGGCTCACGGCCTCGGGCCACGCGCGCTTTCCCGACACGCATGCCGAGATGACGGTGCAGATGATCAGCGCCGTGATCCAGGTGTTCGGCGAGAAGGGCATGGACCAGCTGATCGGCGCGCGCGAGGAGACCATGCGCAGCAACTACCGCGAAGCGCTGCGCGGCGCGCGCGGCATCGGCGCGCGACTCGAGCGGCTGGCCGAGGTACGCAGCCGCGAGGGCTACATGGCCGAGTACCGCGCCGACGACGAGGGCGAAGGCTTCCTCTTCATCGAGAACCATTGCCCGATCTGCACCGCGGCGCGCGCCTGCACGGGCTTCTGCCGCAGCGAACTGCAACTCTTCGACGAAGTGCTCGGGCCCGACGTGGCCGTGAGCCGCGTCGAGCACGTGCTCGCGGGCGCGCGGCGCTGCGCGTACCGCGTCGTTCCCAAGGCCGGCGACAAGGCCATCGACAAGCCAAGCGACAAGACCCGCATCAAGCCAAGCAAGGGCGCCGACTGAGCGCCCGCCCCGCCTCTTTTTTTCTTTTTATCAACCAGAAGGACCCCACGATGGAACACACCCTGCCTCCCCTGCCCTACGCCCTCGACGCACTGGCACCCGAGTACTCGAAGGAGACCCTCGAGTACCACTACGGCAAGCACCACAACGCCTATGTGGTGAACCTCAACAACCTGCAGAAGGGCACCGAGTTCGAATCGCTCACGCTCGAGGAGATCGTCAAGAAGTCCAGCGGCGGCATCTACAACAACTCGGCCCAGATCTGGAACCACACCTTCTTCTGGAACTGCATGAAGCCGCAAGGCGGCGGCGCTCCGAGCGGCGCGCTGGCCAAGGCCATCGACGCCAAGTGGGGCAGCTTCGATGCCTTCAAGGAAGCCTTCGTGAAGTCGGCCGTGGGCAACTTCGGCTCGGGCTGGACCTGGCTGGTGAAGAAGCCCGACGGCAGCGTGGACATCGTGAACACCGGCGCCGCCGGCACGCCGCTGACGACCGCCGACACGGCGCTCTTGACGGTCGACGTCTGGGAACACGCCTACTACATCGACTACCGCAACCTGCGTCCCAAGTTCGTCGAGACCTTCCTGGCCAAGCTGGTCAACTGGGACTTCGCCGAAAAGAACTTCGGCTGATCGACCCCGGGGTCGATCGGGTTCGGGGCGTGCCCGCGGGGCGCCCCGAACCCCTGCTTCAGCGCCGCGAAGCCACGCTGCGCGCCAGCAGGCAAAGGATCTCGTACATCAGCGTGGCGCCCAACAGCGCGGTGCTGCCCGAGGGGTCGTAGGGCGGCGACACCTCGACCACGTCCCCGCCCACGAAGTCCAGCCCGTCGAGGCCGCGCAGCAGGCCCAGCGTCTCGCGCGTGGTCATGCCGCCGATCTCGGGCGTGCCGGTGCCCGGCGCGAACACCGGGTCCAGGCCATCGACATCGAGCGACAGGTAAGTGGGCCCATCGCCGACGATGCGCCGCGCTTCCTGCACGATCGCCTCAACGCCCCTGGCCTCGAACTCCTCGATGAAGACCACGCGCATGCCGCTGTCGAGCGAATAGCGCCAGCCCTGGTCGGAGTTCTGCGCGCCGCGGATGCCGATCTGGATGGTGCGCTTCGGGTCGAGCAGCCCGGCCTCGACCGCGCGGCGGAATGGCGAGCCATGGCTGAACTTGGAACCGAGGAAGTCGTCCCAAGTGTCGGTGTGCGCATCGATGTGCACCATGCCGAGCGGCCGGCGCGGCTTCATCGCCTGGAACACCGGGAAGGTGATCGAGTGGTCGCCGCCCGCGGCCAGCACCGTCTTGCCGGCCGCGAACAGGGGCTCGAAGAAGCGGCGGATGTCCTCGTGCGAGCGCTCGAGGTGGAACACGTCGGTAAACGGCACGTCGCCCACGTCGGCCACGCGGCAGGCCTCGAAGGGGTTGAAGCCGGTGACGTGGTGGATGGCGCGCGTCATCGACGACATGTTGCGAATCTCGCGCGGGCCGTAGCGCGCGCCGGGACGCGCCGTCACGCCGCCGTCGAAGGGCACGCCGGCCAGGGCGATGTCGAAGTCCTCGAGGCGCTGCGCGAAGGGCACGCGCATGAAGGTCGGGATGCCGCTGTAGCGCGGCAGCGTCTGCATGGCGGTGTCTGTGTGCATGGCAGGCAGGGGGTTCAGAACGTGGCCGGGGTGTTGGTCCACAGCACCCGGGTCTGGGTCTTGCCGGGGTTGCGGTAGCTGTGCGGCACGTCGCTGGAGAAATAGAAGGAGTCGCCGGCCGACAGCCGGTAGACCTCGTCGCCCAGGCGCAGCTCGAACTCGCCCTCGATCACGTAGCCCATTTCCTCGCCGACGTGCGCGATCTGCTCCAGGCTCTCGGCCTTGGGCTCGAGCACGTGGATGTCGGCCTGCAGCAGCTGGCCGCGGATCGGCACGATCACGCGCTCGAGCTTCACGCCGCGCTTCTTGCCGCGCAGGCCGGTGAACTCGATCACGGGGCGTTCGGAGGCGCGCGTCACCGGCGACATGGGCGGCGCGAACGAGGCCGTGAGCTCGGCGACGTTGGTGTCGAGCGCACGCGCGAGGCGGTGCAGGTTGGCCAGCGAGGGCATGACCTGGCCGCGCTCCACGCGCGACAGCAGGCTTTCGGAACAGCCGGCGGCATCGGCGAGCGCCTTCAGCGTGAGACTTCGCACCATGCGCGCATGCTTGAGCCGCGGGCCCAGCGCCGACAGCGCGAGGTCCGGGTCTGCGTCCACCGGTGCCGGCGAGGCGGCGACGGCGGCAGCGGGAATGGCGGTGGTCTTCTTGGCAGTGCGCATGGCGTCGAGTCGTCAGTGGGCCGGCGGCGCGCCGGGAAGCTCAGGCATCCGCCAGCACGGTGAAGTGCACTTCGACCGGGCGGTTGTCGTTGATGGGAACGATGTCCTGCGGGCAGGCCGACATGACGACCACGCAGTCCATCTCGGCGCGCAGATCCACATGGTCGCCGGCCTTGGAGACGGGCGGCAGCCAGTCTACGCCGCCGCCCGGACCCACCGGGATGTTCATCCACAGGTTGAGCGGCTGCGGCACCTCGCGCGCGCGCAGGCCGATGGCCTTGAGCGCCATGCGCATGTTGTCGGCGCAGTTGTCGTGGTACTCGGTCACGCCGAGGTTCTGGTAGCGGTAGGCGTCGCAGGCGGCCATGAGCGTGTCGTGCACGCCGGGCGAGGTGTCGGCCACGAGCGTCATGATGGGACGGCGGCGGTTGGTGGCGAGCGGATCGCCGGCCCTGGGCATGATGCGGTCGATGACGGCGCGCGCATGCTCCATCGACATGAACTCGCTGAGGTCGTCGGCCTTGAAGGCCCAGAAGTCGCACACCTGGCTGCCGTGCGTGTTGATGACGCGGATCACCTGGCCCTTGGCGAGCCGCACGGCGCGGCCGTTGCGCGCGGGCACTTCGTAGCGCTTGCCGAGTTCGGGCGTGCCGTCGGCCGACACGGGCTCGCGCAGCGTGCGGTTGGCGCCGACGGGTTCGCCGTTGTCGGCCACGTGGGCGTGCGCGTGGGTGTCCGTGTGGAAAGAGGAAGTGGCTTGGTCGTCCATGGTCTGGCTAGTCCTTTGAAGCTTCGGGAGGGGTGGAGGAAACGAGCGGCCCGGCCAGCCGCGCGAGGCACCAGGCCAGGGCGCGCGTGCAGGCCGCGAGGTCGTCGATGGGGGTGTCTTCATCGGGGTGGTGGCTCACGCCGCCACGGCTGGGCGCGAACAGCATCGCGCTGGGGCAGAAGCCGGCCAGCGGCATGGCGTCGTGGAAGGCGCCCGACAGCATCTCGCGGTGGCTCAGCCGCAGCGCAACGCAGGCCTCGCGCGCCAGGCCCGCGAGCGCGGCGTCGAAGCGCACGGTGGGCTTGTCCTGCAGCACCTCGAGCTGGCCGCCGGCCGGCAGCGCCGCGTCGACGAGCGCGCGCACCGCGTCGAGCGCGGCGGCCTCGGGATGGCGCGCATCGACGGTGAAGACGACGCGCTCGGCAATGGTGTTGATCGACCCGGGGCTGCACTCCCAGCGGCCGATGGTGAGGCGCAGCCGGTCGTCGCCGCACCGCGCCGCGTGCTCGAGCAGCGCATGGGCCATGCGCACGGCCTTGGCCTGCGCATCGTCGCGCGCGGCCAGCGGCGTGGTGCCCGCGTGCGCGCTGCGCCCCGACACGGTGATGCGGAACCAGCGCACGCCCTGGATCGCGCTCACGCAGCCGACCTGCAGGCCCTCGGCCTCCAGCACCGGGCCCTGCTCGATGTGCGCCTCGATGTAGCCATGCACCGGGCGCGCGAGCGGCGTGTCCATCCAGCGCCAGCCCTCGCGCAGTGCTTCCGCGCGCAGGTCGTCCACGGCGGCATCGCGCGCGGCCTCGAAGCGCAGGCCGTCGCCGTCGCGCACGCCGAGGAAGGCCTCGAGCCGCTGCGGCGCGGTGAAGGCGACCGAGCCCATCAGCCCGGGCGCGAAGCGCGAGCCTTCCTCGTTGGTCCACATGGCGACGTCGATCGGCCGGCGGGTGCGCAGGCCGAGGCGGTCGAGCGCATCGAACACCTCCAGGCCCGCCGCGACGCCGAAGGCGCCGTCGAGCCAGCCGCCCAGGGGCTGGGTGTCGATGTGGCTGCCGGTCATGATTGGCGACAGCATCGATCCCTGTCCGTCGCGCCGGACGAACACGTTGGCGGCGGCGTCGATGCCGACGCGGTAGCCGGGCCGGCGCGCGAACGGCTGCACCAGCCAGCGCCGCGCGGCCAGTTCGTGCGCGCACAGCGCCTGCCGCGCCACGCCGCCGCCGGTGCCCGCGCCGACGGCGCCATGCGCCGCCAGGCCGCGCAGCCGGGCCTCGAGGCTCGCGGTGCCGACCGCGCGCGCCACGTCGCCCGCGAGGGCCGCGTCCCGCATCTCGTCGAGCGCGTTCATGCGAGCGCTCCCGCCGCGGACTGGCCGAGGCTGCGGCGGATCCACGGCTGCAGGAAGGCCTGGATGCGCGGATGGGCCGGCGCGTGGATCACTTCGCGCGGCGTGCCGATCGTCACGATGCGGCCCTTCTCCATGAACACGATCCGGTCCGATACCTCGGCCGCGAAGCTCATCTCGTGCGTGACCATGATCATGGTCATGCCGCCGCGCGACAGCGACTTGATCACCTCGAGCACCTCGTCGACCAGTTCGGGATCGAGCGCGGAGGTCGGCTCGTCGAGCAGCATCACCTCGGGCCCGACGGCGAGCGCGCGCGCGATGCCCACGCGCTGCTGCTGGCCGCCGCTGAGCTGGGGCGGTCGCGCATCGGCCTTGGCCGACATGCCCACGCGCGCCAGCGCCTCGCCGGCCACGGCCCGGGCCTGGTCCGCGCGCAGCCCCTTGGCCAGCGTGAGCGGCGCCATCACGTTGGCCAGCACCGTCATGTGCGGCCACAGGTTGAACTGCTGGAACACCATGGCCACCGGCGCGCGCACCTCGGCGACGACGCGCTCGCTCTCGCGGGCCAGCGCGCCGGCCGCGTTGCGACGGTAGCCGAGCAGCGCGCCGCGGATGCGGACCTCGCCCTCGTCGTAGGCCTCGAGAAAGTTCATGCAGCGCAGCAGCGTGGTCTTGCCCGAGCCCGAGGGGCCGATCAGCGACAGGACCTCGCCCTTGCGGATGTCCAGGTCTATGTCCGACAGCACGCGCTGCGGGCCGAAGGACTTGCCGACGCCGCGCAGGGAGACGATGGGAACGGTCACGGGAGCATTCATGGACGGGAGCTTTCTCGAAGGGCCGCCCAGGCGCGCAGCGTGCCGGCCGCGCGGTTGACGAGCAGCGACAGGCCCCAGTAGCTCAGCGCCAGCAGCAGGTAGGGCTCGACGTAGACGAACTGCTCCGACACCACCTTGCCGGCGGTCATCGTCAGTTCGGGATAGGTGATGACCGAGGCCAGCGCGGACTCCTTCATCAGCAGGATGGTCTGGCTCGCGATCAGCGGCAGGCTGGCGCGCAGGGCCTGCGGGCATTCGATGGTGGCGAAGATCTGGCGCGACGACAGGCCCATGCAGCGCGCGGCCTCGATCTGGCCGCGCGGAATGCTCTGCCAGCAGGCGCGAAAGATCTCGGCGAAGTAGGCGCCGCCGTAGACCGCGAGCGTGAGGCCGGCGGCGGCGAAGGGGTCGAGCGACAGGCCCGCGCTCGGCAGGCCGAAGTAGACGATGAACAGGTGGATCAGGAACGGCACGCCGCGCCACACCGCGGTGTAGGCGGTGTAGAGCCAGCGCGCCGCGCGCCAGCCGGTTTCGCGCAGCGCGTGGAAGGCGAAGCCCACGACCAGGCCACCCGCCAGTCCCGTCAGCGTGAGCAGCACGGTGCGCAGCGCGGCCGCGCCGAACGCTGGCAGCAACTGGCCCAGGAGCGCCGTGTCGATCATGGCCGCTCCATCCGGCCGCGCAGCCAGTGGCCGAGCCACAGCACCGCGCCGGTCATCAGCAGGTAGCACAGGCCCACCGAGACATAGACCTCGAGCGGCCTGAAGTTGGCCGCCACGATCTGCCGCCCGCCGCGTGCCAGGTCGGCCACCGAGATCACCGAGACGATGGCCGAGCTCTTCACCACGTCGACGCCCTCAGACACCACGGCCGGCCATACGGCCCGTGCGAGCTGCGGCAGCTGCACGTGGCGGAAGATGCGCGCGGGCGGCATGCCGAACGAGGCCGCCGCCTCGATCTGCCCGGCCGGCACCGCCACCAGCCCGGCGCGCAGGATCTCGCACTGGAACGCGGCGGAGTTCAGGCCCAGCGCGACGATGGCCACCAGCAGCGGCGGCAGGTCGAGACCGTAGGCGCTGGGCAGGTAGAAGAGCATGAGCAGCTGCACCAGCAGCGGCGTGCCGCGAAAGAAGCTCAGGTAGGTACGCACCGCGGCCGGCAGCACGCCCCGGCCGCCGCGCCGCAGCGACAGGCCCAGCAGCACCGCGCCCCAGGCGAAGCCCAGCGCGATGGCCGCGATCGCCACGCTCAGCGTGGTGACGGCGCCCTGCAGCAGCACGGGCAGGTAGGCGGCCAGCCGCTCGAGAAGGGTCGTTGCGTTCATCGGGAGCGCGGTGGTGCGGGGTCAGGAAGCGTCGTGCGGAGCAGGCCCGCTCACATCTGCGGCACCGGCACCGCGTCGGTGGGCACCTCCATCGCGAAGCCGAACCACTTCATCTGCAGTTCCTTGAGCTGGCCGCTCTTCTGCGCGCGCGCGATGCCGTCGCTGAAGAACTTGACCAGCGGCGCGCTGTCGGCGTCCTTGCGGCCGACCCAGCCGAAGTAGGTCTTGGGGCCGATGGGCGCGGGCATCACCGCATAGATGTCGCCGCGCGTCTTCACCAGCGTCGCCAGGTTGGAGAGCGACTGCGCCACCGCCACCAGCCGCCCGGCGGCCAGGTCGGCATAGGCCTCGTCGAAGCTCACGTACTCGCGGATCGTGACCGCCGGCTTGCCGTCGGCCTGCAGCTTCTTCGCATAGTCCTGCAGCGCGCGCAGCTGGGCCGAGCCGGCCTGCGAGCCCACCGTCTTGCCGGCGATGCCCGCGGGGTCGGTGAGCGCGGCGTCGTCCTTGCGCTTGACCAGCGCCGTGGTGGCGTCGGCGATCGGCACGGTGAACGCGAACTTGTCGGCGCGCTCCTTGGTGAGCGTGACCGAGGTCACGACGAAGTCGAAGCGCCGGGTCGCCAGGCCCGGCAGGATGCCCTGGAACGGCACGTCGAACTGCTTGACCTTGACCTCGGGCAGGTCGGCCAGGATCAGGCGCATCAGGTCGGGGCCGTAGCCCACGATCTTGCCGTCCTGCAGGTACTCGAACGGCGCGAACTGCGCCTCGGTACCGATGACGATTTCTTTCTTGCTCTTCACCGTCTCCAGCATGTCGGCGCCGTGCGCGGCACCGAGCAGGAACAGGGAAAGAACGCCGGCGATTGCGCGATGGAACAGCATGAGCAGGGCCCTCGGGTGTGGATTGAAGCAGGTGTGGACAGATTCAGCAAGCAACTTGCATTCATGCAAGTCACTTGCTTAGAACACACAAGTTCCATGCCAGCCCGAATCGGTTCGGCGGCACGGCCGTGGTGCCGACAGCGGCGCAAAAAGGAACAGGAGACGGCGCGAGGCGCACTAAGGGGGTGCAAAATCGGTGCAAGCCGCCACGCCTGGAGAAGACGGCCATCGTGAACCGCGAAATCCCGCACGGGGTCGTTCCGGCACACTGCACCCTGGTGCGGCGATGCGATGGCTTCCAGGCTGCAACCCGATCCGTCCAGATACAGAGACAAACCCATGATCCGACAACTCATCCGCCCGCTGGCCCTCGCGCTGGCGCTTCCGCTGGCCTTCGGCGCCGCCTCCACCGCCCAGGCCCAGGCCTGGCCCGCCAAGCCGATCCGCATGATCGTGCCCTTCCCGCCCGGCGGCGGGACCGACATCCTGGCGCGCCTGGTGGCCCAGAAGCTCACCGAGACCAACCACTGGACCGTGGTGCCCGACAACCGCGCGGGCGCCGGCGGCACCATCGGCATCGCCGAGGCCGCGCGCGCCGCGCCCACGGGCTACGACATCGTGATGGGCCAGAAGGACAACATGGTCGTCGCGCCCTGGCTCTACAAGAACCTCAGCTACGAGCCGACCAAGGACCTGGCCGCGGTGGCCCACGTGGCCTTCACGCCCGTGGTGATCGTCACGCAGGCCAACTCCAAGTACAAGACGCTCGACGACGTGGTGAAGGCCGCGCGCGCCGCGCCCGACACCATCACCTACGGCTCGCCCGGCAACGGCACCACCATCCACCTGGCCGGCGAGATCTTCAACGGCGCGGCCAAGATCAAGATGCGCCACGTGCCCTACAAGGGCTCGAACGCGGCCATGATGGACGTGCTCGCGGGCAACGTCGACCTGATGGTGTCGTCGGTGCCCTCGGCCATGGCCCAGATCAAGGCCGGCAAGCTGCGCCCGCTGGCCGTGACCTCGGCCAGGCGCAGCAGCTCGCTGCCCGACACGCCCACGGTGGCCGAGCTCGGCTACAAGGGCTTCGACGTGAGCACCTGGTATGGCCTGTTCGTGCCGGCCAAGACGCCCAAGGACGTGATCGCCACCCTGAACGCCGAGGTCAACAAGCTGCTGGCCACGCCCGAGATGCAGGCCGCGATCATCGCGCAGGGCGCCGAGCCGCAGAGCATGACGCCCGAGCAGTTCGGCGCGCTGCTGAAGACCGACTACGAGAAGTGGAAGGGCATCGTGCAGGCCTCGGGCGCGACCATCGAGTAAGCGCGCGAGCGCCCGCGAACGAAGAAGGAGGGCGCGCTGCGCCCTCTTTTCGTTGGAGGACCGCGCCTCAACGCGCGGACACGGGCATCGGCGCGGCCGGCAGCACCAGCGATGCGCCGGAGCGCGAAGCCCGTTCCCAGCCCGGATGCTGCTGTGCGCGCTCAAGCTCGGCCGTCACTTCGGCGCGGGTCTTCGGCTTGGCATTGGTCACCGGAACCGGCGCGCCATAGGCCAGGAAGCCCTTCCATTTCGGATCGTTCTGCGCGGTCGCCAGCTCCTGGTCGACCTGGCCCGTCGACTTGCCCGCGCCGGCCAGTTCCGCATGGGTCCTGATGCCCGTTTCGTTGGCCGCGAAGTGCGAGGGTGCATCGACGTGCTGCGAGCTCTGCTGGGCGGAGGCCATGAGCGGCATGAAGCCGGCCATGGCGGAGGCGGCCGCGAGCGCGGCGATTCTTCTGTTCGACATGCATATCTCCTTGGGGTGTTCCCCGCGGCTGGATGTCAGGCGCGGGGGTGGAGATACGGCGATGCGTTCTGGCTTGCCATGGGCGGGGCGTCGATCTCTCCACGCCCACACACTAGAAACGGAAACCGACGCGGACTTATCCGCCCGGTTACGTTCTCGTCATCCGAGGCCTGGCTCAGTCCGGCACGAACTTGCGGTTGAACACCGCCACGTCCGACTCCAGCTCGAAGGCCGCGAGCTGGCCCATCTTGCCGTCGCTCAGGCGGCAGGCCGCGAACAGGCTGTGGCGGCCCTGGAAGCCGAACTCGTCCATCACGATCAGTGCGTAGGGGTACGGCACGAAGACCTGGTGCGTGAAGACGATACGGTGCTGATTCCTCGGCGAGGGAAAGAGCTTGTACTCGCCGGTGTCGATGCCCTGGGCAGTGGCCATGGCGCGGGGGCTCAGTCCGGATCGCGCACGTCGGCCACCGGCTTGGCGCCGAAGTCCGCGCGCGCGAGGTACTTGAGCACCTTCGCGGCCGCGCTCGCGGGGCTGTCGAGCAGGCCCTCGCTCTTGAGCTTCTCGAAGCGCGTGCGGTCGGGGAAGTTCTCGGCCGAGGCGCCACGCAGTTGCACCTGCATGTCGGTGTCGATCACGCCGGGCGCCAGCGACACGATGCGCGCGCCGTTCGGCAGGTTCGCTTCCTCGAGCGCGACCGCGCGCGAGTAGTGGTCCATGCCGGCCTTGGCCGCGCAGTACGGCGCCTGGCTGCCCATCGCGTTGCGGCCCAGGCCCGACGAGATGTTGAGCACCTTGCGCGCGCCGCGCCAGCCGCGCGTGCCGCCGAGGAAGGCCGCGGTCAGTAGCAGCGGTGCCTCCAGGCCGATGCGCAGCGCCTGCGACAGCTCGGCATCGACCGCGGTCGCGAGCGGCGCGGGATTGCCGACCGTGCCCGCGTTGTTGATCAGCGTGACGGCGTCGAAGCGCTGCGCGTCCTGCGCGGCCAGCCATTCGCGCAGGCGCGCGGCCGAGGCGACGGGGTCGGACAGGTCCTGTTCCCATTGCACGAGTTCGACGCCGGCCGCCTTCGCCTGTTCGGCGAGTTCGGGGCTCTGGCGGCGCGAGATGCACAGCAGGACGTGGCCGGGTTGCAGCAGCTGTTCGGCCATGGCGCGGCCGAGGCCGCGCGATGCGCCGGTGATGAGGTAGAGGTGGGAGGTGGGCATGGGGGCGATGATAGTGAAGCCCCGCGAGTTGCGTGGAATGCGGGCTGCCGAACGCAGAAATCGCGAAGGTTTCGCAGAAGTCGCAAAAGGAAAACCTGAAGGTGGGCTGCGCTCGCACCACCGCCGCGCCCGGAAGGCTTCGCATGGGGCACAACGCCCATCGAGGCACGGCCCACACATCTCCTTGGCTGTTCTTTTCTGCGACTTCTGCGAAACCTTCGCGCCCTCTGCGTACGGCTGTCCGATCCCGATTTCTACCGCGCCTTGCGCCGATCGATGAAGGCGATGATCTCGCCCATGATCCCCTTGCGGAAGGCCAGCACGCAGATCACGAAGATCAGGCCCGTGACCATGGTCACCGACTCGCCCAGCGTGTTGAACCAGTCGATGGTGGTGATGCGCGCGAGCAGGTTGCCCAGCTCGCCGATCTTGTTCTCCAGCAGCACGACCACGGCCGAGCCCACCAGCGGCCCCGACAAGGTGCCCAGCCCGCCCACCAGCGTCATCAGGATCACCTGGCCCGACGCGGTCCAGTGCACGTCCGACAGGGTCGCGAAGCCCAGCACCAGCGTCTTGAGCGAACCCGCCAGGCCCGACAGCGCCGCCGAGATCACGAAGGCCAGCAGCTTGAAGCGCGCCACGTCGTAGCCCAGCGACAGCGCGCGCGGCTCGTTCTCCTTGATGCCCTTCAACACCTGCCCGAACGGCGAGTGGATGGTGCGCACGATCAGCAGGAAGGCGGCTGCCACGATCGCGAGCGCGACGTAGTACATCGTGAGGTCGTTGCTCAGGTCGAGCAGGCCGAACAGCTTGCCGCGCGGCACGCCCTGCAGGCCGTCCTCGCCGCCGGTGAACCTCGCCTGCAGCGCGACGAAGAACATCATCTGCGCCAGCGCCAGGGTGATCATCGCGAAATAGATGCCCTGGCGGCGGATGGCCAGCACGCCGAACAGCCAGCCCAGCAGCGCACCCACCAGCGTGCCCGCGATCAGGCCCAGTTCGGGCGTGAGGCCCCAGACCTTGATCGCATGGCCGGCCACGTAGGCCGAGCCGCCGAGGAAGGCCGCATGGCCGAAGGACAAGAGCCCGGTGAAGCCCAGCAGCAGGTTGAAGGCCGAGGCGAACAGCGCGAAGCACAAGAGCTTCATCACGAACACCGGGTAGGCGCCGAAGAACGGCGCCAGCACCAGCGCGACGAGCAGCAGGCCGTAGAAGACGGTGGAGATCTTTTTCATGTTCATGCCGCCTGCTCTCACTTCTCTTTGCCGAACAGGCCGGCAGGACGCACCAGCAGCACGATGACCATGATCACGAACACGACGGTGGACGAGGCCTCGGGATAGAAGACCTTGGTGAAGCCCTCGATCACGCCCAGCCCCAGCCCGGTGAGGATGGCGCCCATGATCGAGCCCATGCCGCCGATCACGACGACGGCGAACACCACGATGATCAGGTTCTGTCCCATCAGCGGCGAGACCTGGATCACCGGCGCGGCCAGCACGCCCGCGAAGGCCGCGAGGCCGGCGCCGAAGGCATAGGTCAGCGTGATCATCAGCGGCACGTTGACGCCGAAGGCCTCGACCAGGCGCGGGTTCTCGGTGCCCGCGCGCAGGTAGGCGCCGATGCGGGTCTTCTCGATCACGAACCAGGTGGCGATGCACACGACCAGCGAGGCCACGACCACCCAGGCGCGGTAGTTGGGCAGCACCATGAAGCCCAGGTCGGTGGCACTCGACAGCGCCTCGGGCGCGTCGTAGGCCAGGCCCGAGACGCCGTAGATGGAGCGGAACACGCCCTCGATGAGCAGCGTGAGGCCCAGGGTGAGCAGCAGGCCGTAGAGGTGGTCGAGCTTGTAGATCCAGCGCAGCAGCAGCCGTTCGATCAGCACGCCAAACAGGCCGATGACGATGGGCGCCGCGATCAGCATCACCCAGTAGTTGATGCCGAAATATTCCATCGCCATCCAGGTGAGCACCGCGCCGAGCATGAACAGCGCGCCGTGCGCGAAGTTGATGACGTTGAGCAGGCCGAAGATGACGGCCAGCCCGAGGCTCAGGATGGCATAGAAGGAGCCGTTGACCAGCCCCAGGAGGAGCTGGCTCAACAAGGCGGGAAGGGAAATGGTCATAGGGGATTCAGCAAGCGCGGGCCCGAGCGGGCCCGCGGGGGTCGGTCATTTCCAGAGCGCGCACTTGCTCTCGGCCTTGGTCGTGAAGATCTGGTCGCCCGGCAGGGTCTTGAGCACCTTCAGGTAGTCCCAGGGCTTCTTCGACTCGGACGGCGACTTCGCCTCCACCAGGTACATGTCGTGGATGAAGCTGCCGTCGGCGCGGATCTGGCCCTTGCCGTAGAAGTCGTCGATCTTCATGCTCTTGAGCTGCGCCATCACATTGTCGGCATCGGTGGTCTTGGCGGCGGCCACGGCCTTCAGGTAGGTCATCGTGGCCGAGTAGTCGGCGGCCTGCACGTCGGTCGGCATGCGCTTGGTCTTCTCGTAGAAGCGGTTGGCGAACTTGCGCGTGTCGTCGTTGAGGTCCCAGTACCAGCTCGTGGTGTGCAGCAGGCCCTCGGTGTTCTTCAGGCCCAGGCTGTGGATGTCGGTGAGGAACACCAGCAGGCCGGCGGTCTTCATGGTCTTGTTGATGCCGAACTCCCTGGCGGCCTTGATCGAATTGATGGTGTCGCCGCCGGCATTGGCCAGGCCGAGGATCTGCGCCTTGGAGTTCTGCGCCTGCAGCAGGAAGGACGAGAAGTCGGAGGCGTTGAGCGGATGCTTGACGCCGCCCACCACGGTGCCGCCCTTCTCCTTGATCACCGTGGTGGTGTCGGCCTCGAGCGCGGCGCCGAAGGCGTAGTCGGCCGTCAGGAAGAACCAGCTCTTGCCGCCGCGGTCGACCACCGCCGCGCCCGTGCCCTTGGCCAGCGCGACCGTGTCGTAGGCGTAGTGCACGGTGTAGGGGCTGCACTGCTCGTTGGTGAGCGCGGAGGACGCGGCGCCGTTGTTGAAATGCACGCGCTTCTTCTCGGTGGCCACCTTCGCGGTCGCGAGCGCGGTGCCGGAGTTGGTGCCGCTGAACACCATGCTCAGGCCCTGCGTGTCGATCCACTCGCGCGCCTTCGAGGCGGCGATGTCGGCCTTGTTCTGGTGGTCGGCCGTCAGCAGCTCCACAGGCTGGCCATTGACCTTGCCGCCGAAGTCGTCGATCGCCATCTGGATCGCCATCGCGGCGTTCTTGCCCTCGAGGTCGGCGTAGAGGCCGGACATGTCGGTGATGAAGCCGATCCTGACCTTCTCCTGCGCCTGTGCCGCGCTGGCCGCGCCGAGCGCCAGGATGCCGAGGCCGATGGCGGTGGCGATGAATGGGTTGCGTTGTTTCATGGGATTGCCTCCTTGGTGGATGAATGGGGATCGCTAGACACCGAGCAGTTCGGTGAGCACGGGCATCCGGGCTTCGAGCTCGTCGGCGCCGAATGTCAGGGCGATGCGGCCGTGCTCCATCACGTAGAAGCGATCGGCCAACGGCGCCGCGAAGCGGAAGTTCTGCTCCACCATCACGATGGTGTAGCCCTTGGAACGCAAGGTCGTGATCATTCGCGCGAGCGCCTGCACGATCACCGGCGCCAGGCCTTCGGAGATCTCGTCGAGCAGCAGCAGCTTGGCGCCCGTGCGCAGGATGCGCGCCACCGCCAGCATCTGCTGCTCGCCGCCCGACAGTCGCGTGCCCTGGCTGTGGCGGCGCTCCGCCAGGTTCGGGAACATCGCGTAGATCTCGTCGACCGACATGCCCTGCCCCGCGCCCTTGAGCTCGGGCGGCAGCATCAGGTTCTCCTCGCACGACAGGCTCGCGAAGATGCCGCGTTCCTCGGGGCAGTAGCCGATGCCCAGGTGCGCGATGCGGTGCGTGGGCATCGCGATCGTTTCCTTGCCGTTGACCTCGATGCTGCCCTTGCGCGCGCCGGTCAGGCCCATGATCGCGCGCAGCGTGGTGGTGCGGCCCGCGCCATTGCGGCCCAGCAAGGTGACGACCTCGCCCGGCTGCACGACCATGTCGACACCGTGCAGCACATGCGATTCGCCGTACCAGGCCTGCAGGCCCTTGATCTCGAGTGCGGCGGTCATCAGTGGGCTCCCTGCAGTTGGCCGTCCGTGGTGCCCATGTAGGCCTCCATGACCTGCGGGTTCTTCGAGACTTCCGCATACGGGCCTTCGGCCAGCACGGCGCCACGCTGCAGCACGGTGATGGTGTCGGCGATGGTCGAGACCACGCTCATGTTGTGTTCGACCATCAGGATGGTGCGCCCCGCCGACACGCGCTTGATCAGCTCGGCCACGCGGTGCACGTCCTCATGGCCCATGCCCTGCGTGGGCTCGTCCAGCAGCATCAGCTCGGGCTCCATCGCGAGCGTGGTCGCGATCTCGAGCGCGCGCTTGCGGCCATAGGGCAGGTTCACGGTCTGCTCTTCGGCGAGTTCTTCGAGGCCCACCTCGGCGAGCAGCTCGCGCGCCCTCGCATTCAAGGGCTCGAGCGACTTCTCGCTCTTCCAGAAGTGGTACGAGGTGCCCAGCCTGCGCTGCAGCCCCAGGCGCACGTTCTCCAGCAGCGTGAGGTGCGGGAACACGGCCGAGATCTGGAACGAGCGGATGATGCCGCGCCGCGCGATCTGCGCGGGGCGCTCGCCCGTGATGTCCTGGCCGTTGAACAGGATCGTGCCACTGGTGGGTTCGAGGAACTTCGTGAGCAGGTTGAAGCAGGTCGTCTTGCCTGCGCCGTTGGGTCCGATGAGCGCGTGGATCGAACCGCGCACGACCGAGAGGTCGACCTTGCTGACCGCGGTAAAACCCTTGAATTCCTTGGTGAGCTGGCGTGTTTCGAGAATGCAGCCGCTCATCGACGGACCTCTTCGCGCGGCGTGGTCTGGTTCATGCGCGCCTCGTTCATTCGTTGACGCACGAGAAGCTCGCCGCTGCATTGACATCGCCACTGCCCTTGTACTTGGGCCAGGCCGGGTAGTCGCAAAGCGGCCGGGTGCGGCGGGGCACGCTCGCGGTCATGGTCACGGGGTCGATCGGGGCGTCGGTCACGGTCATCGCGGTCGGTGCCGTGCCCTTCTCCACCCAGTTCTCGAGCGCGCTCAGCGAATCCCAGCTGGCGTTGAACACCGTTCCCACGGCATGCGCGTAGCCCGGGATCTGGTAGTAGCGCATGAAGCCCTTCACGCGCTCCGCACCCATGGTGGCGCGCACCCGGTTGAAGTACTGGTCGGTGGCGCGCGTGCTGACCAGTTGATCGGCCGTGCCATGCGCCATCAGCAGCTTGCCGCCGTTCGCGGCGAACGCCGAGAGGTCGGCCTGGTTGATGTCCTGCAGCCCCGTGAGCTCGGCGATGCGTGCCTGCCAGGGGCCGGGATTTTCCGGGTCGAGCGTCAGCGAATCGAAAGCGGGGTTCTTCGTCACGAAGAAGCGCACCCACTGGTCCCAGAAGTTCGAGTGGAAGGGCGCGAACGCGGGCATCGGCGAGGCGGGCGGCTGCGCTCCCAGGCCCAGGTAGGCGACGGTCGTCTGGCCGATGCCGGACCGACCGAACTCGGCGCCCCAGGCATTGAAGCCCGGATACTGGTTCTCGCCGCTGCCGAGCGGGTAGTTGAAGACGGCCGACGTGTCGATCACCTTGAAGGCGGCGATCTGCGCATCCGACAGGCAGTCGTCCGCCATGTCGGCACCGCCCGGGCAGCGCAGTGGCTTTCCGTCGAGCAGCGCGGTCGCGGGATCGAAGCGCTGGTTGCAGGCGTTCTGGTTGCCGATCAGCCCGTCCTTCACGCCATCGAGGGCATCGCAGGCCTGCATCGCCGCATCGAACAGCGCGCCGCGCTTCGCGAGGCTGGGGTAGGCGCCGGGCTGGGCCAGCGCGCGCGTGATGCGGCCGAACTGCAGGTCGAGGCTGGCCGCGTTGAAGGCCGGGTAGAGCACGATGGCGCCGTTGAAATCGGTCGGCCATTTCTGCACCACCGCGAGCGCTTCGCGGCCGCCCGACGAGCCGCCCGCGAAGTAGCTGCGCTGCGGGCGCTGGGCATAGCGCTGCTCGATCAGGAACACGGCCGCGTCGCGCGTCTTCTTCAGGGCCTCGAACGAGAAGTTGCGCAAGGCCTCCGTGTTGAGCGCGAAGGCCCCGAGGTTGGCGGGATCGGTGGTCGCGTCGTGGCCCGAGTCGCTTCCGAACACCGCATAGCCGCGCCCGACCGGGTCGAGTGCGTCGACGGGACCGGCGGGCACGTTGCCGGCGACAACGGGAATGCTGCCGTCGTAGCCGCCACCGCCGTACATCATGGCCTTGCGGTTCCACTCGGTGGGCAGCAGCAGCGTCAGCTTGATCGGCGGCGCGGCCGGGTCGACCGGTGCGATCTCGGCGCTGAGCTGGCAGTACTCGCCGTGGCTCTTCGGCGCCTTGCCGCCCGCGGGCACCAGCGTGGCCGCCGTCACCTTGGCGCCGCCGGTGGCGAGCGCGATCGCCGAGGCGGGCACGGAGAGCTTCGCCATCTGCTCGCAGTTCAGCGGCGTGGCCGCGGCCGGCGCGGGTGCCGGCGCCGGTGCTGGCGCTGGCGCTGGCACCGCTGCCTGCGGGACGAAGGCCACGCCATCGCCGCTCCCGCCGCAGGCGCTCAGCAAGGCCGCGGCGGCGAGCGTCGCGGCGAAGGAGATACGTGGCACGGCGCTCTTCGCGCGGCGTTGCAATGAAAACTGGATGCTTCTGTTCATGCTTGTCTCTCTTTGTGGTGGAGTCGAGAAATCGCCATGCGTGCATGGCCTGCGGGATTCACGGCGACGGGCGCCGATCGATACGGCGGGCGCTACCGCGCCAACATGCCATGCCGGCGTTCGCGCACCGATTGCCAATGCGCGTCGGTCCATTCGTAGAAGCCGTGGCCGGTGGTCGCGCCGCATCGGCCGGCCGCCACCAGGGTCTGCAGCAGCTGCAGCACCGATTCGTTCTTCTCGAGCTGCGGCATCAGGTGGCCGCCGATGTCGAGGAAGGTGTGGAGGCCGCCGAGATCGGCCGTCTCGAGCGGACCGAAGGACGCATAGCGCTTGCCGATGCAGGCGCGCACGACCGCGTCGACGGTGGCCGCGTCGGCCACGCCGCTTTGCACCAGGTGGAGCGCTTCGCGCAGTACCGCGAACTGGATCCGGTTGCCGACGAAGCCGGGCGCCGCCTTGCTCAGCAGCACGGCCTCGAAGCCCGCGCTTTCGAGCCGGCCGCGAAGGGCCGCGCAGGCCTCGGGCGCGGTGGCTTGCGCCGGCACGAGTTCGACGAACGGGATGACGTGCGGCGGATTCCAGAAGTGCGCGACGAGAAAGCGCTCGGGATGCGCCATGCGCTCGCACAGCACGTCCGGCATGAAGCCGCTGGTGTTGCTCGCGATCAAGGCATAGGAGGGCAGCACGGCCTCGAGCTCGGCATAGAGCGCATGCTTGACTTCGAGTCGCTCGACGACGGCCTCGAACACGAGCGATGCATCGGCCAGCGCCGCAAGGTCGGCCACGACGCGAATCCGCGTGCGGGCCGCGTCGCGCTCGGCCACCGCGATGCGGCCCGCGGCCATCAATTCCTCGAAGATTTTGTCCGCCAGCGCGGGCAGTTCGGCGCGTCGCGCTTCGCTGAGATCGAACACATCGACCGCTTCACCGGCGAGTGCCAGGCAGCTCGCGATGCCCACGCCCATGAGGCCCGCTCCCACCACGGCCACGCGTCGATTGATCTCGTTCATGCAACTTGTCTCCAGCATCTTGTGGCGCCGAAATCGCTCGGCCCTTGGCGCTGGTTTTGCAGAAAGCGTGCCCGTCGATCGCGGCTGTCGCGGCGCGCGTGTTTCTCATTCGGGCGCTTCGCGTAAACCCGAATGCCGCGAGCGCGCGCGACGCTGTGCAAGCGATGTCCAATACTGTCCAGGCAAATGCACACCACGTCCAACAACTGGACATCGATTCGGAGCGTCTAAAGTCACGCCCCTGCGCGCCACCGCCGCGCGTCATGGACATTCGCACCCGCGAACCAAGGGAGTCAGCCATGCTGCAGATCAAGGGAGACCAGGCCTTCGACCTGGCGAGCATCCGGGGCCAGGCCCTGCAGTCCTTCTTCGAGCTGTTCGGCCAGCTCGCCGAGGGCGCCTTCGTGATCGGGCGCGATGGCAAGGTCATCTGGGCCAATGCGCGCTACCTGGCCTTCATCGGCCTGGAGCCCGACCGGCCGGTGGTCGGCCAGCACATCTCGACGGTGGTGCCCGCGACGCGCATGCCCGAGGTGGTCGAGACCGGCCGCTCGATCCCCTTCGACCTGGTCGAGGTCAACGGGCGCTGGGCCGTGGTGTCGCGCTTCCCGATCAAGAACGACGCGCAGGAAGTCATCGGCGGTTTCTGCTTCGTGCTGTTCGACGAGCTCGATCCGCTGCGGCCGATGCTCGCGCGCATCCAGCAGCTGCAGAACGAGCTCGAGCGCACGCGCTCGAAGCTCAACCAGCTGCGCCGCACGAAGTACGAGTTCAGCCACTTCGTCGGCTCGAGCCCGCAGGCCGCGCAGGTGCGGCGCAGCGCGCGGCAGGTGGCGGCCACCGACTCCACGGTGCTGCTGCTCGGCGAAACCGGCACGGGCAAGGAGATGGTCGCGCAGGGCATCCATGCGGCCTCGCGGCGCGCGCGGCAGAACTTCATCGGCGTCAACGTGGCGGCCATTCCCGAGGAACTGATGGAGGCCGAGTTCTTCGGCTCCGCGCCGGGCGCCTACACCGGTGCCCATCCCAAGGGCCGCACCGGCAAGATGATGCTGGCCGACAAGGGCACCTTGTTCCTCGACGAGATCGGCGACATGCCGATGCGCATCCAGGTCAAGCTGCTGCGCGCGCTGCAGGAGCGCGAGATCGAGCCGATCGGCGGCAACACCGTGATCCCGCTCGACCTGCGCGTGATCGCGGCCACCAGCCGCGACCTCCGGCAACTGGTCGAGACCGGCCAGTTCCGCGCCGACCTCTACTACCGCCTGAGCGTGGTGCCGATCCAGATTCCGCCGCTGCGCGAGCGGCTCGAGGACCTGCCCGAGCTGGTCGACCTGCTGCTGGCCGAACTCTGCGCCACGCTCGGCATGCGCGAGAAGGACATCGCGCCCGACGCGCTGGCGCTGCTCGCGAAGTTCGGCTGGCCCGGCAACGTGCGCGAACTGCGCAACGTGCTCGAACGCGCCTGCGTGGTGTCTGGCGATGCCTCGGAGCTGCGCGCAGAGCACATGCTGCTCAACGACGGCGCGCGGCCGGCCGCGACGGCCTCATCGACCGCAACGGCCACCGCGGTCCGCCACGACCTGCACGCCGCCGTGAACGAGACCGAACAGAAGGCCTTGCTCAATGCGCTGCAGGAGACCAAGGGCAACAAGCTGCTCGCGGCCCGCCTGCTCGGCATCAGCCGCTCGACGCTCTACAACAAGCTCAAGCAGATGGCGCTCGAGCGCTAGCGGCCCGCGCGTTCAGCCGCCGCGGAACTGCCCGCGCAGGAAGTTGCGGTGCCGCGCGATGTGCCCCATCTGCGCGGGCGCGATCGTGCCGCCCAGGTCGTTCTCGTCCGCGCCGTTGAGCACCGCGTTCGCATGCGCGAGCGCGCGCGCCACGATCTCCTCCTCGCTCACGCCGAGCTGCGCGCCCAGGTCCAGCGCCACGCGCCGCATCGCGCGCTGCGACAGCATCCACATCGCGCCGAAGCGGTCCCACGCGAGCGCGGACTCGCCGGCCTTCTCGTGCTCGGCGAGGATGTCCTTGAGCGGCTTGGCGAGCAGCTCGTCCATGGCCTCGAGCCGCTCGCTCAGCGCGGCATTGCGCTCGGCCAGCTGCTCGGGCGTGGGCCCCGGCTCCGCCGCCTTGGGCGCGGGCGGCGGCGGTGGCACGAAGCCGGCCACGTGGACATCGGCGGGAACGATCTGGAGTTGGTCTTGCAGGCTCATGATTTCTTTCCGTGGCCGGTGTCTGTCGAGGAAGTCTTGCGGCTCGTCATCGCCGTCGCGCGCAGCCCGGGCAGGTCGAGCACGCGCAGGCCGCCGTATTCGACGCGGATCAGGCCCTGCGCCGACAGCCCGTTGAGCGCCTCGTTCACGCGCTGACGCGACAGGCCCACCAGATAGGCGAGCTCCTGCTGCGTGATGCGCAGGACCTCACCCACGCCCGGATAGAGCACCGGGTTGAACAGCGAGACCAGGTTGCGCGCCACGCGCGCGTCGGGGTTGTTGAGGCGGTCGATCTCGAGCGCGGCGATGAACTGGCCCAGGCGCTCGTTGAGCTGGTTCATCACGAAGCGGTTGAAGCCGATCGAATGGTCGAGCAGCCAGTGGAAGCTCTCGATCGGCAGGCCCGCGACGAGGCTGCGCCGCAGCGCCTGGATGTTGTAGCGGTAGGGCTCGCGCTTCATCACCGTGCCTTCGCCGAACCAGCCGCCGGGCGGCACGCCGGTGTAGGTGACCGAGCCGCCGTCGGCGTTGTCGTTGCTCATCTTGAGCAGGCCCTCGACCACGCCGAACCAGTAGGTGGGCGAGCGCCCCACGCGGCACACCAGGTCGCCGACCTCGGCCTCGCCGACCACCAGCGCGGCCTCGGCGCGGCGGCGCTCGGGCGCGGTGAGCGTGAGCAGCCAGGGGATGCCGTCGAGCTCGGCGGCATTGGGCGGACGCACGCGGTCCTTGATCGAACTGCCCGCGGCGAGGGGGAGGTTGAGCGAGGGGCTGCCGGTCGGCATCGGGAAACTCCGGGGAGTAGTGTCCCTAGGATTGTCGTTGGAACGACAACTGGACGTCAAAGTGCGGCCCTACGATCCGCGCACCGTGCAAACAAACGCCCTCACCTTTCCCCGCCTGCTGCTTGCGCATGCGCAAGCGCAGCCCGAGTCGCCCGCGGTGCGGGAGAAGGACCTCGGCATCTGGCAGACCTGGACCTGGCGCGCCGTGGCGCAGGAAGTGCGCGAGATCGCGTGCGGCCTCGCGAGCCTGGGCTTCCAATCCTTCGACAACCTCGCGATCGTCGGCGCCAACCGGCCGCACCTGTACATGGCGGTGGTCGCGGCGCAGAGCCTGCGCGGCGTGCCGGTGCCGCTGTACCAGGACGCGGTGGCCAACGAGATGGTGTTCATGCTCGACGACGCGGCCATCGACTTCGTGGTGGTCGAGGACCAGGAGCAGGTCGACAAGCTGCTCGAATGCCGCGACCTGCAGGCCGAGCGCGTGGCGCGCGGCGAGGGCCGCCAGGGCATCCGCCATATCATCTACGACGACCCGAAGGGCCTGCGCCACTACGACCAGCCCGGGCTGATCGGCTACGAGCAGCTGCGCGAGCTCGGCCGCGCCTACGACCAGGCGCATCCCGGCGTGTTCGACGCCGCGGTGGCCAGCGGCGAGGCCACCGACGTGGGCGTGATCCTCTACACCTCGGGCACCACCGGCCGCCCCAAGGGCGTGTGCCAGACGCATGCGAGCTTCATCGCGGCGGGCCGCGGCGGCGTGGAAACCGACAGGCTCGGCCCCGGCGACAACATCATGAGCTACCTGCCGATGGCCTGGGTCGGCGACCACCTGTTCTCGGTGGCGCAATGGCTGGTGGGCGGCTTCACGCTCAACTGCCCCGAGTCGGCCGCCACGGTGATGAACGACATGCGCGAGATCGGCCCGAGCTACTACTTCGGCCCGCCGCGCACCTTCGAGGGCCTGCTCACCGCGGTGTCGATCCGCATGGAGGACGCGGCGGCTCCGAAGCGCTGGCTCTATGCGAAGTTCATGGCGCTCGCGCAGCGCGTGGGCGCCGACATCCTCAACGGCCAGCCCGTGGGCGCCGGCGACCGGCTGCTGTACGGCCTGGGCAACCTGCTGGTCTACGGCCCGCTGCGCAACGTGCTGGGCATGAGCCGCATCCGCGTGGCCTACACCGCGGGCGCGGCGATCGGGCCCGACCTGTTCCGCTTCTACCGCTCGATCGGCGTCAACCTCAAGCAGTTCTACGGCCAGACCGAGACCTGCGCCTATGTCTGCCTGCAGCAGGACGGCAAGGTCAAGCTGCAGACCGTGGGCACGGCCGCGCCGGGCATCGAACTCAAGATCGCCGACGACGGCGAGGTGCTGGTGCGCGGCGTCTCGGTGCTCAAGGAGTACTACAAGCGCCCCGACGCCACGGCCGAGGTGCTCGATGCGAACGGCTACTTCCACACCGGCGACGCCGGCGTGCTCGACAGCGAGGGCCACCTGCGCATCATCGACCGCGCCAAGGACGTGGGCCGGCTCGCGGGCGGTGCGATGTTCGCGCCCAACTACATCGAGAACAAGCTCAAGTTCTTCCCGCAGATCAAGGAAGCCGTGTGCTTCGGCCATGCGCGCGACGAGGTCAGCGCCTTCGTCAACATCGACTTCGAGGCCGTGGGCAACTGGGCCGAGCGCCGCGGCCTGGCCTATGGCGGCTACGTCGACCTGGCCGGCAAGCCCGAGGTGCTGGCGCTGATCGCCGAGTGCCTCGGCAAGGTCAACGCTGACCTGGCGGCGGAAGCCGGCATGGGCGAGACGCAGATCGCGCGCTTCCTGGTGCTGCACAAGGAGCTCGACCCCGACGACGACGAGCTGACCCGCACGCGCAAGGTGCGTCGCGGCTTCATCGCCGAGAAATACGCGGTGCTGGTCGAGGCGCTGTACGGCGGCAAGACCGAGCAGTTCATCGAGACCCAGGTGAAGTTCGAGGACGGCCGCACCGGCGCGGTGAGCGCGACCCTGAAGATCGTCGAGGCGAAGCGCTTCCCCGGCATGGCAAAGGCGGCCTGACATGGCAAGAAAAACCGGCGACGTCATCCTGGACGTGCAGAACATCTCCCTGAGCTTCGGCGGCGTGAAGGCGCTGACGGACATCAGCTTCAACGTGCGCGAGCACGAGGTGCGGGCCATCATCGGCCCCAACGGCGCGGGCAAGAGCTCGATGCTCAACTGCATCAACGGCGTGTACTGGCCCCAGCAGGGCTCGATCACCTTCCGCGGCCAGACCTTCAAGCACATGAACTCGCGCCAGGTGGCCGAGATGGGCGTGGCGCGCACCTTCCAGAACCTCGCGCTGTTCAAGGGCATGAGCGTGCTCGACAACATCATGACGGGGCGCAACCTCAAGATGAAGAGCGGCCTGCTCGCGCAGGCGCTGCGCTGGGGCCCGGCCGAGCGCGAGGAGCTCAAGCAGCGCGAGTTCGTCGAGCACATCGTCGACTTCCTCGAGATCCAGGCGCACCGCAAGACGCCGGTGGGCCGCCTGCCCTACGGCCTGCAGAAGCGCGTGGACCTGGGCCGCGCGCTCGCGATGGAGCCGCAGGTGCTGCTGCTCGACGAGCCGATGGCCGGCATGAACGTGGAGGAGAAGCAGGACATGAGCCGCTTCATCCTCGACGTGAACGACGAGTTCGGCACCACCATCGTGCTGATCGAGCACGACATGGGCGTGGTGATGGACATCTCCGACCGCGTGGTGGTGCTCGACTACGGCAAGAAGATCGGCGACGGCACGCCCGACGAAGTGCGCAACAACGAAGACGTGATCCGGGCATACCTGGGCGTGGAGCATTGATATGGGCTTTTTTCTTGAGACCCTCTTCGGCGGCCTGATGGTCGGCATGCTCTATTCGCTGATAGCGATCGGCTTCGTGCTGATCTACAAGGCCTCGGGCGTGTTCAATTTCGCGCAGGGCGCGATGGTGCTGTTCGCGGCGCTCGCGATGGCGCGATTCGCCGAATGGATCCCGCAGTGGCTGGGCTTCCAGAGCCTGATCCTCGCGAACATCCTGGCCTTCATCGCGGCGATGGCGATCATGGTGGTGGTGGCCTGGCTGATCGAGCGGCTCGCGCTCAGCAAGCTCGTGAACCAGGAAGGCATCACGCTGCTGATGGCCACGCTGGGCATCGCCTACTTCCTCGACGGCCTGGGCCAGACGCTGTTCGGCAACGACATCTACAAGATCGACGTGGGCATGCCGAAGGAACCGCTGATGGTGCTCGAGAGCACCTTCCAGGGCGGCCTGCTGCTGAGCCAGGAGGACCTGATCGCGGCGCTGGTGGCGGCGGCACTGGTGGTGGTGCTCGCGATCTTCTTCCAGAAGACCGCCACCGGCCGCGCGCTGCGCGCCGTGGCCGACGACCACCAGGCGGCGCAGTCGATCGGCATTCCGCTCAACCGCATCTGGGTGATCGTGTGGTCGGTGGCCGGCTTCTCGGCGCTGGTGGCCGGGATCATCTGGGGCTCCAAGCTCGGCGTGCAGTTCTCGCTCTCGCTGGTGGCGCTCAAGGCACTGCCGGTGGTGATCCTCGGCGGCCTGACCTCGATCCCGGGCGCGATCATCGGCGGCCTTTTGATCGGCGTGGGCGAGAAGCTCTCGGAGATCTACCTCGGGCCGATGCTCGGCGGCGGCATCGAGATCTGGTTCGCCTATGTGCTGGCGCTCGTGTTCCTGCTGGTGCGGCCGCAGGGGTTGTTCGGCGAGAAGATCATCGATCGGGTCTGAAAGATGTTTTACAGAGAAAACGGCCAGTTCAAGTCGACCTACCGCGCCGACCAGCAGATCTTCCCGATCCTGCAGGACCGCGTGGCGATCCTCGCGCTGCTCGCGGTGGCCTTCATCGCGGTGCCGCTGGGCGTGTCGGACTACTGGATGCGCGCCATCCTCACGCCCTTCCTGATCCTGTCGCTCGCGGCCATCGGCCTCAACGTGCTGGTGGGCTACTGCGGCCAGATCTCGCTGGGCACCGGCGCCTTCATGGCGGTGGGCGCCTACGCGGCCTACAACTTCCACGTGCGCATCGACGGCATGCCGCTGATCGCCTCGCTGCTGCTGGGCGGCCTGTGCGCCACGGTGATCGGCGTGCTGTTCGGCATCCCGAGCCTGCGCATCAAGGGGCTCTACCTCGCGGTGGCCACGCTGGCGGCGCAGTTCTTCACCGACTGGGCCTTCCTGCGCATCCAGTGGTTCACCAACAACTCGTCGTCGGGTTCGGTCAGCGTGGCGGGCCTCAACGTGTTCGGCATCCCGATCGAATCGCCGGTGCAGAAGTACCTGTTCTGCCTCGCGCTGGTGGTGATCTTCGCGCTGCTCGCGAAGAACCTGGTGCGCAGCGCGATCGGCCGCGAATGGATGGCGATGCGCGACATGGACGTGGCGGCCGCGGTGATCGGCATCCGCCCGGTCTACGCCAAGCTCACGGCCTTCGCGGTCAGCAGCTTCATCGTCGGCGTGGCCGGCGCGCTGTGGGGCTTCGTGCACCTGGGGGCCTGGGAGCCTGCGGCCTTCAGCATCGACCGCTCGTTCCAGCTGCTGTTCATGGTGATCATCGGCGGCCTCGGCTCGATCATGGGCTGCTTCTTCGGCGCCGCCTTCATCGTGCTGCTGCCGCTGCTGCTGAACCAGCTGCCGGGCTGGCTGGGCTTCTCGATCTCGACCGCCCTGGCCTCGCACCTCGAATACATGATCTTCGGCGCGCTCATCGTGTTCTTCCTGATCGTGGAACCGCACGGCCTCGCGCGGCTGTGGTCCACGGCCAAGGAGAAGCTGCGGCTGTGGCCCTTCCCCCATTGAGCTTTTCAAGCGTTTTTTCGGCGTTGACAACCCGGCACCGCGGTGCCCCCAAAAAGGAGACAGGCATGAAACTGAAATCGCTCGCTCTGACCGCCGCCCTGGTGGCCGGCACCCTCGGCACCGCGCTGGCGCCCTCGCTCGCACAGGCACAGGCCAAGGAGCAGTTCTTCCCGCTGCTGGTCTATCGCACCGGCCCCTATGCACCCAACGGCACGCCCTGGGCCAACGGCAAGCAGGACTACCTGAAGCTGGTGAATGCGCAAGGCGGCATCAACGGCGTGAAGATCTCGTATGAAGAGTGCGAGACCGGCTACGCCACCGACAAGGGCGTGGAATGCTACGAGCGCCTCAAGGGCCGCCCGGGCGTCGCGCTGTTCGACCCGCAGGCCACCGGCATCACCTTCGCGCTGACCGACAAGGTGCTGACCGACAAGATCCCGCTGATCACGCTGGGCTACGGCCTCGCGGCCTCGCAGGACGGCGGCGTTTTCAAGTGGAACTTCCCGCTGATGGGCAGCTACTGGACCGCGGCCGACATCCTGATCCAGCACATCGGCAAGAAGGAAGGCGGCCTCGACAAGCTCAAGGGCAAGAAGATCGCGCTGGTCTATCACGACTCGCCGTTCGGCAAGGAACCGATCCCGCTGCTGCAGGAGCGCGCGAAGCAGAACGGCTTCGAGCTCTCGCTGATCCCCGTGACCGCGCCCGGCGTCGAGCAGAAGTCGGCCTGGCTGCAGGTGCGCCAGCAGCGGCCCGACTACGTGCTGCTGTGGGGCTGGGGCGTGATGAACTCCACCGCGCTCAAGGAAGCCGTGGCCACGGGCTACCCGCGCGAGAAGATGTACGGCGTGTGGTGGGCCGGCGCCGAGCCCGACGTGAAGGACGTGGGCGCGAATGCCAAGGGCTACAACGCGCTGGCGCTCAACACCTCGGGCACGCAGCCCAAGGTGATCCAGGACATCCTCAAGCAGGTGCACGAGAAGGGCCAGGGCACGGGTCCGAAGGACGAGGTGGGCTCGGTCCTCTACACGCGCGGCGTGATCATCCAGATGCTGTCGGTCGAGGCCGTGCGCCGCGCGCAGGAGCGCTTCGGCAAGGGCAAGGTCATGACCGGCGACCAGGTGCGCTGGGGCTTCGAGAACCTCGCGCTCGACCAGAAGAAGCTCGACGCGCTGGGCTTCTCGGGCGTGATGCGTCCGGTGAGCACCTCGTGCCAGGACCACATGGGCTCGACCTGGGCCCGTGTCCACACCTGGGACGGCGCGCAGTGGGGCGGCATGTCGGACTGGTACCAGGCCGACGAGCAGATCATCAAGCCGATGGCGAAGGCCGCAGCCGACAAGTACGCGACCGAGAAGAAGCTCACGCGCCGCGACGCGGCTGACTGCCAGAGCTGACGCTCTGGCAGGTGCCAGGGACTGACGGCACCCTCCCCCTACCCCCTCCCGCCGAGCGGAAGGGGGCCTGCCTCCCCTGCACGGGAAGGCGGCATCCGCAAAGGCATCGCTTCGTATGTCTTTGCGGATGTCCGAAAGAACACCATGAGCCAACCCAACATCCTTCTCGACGTCAACGGCATCGAGGTCATCTACAACCACGTGATCCTGGTGCTCAAGGGCGTGTCGCTGAGCGTGCCCGAGGGCGGGATCGTGGCGCTGCTGGGCGGCAACGGCGCGGGCAAGACGACGACGCTGCGCGCGGTGAGCAACCTGCTGGCGGGCGAGCGCGGCGCGGTCACCAAGGGCACGATCGAATTGCGCGGCGAGCGCATCGAGGCGCTGTCGCCGGCCGAGCTGGTCAAGCGCGGGCTGATCCAGGTGATGGAAGGCCGTCACTGCTTCGCGCACCTGACCATCGAAGAGAACCTGATGACGGGCGCCTACACGCGCACCGATGGCAAGGCCGCGGTGCAGCAGACGCTCGAGAAGGTCTATGCCTACTTCCCGCGCCTGAAGACGCGGCGCACCTCGCAGGCGGCCTACACCTCGGGCGGCGAGCAGCAGATGTGCGCGATCGGCCGCGCGCTGATGGCCAACCCGACGATGGTGCTGCTCGACGAGCCCTCGATGGGCCTGGCGCCGCAGATCGTGGAGGAGGTGTTCGAGATCGTGAAGGACCTCAACACCAAGGAACGCGTGACCTTCCTGCTGGCCGAGCAGAACACCAACATGGCGCTGCGCTACGCCGACTACGGCTACATCCTCGAGAACGGCCGCATCGTGATGGACGGCGCGGCGCAGAGCCTGCGCGAGAACGAGGACGTGAAGGAGTTCTACCTCGGCGTGGGGGGGGCGGATCGCAAGAGCTTCCGGGATGTGAAGAGCTACAAGCGGCGCAAGAGGTGGCTGGCTTGATGCTCTTTCCTGCCGTCTGTGCTGTCCCTGCCGTCTACGGGTGGGGGTGGGGACGGGCTCGCGCCGACGGGGTACTCCCCTCCGCGAATGTCCCCCGCCCTTCGGGCTCCTCCTTTATTTCGCTGCGGGGAGTACCCCATCGACGCGAGCCTGGGCACGACCGTCGAACCGGCCGCACCACCCGAGCGTTTCTCGTGCACAGGGTATCGGGTGCTTCCCGCAGCGAAATAAAGGAGGAGGCCGAAGGCCGGGGGACATTCGCGGAGGGAAGTACCCGATGCCCTGTGCACGCGCCCCTGACGTCCCTCCCGAAACAAGCCAGCGGAAAAACGAACTGAACAGATGAAGGGTACGGACATGACCGACCACTACGACGCACTAGAGATCCGCGACCCTGCCGAACGCGAACGCGACCTGCTGGCCGCGCTGCCCCGACAGATCACCCAGGCCCAGACCGCCGCGCCCGCCCTCTCGAAGATCCTCGACGGCATCCAGGCCGCCGACGTCACCACGCGCGAGGCCCTCGCGAAGCTGCCGGTCACGCGCAAGTCGGAACTGCTCGAGCTGCAGAAGCAAGGCCGCGAGAACGATCCCTTCGGTGGCTTCTCGGCCATTGCGCGCGGCACCCGCATGCCGCGCATATTCGCGAGCCCCGGCACCATCTACGAACCCGAGGGCGAGGCGCGCGACTACTGGCGCACCGCGCGCGCGCTGCATGCCGCGGGCTTTCGAAGCGGCGAGCTGATCCACAACAGCTTCAGCTATCACATGACACCGGCCGGCTCCATCATGGAGAGCGGCGCGCGCGCCGTCGGTTGTACCGTGTTCGCGGGCGGCACCGGCCAGACCGAACAGCAGCTCGAGGCCATGGTCGACCTCAAGCCCGAAGGGTATGCCGGCACCCCGAGTTTTCTCAAGATCCTGCTCGAGAAGGCCGAGGAGAAGGGCCAGAAGCTGCCCTGGCTCACCAAGGCCCTGGTCTCGGGCGAGGCCTTTCCGCCGAGCCTGCACGACTGGATCGCCGCGCGCGGCGTGAAGGGCACCCAGTGCTACGCCACCGCCGACCTCGGCCTCATCGCCTACGAGACCAGCGCGCGCGAAGGCCTGGTGCTCGACGAGGGCGTGCTGGTCGAGATCGTGCGTCCTGGCACCGGCGACCCCGTGCCCGACGGCGAGGTCGGCGAGATCGTCGTGACCACCTTCAACCCCGACTATCCGCTGGTGCGCTTCGGCACCGGCGACCTCTCGGCCGTGCTCGCGGGCACCTGCCCCACGGGTCGCACCAACAAGCGCATCAAGGGCTGGCTCGGCCGCGCCGACCAGACCACCAAGGTGCGCGGCATGTTCGTGCATCCCTCGCAGGTGGCCGAGATCGCGCGGCGCTTTCCCGAGATCCAGCGCGCGCGGCTCGTCGTGTCGGGCGAGATGGGCGACGACCAGATGAACTTCCGGCTCGAATGCGCGGGCGCGCCCGAGGGCCTGGTGGTGCGCATCGCCGAGGCCGTGCGCGAAGTGACCAAGTTGCGCGGCACCATCGAGCTGGTAGCCCCCGGCAGCCTGCCGAACGACGGCAAGGTGATCGAGGACGCGCGCAGCTACAAGTAGCGCCGGTACAGCCGGCGCGTCATGGCACGCGCCAGCAGCACCGTCAGCACCGCGTAGAGCGCGATCAGCACGGCCATGAAGCCGGCCATCGCGCCGATGCCCTGCAGCGCCTTGATGGCGCCCACCGCGAGCGCGAACCACAGGAACGCGAAGACGATGCAGCCGAGCTGCACCAGCACGAAGCTCAGCACCGCGGCCGACACCGCACGGAACGGGCGCACCGGCCACAGGCCCGGCCGCGTGCCCAGCCAGCCGCCCCAGACCGCGAGCGCGCAGACCACGACCGGCGGCAGGGCCCAGGTCAGCAGCAGCGCCCAGGGCCCGCCATCCTGCGAGGCACCGGCCCAGCGCGCCACGGCGAGCGCGCTCCAGACCTGCAGCGACGCGAACAGCGCGCCCACCAGCAGCGCCACCGCCGCGCGCGGCGAGGCACCGGCCGGCACCGTCGAGACTTCATCGGGCGCGCGCGCATCGAGCGCCTCGGCCGTTGCGGAACGGCTGCGGCGCAGCGCGAAGCGGGCCGCGAGCCAGAGGCCCAGCACCAGCACCGCAAGTTGCACCAGCGACTGCAGCAGCGCCGCCAGCCCCAGGCTCAGGCGCGGCATGGCCTCGGCATAGCGCCCGCCCGGCATGAACATCAGCTGCAGCTCGTAGAACAGCGGCGTGAGCGCGAGGTGGTTGAGCACCAGCACCAGCAGCCAGGCACCGCCGAAACGCAGCCGCGCGCCGCCCGACAGCGCCACCCGCGGCACGCCCAGCCGTTCGAGCGCCTGGCGGCCATGGCTCCAGGCCAGGCCGCCGATCAAGGCCCACGACATCGCCGTGCTCGCGACCAGCAGGATCCACACGCCGGCCTGCGCATAGGCGCGGCGGATCTGCGCCGCATCGTCGGTGGTCGGCAGCAGCAGCATCGACAGGTTGAGCACCAGCAGCACGGCATCGAGGCCGACCGCGATCAGCGCGAAGTCGCGCGGCAGGCGCAGCGCGCGGGCATGGGCGGGGTCGGCGGTCGTCATCGGTCGGTACGTCGTGTCGCTGGAAATGGCAGTCGACACGAGCGTATCGGAGGACGGCGGGACCGCCGTGTAGGCTCAGTGCGCGAGTGCGGGCTCCCGCGCGGCGGGTTCGGGGCCCACGTAGACCGACTGCGGCCGGATCAGCCGCCCCTTCTTCACCTGTTCGCGCGCATGCGCGAGCCAGCCCGCGGTGCGGCCGGCCGCGAACACGCAGGTGAAGCTCTCGCGGCCGAAGCCCAGCGCCTCGAGCAGCAGCGCCGTGTAGAACTCGACGTTGGTCTCGAGCGGCCGATCGGGCTTCTTCTCGCGCAGGATCGCGAGCGCGGCCTGCTCCGCGGCCTCGGCCAGCGCGAAGCGCGCGGCATCGACCCCGCCCTCGGCGCTGAGCCGCTTCAGCGCGGCCTTGAGCGCATCGGCGCGCGGATCGCGCACGCGGTAGATGCGATGGCCGAAGCCCATCAGGCGCTGGCCCTCGTCCACGGCCGCCTCGAGCCAGGCGCGCGCGCGATCCGCGCTGCCGATGGCGTCGAGCGCATCGAGCACCGGCCCGGGCGCGCCGCCATGCAGCGGCCCCTTGAGCGCGCTGATGCCCGCGAGCACCGCCGAGGCCAGGCCCGCGCCCGTGGAGGCCACCACGCGCGCCGCGAAGGTCGAGGCATTGAGGCCGTGGTCGCAGACGGTGACGAGGTAGGTGTCGAGCGCCGCCGCCTGCGCGGCCGTGGGCGCGCGGCCATGCAGCATGCGCAGCATGTCGGCCGCGTGGCCCAGGCCTTCGTCGGGCGCGAGCGCCGGCACGCCGAGCCGCCAGCGCATCACCGCGCCGGTGTAGACCGCCGGGCCCGCGAGCAGGCGCAGCGCGGTCGCGAGGTCGTCGCCGTCGGGCAGCCGCGCGAGCAGCGCGCGCACGGCCTCGATCGCCGGCAGCCGGCGCAGCTGCGCTTCGTCGCCGGGCTGCAGCCGTTCGAAGGCCTCGCGCCGCGCGCGCCCCAGCGCGACGCGCAGGCTGGCGGCATCGGGCGCGCGTTCGAAGAAGCCCTCGAACAGCGCGGCCGCCACGTCCTCGAACTGCCAGCGGCGCGCGATCTCGTCGAGCGTGTGGCCGCGGATCACCAGCCGGCCCGCCGCGCCATCCACTTCCGACAGCACGGTGTGCGCCGCCACCACGCCTTCGAGTCCATCGTCGTTCATCGTTTCATGCTCCATCTGTGTTCACGATGCGGACGATTCTGGCGCCGCTAACATTGACGTCAATCTTGATCCATTCCATCAACATGACCCGCTCCTCGCCCTGGCTTCCCGCCGCCGAAGCGCTCGCCCTGATGCAGGTGCGGCCCCAGACGCTCTATGCCGGCGTGAGCCGCGGCCGCATCCGCGCCAAGCCCGATGCCGCCGACCCGCGGCGCAGCCTCTACCACCGCGACGACGTGCAGCGGCTCGCGGCGCGCGCGCAGGGGCGGCGCAGCAGCGAGGCGGTGGCGAGCGAGGCGATTCAGTGGGGCGAGCCGGTGCTGCCCTCGGCCGTGTCGACCGTGGCCGGCGGGCGGCTCTGGTACCGCGGGCAGGACGCCTGCGCGCTGTCGATCGAGGCCACGCTCGAGGACGTCGCGGGCCTGCTGTGGGAATGCGCGCCGCCGCGCCTGTCTTCGGATGAGGCCGAAGCGCGCGACGGCATGCCGCCGCTGCAGGCAGGCCTGCGCGCGCTCGCGCTGCGCGCGGCGATCGACCCGCCCTCGCGCGGCCGCTCGCCGCAGGCCTTGCGCGCCGAGGCCGCCGAGGTGGTGGGCACGCTGGCCGATGCGCTGATCGGCAAGGTGCCCGCAAGCGCCGCCGCGCAGCCGCTGCATGCGCGCCTCGCCGCGGCCTGGCGCCGGCCGCGCGCCGCTGCGCAACTGCGCCGTGCGCTGGTGCTGCTGGCCGACCACGAGCTCAATGCCTCGACTTTCGCGGCGCGCGTGACAGCCTCCACCGGTGCCTCGCTCGCGGCCTGCCTGCTGACCGGCCTTGCAACGCTGACCGGCCCGCTGCATGGCGGCGCGGCGCGCGCGGTGCAAGCGCTGGTGCGGCAAGCCGAGCAATCGAGCGCCGACACGGCCGCGCGCGAGTGGCTCGCGCACGACCGGCCGCTCGCGGCCTTCGGCCATCCGCTCTATCCGGCCGGCGACGTGCGCTGTGCCGCGCTGCTTGAGGAACTCGAACTACCACCGGCCTTCGCGGACCTGCGCGAGGCCGGCGAGCGCCTCGTGGGCGAGCCCGTCAACATCGACTTCGCGCTGGCCGCGCTCGCGGCCGTACACAAGCTGCCGGCCGATGCGCCACTGGTGCTGTTCGCGCTCGCGCGCAGCGTGGGCTGGACCGCGCACGTGCTCGAGCAGGCGGCCACGGGGCACCTGATACGGCCGCGGGCGCGCTACACGGGGCCGGCCGTCGCGCAGGACTGAAGCGCGGACTCAGTGGTGCTGCAGCGCCGCCTCGTGCGCCAGCTCGAACAGCCGCACCATCTCGCGGTTGAAGGCCGGCAGGTCGTCGGGCTTGCGGCTGGTCACGAGCTCATGGTCGACCACGACCTCCTGGTCGCTCCAGCGCGCGCCCGCGTTGCGCAGGTCGGCGCGCAGCGAGGGCCACGAGGTCATGCGCCGGTCCTTCACGCCGCCGGCATCGATCAGGGTCCAGGGCCCGTGGCAGATCGCCGCGATCGGCTTGCCGGCCTCGACGAAGGCGCGCACGAACGCGACCGCCTTCTCGTCGATGCGCAGGGCATCGGGATTGACGACGCCGCCGGGCAGCAGCAGCGCATCGAAGTCGCCGGGGTTCGCGGTCTTCAGCGGCACGTCGACCTCGAAGCTATCGGCCGGGTCGTGATGGTTCCAGCCGCGCACGCTGCCGTCGAGCGGCGAGACGACCTGCGTCTTCGCGCCCGCAGCCTCCAGCGCCTTGCGCGGCTCGGTCATCTCGACCTGCTCGAAGCCGTCCGACACGAGGATCGCGACCGTCATTCCGTCCAGTGAAGAGGTGGTGATGGTGGGCATGGTGAATCACTCCTTGGGTGGGTTTCTCGAGGCAATGAAACTTCACCCTAGGCCCGTGCCACGCATGCCGCATCGGCCGGCGCCGGCCGCCGTTGTCGGACAGTTCGACGGCCGGCAACCTCCGCTTACCAGTTCGTGGAGATTGCGCGTATCCGTTGAATGGATTGCTGGCGCGCCGCCGTCGACGCCCCTCGCGCTCACAGCGCAGGAATCACTTCAACGATTGCGTTCTCCGTTGGAACACGTTTCACGGCCCCGGATTCAGGGTCGTAGAGGATGAGCACCTTACTCAAGGCAAAGACAACACGCCCTTTGACTTGAAGGTCGCCTTCGGTGAAGGTAACGGATACGCATTGCACGCCAATTTCGGTGCTTCCTTGATCCGGCTTCGACTGCAACTCCAGGCGTCGGGCTCGATTTGCAAGGGAAACACATTTCTCCGGCGCGACGACGAAGTTGTCGATGTGCGTCTTGCCGGCAGACATTCCTACGATGGGAACAATCGTGAGCATCGCCGCGGCAACAAGGATCAGCACGACGCCGAGCAACATCACCAGTGGAGCGATCAGAATGCTGACCGGCATCCACCACGTCTTGTTGATGACGTATCGAACATCACTGACTTCCTGCTTCCGACTCTTCTGCTTCGTGGAACGTCTAGTGAAGATCTTTCTTTTGCGATAGAGATAGAGGACGACCAGCGCTATCAGCCAGCCCGTGAAAAGCATGCCCAATGCATATCTGGTTTCCCAGAGGGTTTTCTTATAGAAGGCGAAGGTCCCAAGAGCTTCGAATCCCTTGGTGACAACCTGCAAGATGACCCAACTCGAAAGATTCAACATATCCATCGTTGAATCGATCAATTGCGCTCTTGGCATTCCGAATCGAGCTTCCGTCGCCAGCGCAACGCCGTAGCCCAACAGTGAAAGAACCACACCTGCGAATGATGCAATCGCAAGAAAGCGCCCAATGAACGCAGAGAGGCCGATTTCCGAATCGTCACTCGCCTCTCTTCCTCGCGATTGCGCCTCCTCCTCTTGATTGCGCGTGACGCTAACTGCCTGCGCCACCCCTTTTTGCGAATCCACTCTGTTGTTCATCGATTGGCCCTCCCAAGCCTCGCATGTCCGCCCAAATCAGGCAGTTCTGCGAGTTTGCCAATCGACGACTCATCTGCAACCTATTCTTTGGCTACTTGTCCAATCCCGCGAGACAGACGTACTTGACCTCGAGGAAGTCGTCGAGCCCGTACTTCGAGCCCTCGCGCCCCAGCCCCGACTGCTTGACGCCGCCGAACGGCGCCTCGGCGGTCGACACCAGGCCGGTGTTGACGCCCACGATGCCCGACTCCAGCGACTCGGCCACGCGCATGATCCGGCCGATGTCGCGGCTGTAGAAGTACGCGGCGAGGCCGAACTCGGTGTCGTTGGCCGCGGCAACGGCCTCCTCCTCGGTGTCGAAGGCGAAGATCGGCGCCAGCGGGCCGAAGGTCTCCTCGCGCGCGAACAGCATGTCGGCGGTGGCGCCGCCGATCACGGTGGGTTCGTAGAACAGGCCGCCGAGCGCATGGCGCTTGCCGCCGGCCAGCACCTGGCCGCCCTTGGCCACGGCATCGGCCACATGCTCCTCGATCTTCTCGACCGCCTTGGCATCGATCAGCGGGCCCTGGTTGACGCCGGCCTCGGTACCGTCGCCGACCTTGAGCGCCTTGACCTTGGCCACCAGCTTCTGCGTGAAGGCCTCGAGCAAGCCGCGCTGCACGTAGAGGCGGTTGGCGCAGACGCAGGTCTGGCCGGTGTTGCGGTACTTCGAGACCATCGCGCCCTCGACGGCCGCGTCGATGTCGGCATCGTCGAACACGATGAAGGGCGCGTTGCCGCCGAGCTCGAGCGAGAGCTTCTTGATGGTGTCGGCCGACTGCTTCATCAGCGTGCGGCCGACCTCGGTGGAGCCGGTGAAGGTGAGCTTGCGCACGATCGGGCTGCGCGTCATCTCGCCGCCGATCTTGCTGGCCGAGCCGGTGAGCACCGACAGCAGGCCCGGGGGCACGCCCGCGCGCGCGGCCAGTTCGGCGAAGGCCAGCGCCGAATACGGCGTCTGCGTGGCGGGCTTGACCACCATCGCGCAACCCGCGGCCAGCGCCGGGCCGGCCTTGCGCGTGAGCATCGCGGCCGGGAAGTTCCAGGGCGTGATCGCGGCCGTCACGCCCACGGGCTGCTTGAGCGCGAGGATGCGGCGGTCGGCCTGCGGCGCGGGAATGGTGTCGCCGTAGACGCGGCGCGCCTCCTCGGCGAACCACTCGATGAACGAGGCGGCATAGGCGATCTCGCCGCGGCTCTCGGCCAGCGGCTTGCCCTGCTCGGTGGTCATGATCAGCGCGAGGTCGTCGACGTTGGCCAGCATCAGGTCGTTGAGCTTGCGCAGGATCGCCGAGCGCTCCTTGGCGGGCAGCCGGGCCCAGCCCTTCTGGGCCTTCTCGGCGGCCGCGATGGCGCGCTCGGTCTCGGCCGTGCCGCACATCGGCACGGTGCCGATGGTCTCGCCGTTGGCGGGGTTGGTCACGGCGACGGTGGTGCCGTCGTCGGCATCGATCCAGGCGCCGGCAACATAGGCCTGCTGGCGCAGCAGGGTCGGGTCTTTGAGTCGAAGGGCGGGCATCGGGCAGGGTCTCCGGGTCGTCGTTGCTGAAAGGGGAAACGACGAGGGGACCACGCCCGGGCCCGGGCCGCAAGCCGTGCGCGCCAAATCCGCGCGTGCGGCTCGGGTTTGGCGACGCCTACTTGCAGCTCGCGGGCAGCGCCTTCTCGGCCAGGCCCTCGCCCGCGCCGCAGGTCCAGCGCAGGCCGTTGCCCGAGGGCGCGGGCTCCATCAGCAGCGTGCCGCGCGCGGTCTGCACCTCGACCACCATGGTGTCGCTGTCGAGCCGCAGCGCGGTGCCGTCGGGCAGGGTCTCGGGCAGCCCCGCGGCCTCGAGGCTCTCGGGGATCTCCTCCTTCTCGCGGTAGTACTCGGCGAGCGCGAGGCGCACCGGCGCGCCCTGGGCCCAGGCCTGCGCGACCACCGCGCGCGACTGGTACTCCTGGTAGGCGGGCAGCGCCACCGCGGCCGCGATGCCGATCACGGCCACCGTCACCAGGATGCCGAGCGCGCCGCCGCCGGCGCGGCCCGCGTAGGGCACGAACAGGCCCAGCAGGTAGGCCGCGGGATTGCGCTCGGGCAGCCGCGCGGCCGGATCGATGGCGCGTGCCACGCGCTTGGTGAGCCAGGGGTAGCCGCCGACCACCTCGTGGAACGAGCCCCAGAAGCCGGCATTGGCGCGCGACTGCGCCGCATAGGCGTTCATGTCGACGTTGCGCCACTGGTGCGCACCGGCGGCCAGCGCGAGCAGCGCGCGCGGCGCGGAATCGAGCTGCTCGCAGCAGGCGGCGCCGTGCAGGTCGCAGGTGTATTCCTTGGCGCGCGCATAGGCCGCGCCCAGCAGCGGCAGCCACAGCACCGGCGCGCGCCAGAAGTGGCCCGTGAGGTGCTTGCGCCGGATGTGGCCGAGCTCGTGGCCGATGTAGAAGTTGATGCCGTCGGGCTGCGGCTCCATGGCGTCGACCACGTCCGACAGCAGGATCACGAAGTCGCGCCCGAGGAAGCGGGTGGCGAAGGCATTGAACATGCCGTCGCCGTGCAGCAGGTAGGCCTCGGGCGGCGTGGCGATGCCGAGCCTGGCGCAGCAGGCCTCGAAGCGCGCGTTGAGCTCGGGCAGCTGGGTCGGCGAGAGCTTCACGCCGGTGCCCTTGATCCAGGCGATCAGCGCCGAGTGCGCGAAGCAGTAGCCGATGAAGCCCATCAGCAGGTAGAGCAGCAGGATGCCGAAGGTGCCCACCAGCAGGGCCAGCCAGACCAGCAGGCCGAGCACGAGCGTGATCGCGCCGAGCGTGCGCTCGCGCGGATAGACCAGAGGATCCATGTGTGTTTTCCCTTCTTTTGTCGCGGCCCGGCGGGCCGCACCGTCGTTGCGGTATGCGCGCCCCCCATGGCGCGTCTCCCAGGGAAACATCATGCCCGAGCAGCGCGGCGCAACGATGGCGCCCCTCCTTCCGCAGGAGCCTCTGCCCGCATCGCCGTGTGGACTAGGGCTTGTGGGGATTCGTCAGGGCATGGTCAGCCTTTAAGATCGCGCCCGCTTTCAATTTCCCTTCATTCCTTTTTCCTCTTCCGGGGGTCCTCTCCATGAAAAAACTGCTAGCCCTGACGGCGATCGCCGCTGTTGCCATCGGCGCCCACGCCCAGGACTACCCGAGCGGCAAGCCCATCAGCATCGTGGTGCCCTTCGCCGCCGGCGGCCCCACCGACCGCGTCGCGCGCGACCTGGCCGAGGCGCTGCGCAAGCCGCTCGGCGGCGCCAGCGTGGTGATCGACAACGTGCCCGGCGCCGGCAGCTCGATCGGCGCGGCCAAGGTGGCGCGCGCGGCACCGGACGGCTACACGCTGCTGCTCAACCACATCGCGATGTCGACCATCCCGACGCTGGTGCGCAACGTGCCGTTCAAGGTCGAGAGCGACTTCGAGTACCTGGGCATCATCAACGACGTGCCGATGACGCTGATCGCCAAGCCCAGCCTGCCGGCCAACAACTACAAGGAACTGACCGACTGGATCGGCGCCAACAAGGGCAAGATCAACCTCGGCAACGCGGGCGTGGGCTCGGCCTCGCACCTGTGCGGCCTGCTCTACCAGAGCGCGATGAAGACCGAGATGACGCCCGTGCCCTACAAGGGAACGGCGCCGGCCATCACCGACCTGATCGGCGGCCAGATCGACCTGCTGTGCGACCAGACCACCAACACCTCGCCGCAGATCGAGGGCAAGAAGGTCAAGGCCTATGCCGTGACCACGCCCAAGCGCCTGACGGTGCCGCTGCTCAAAGACCTGCCCACGCTGCAGGAGTCGGGCCTGAAGGACTTCCAGGTCACGATCTGGCACGGCCTCTACGCGCCCAAGGGCACGCCGGCACCGGTGCTGAAGAAGCTCAACGACGCGCTGAAGATCGCGCTCAAGGACCCCGACTTCCTCAAGAAGGAAGAAGCGCTGGGCGCCGTGGTGGCGGTCGACGGCCGCATCGAGCCCGACGGCCACAAGAAGTTCGTGCAGGCCGAGATCGCCAAGTGGAGCCCGATCATCAAGGCCGCGGGCGTGTACGCCGACTGATCGATCGCGTCGCTCGCATCAACGACGAAGCCGCCGGCCCTCGCGGGCCCGGCGGCTTTTTTCATGGGCCGCCGAGCGCGGCCCGGCCGGTTCACTTCGGTCGGATCGCGTCGGCCGTGCCCTGGATGAAGGCCTTGATGCTCTCGATGTCGTCGGCCGAAAGCTTGCCCGTGAAGTCGGGCATGCCGCGCGCCATCGCCGGGCCCTTGAGCACGAACTTGTCGAGGTTCTCGATGTACGCGGAATCGAGGTAGCCGAGGTTCGGGATGTTGCCGCCGCGGTCCACGCCCGGCACGCCGTGGCAGAAGACGCAGTTGCTGACGTAGAGCATGGTGCCGGCCTGGACCTTGGCCGGGTCGTACTTCACGCCCTGCACCAGCTTGCTCATGCGGTACTGCACGAAGTCCGGCATCTTGGCCGTGCCGCCGACCGCGAAGGTGTAGACGGTGCCCGGGCCCTGGCGCTCGGTGGCGCGCTGCGCGAGGCCGTAGACGCCGCCCCAGCCCACGGCCACCGACACGTACTGCTTGCCGTCGACCATGTAGGTGGCGGGCGCGGCGACCACGCCGGTGCCGGTGGGCGTCTCCCAGAGCTTGTCGCCGTTGCGCGCGTCGTAGGCCACGAGCCGGCCGTCGGCCGTGCCCTGGAACACCAGGTTGCCCGCGGTGGTCAGGGTGCCGCCGTTCCACGGCGAAGCGTAGTCCACGCCCCAGGCCTCCTTCTGCTTGACCGGATCCCAGGCCACGAGGCGGCCGAAGGGCTTGCTCGTGGGCGGCTCGACGTTGGCGAACTTGCCGGTGTTCCAGCCCAGCGCGGCATGCGGGCGGCCCGGCGCGTTCTGGTCGAACTTCCAGTCCTTGTCGTCCATCAGGTTCAGCGGCACGTGTTGCGCGGGCAGGTAGGCCAGGCCGGTCTGCGGATTGAAGGACATCGGATGCCAGTTGTGCGCGCCGAAGGGGCCGGGGATGCTGTCGCCGGGCTTCTCGTTCTGGCGCGCGGCGGCGATCTCGATCGGACGGCCGTTCTTGTCGAAGCCCGTGGCCCAGTTGACCTCGACGAAGTTCTTCGCCGAGATGAACTTGCCGTTGGTGCGGTCGATGACGAAGAAGAAGCCGTTCTTCGGCGCATGCAGCACCACCTTGCGCTGCTTGCCGTCGACCTTGATGTTGGCCAGGATCATCGGCTGCGTGGAGGTGTAGTCCCAGTTGTCGCCGGGCGTCTCCTGGTAGTGCCAGACGTACTTGCCGGTGTCCGGGTTGAGCGCGACCACCGAGCCCAGGTAGAGGTTGTCGCCGCCCTTGGGGCTGCGCGCCTTGTGGGCCCAGGGCGAGCCGTTGCCGGTGCCGATGTACATCAGGTTGAGCTCGGGATCGAAGGCCATCGAGTCCCACACGGTGCCGCCGCCGCCGGCCTCCCAGTACTTGCCGTCGGGGTCCCAGGTCCTGGCGGCGCGCGCCATGGCCTCGTTCTCGAAGGGCTTGGCCGGATCGCCGGGCACGGTGAACCAGCGCCACTTCTGTTCGCCGCTGGCCGCGTCGTAGGCCGTGATGTAGCCGCGCACGCCGTACTCGGCACCGCCGTTGCCGATGATCACCTTGCCCTTGAACACGCGCGGCGCGCCGGTGATGGTGTAGCTGCCCTTCTGGCCCTCGATGGTGTTCTTCTCCCAGAGCTTGCGGCCGCTGGCGGCATCGAGCGCGATCAGACGCCCGTCGTAGGCGCCCACGTAGACCTTGCCCTCGTACAACGCAACGCCTCGGTTCACCACGTCGCAGCAGCCCCTGAAGCCTTTGGACTTATCGACCTCGGGATCGAAGGTCCACAGCTTCTGGCCGGTGCGCGTGTCGATCGCATGCACCACGCTCCACGAGGCCGTGACGTACATGATGCCGTCGACCACCAGCGGCGTGGCCTCGACGCCGCGCGTGGACTGCAGGTCGTAGGACCAGACCAGGCCGAGCTGCTTCACGTTGCCCGCGTTCACCTGGTCGAGCTTGCTGAAGCGCGTCTCGGCGTAGTCCAGGCCGATGCTGGGCCAGTCGGGCGTCTGCTTCTGCGCCGCGTTGGCGCGGATGAAGCTGCCATTGACACGCTGGGCGGCCGCGGCGGCACGGTCCTGCGGCGAGGGCCCGCTGCCCTGCGCCGCGGCGATCGATGCGACCGCGAACAACCATGCGGCAGCCAGCGCCGGCAGCCCGGAGGAATTCCTTCTTCTCGTCATCGTGGGTCTCCTTGTGCCCAGAGAATCGTCCGAGCGGCGCATGCGTTCACCTTCGGGATTTCCCCGATCCGGTGCTGTTCCATTGCGGAACACATTCGATGCTGGTCCCCGGTCCCTCACGGAGGCGATGGCACATGACCCTCGACAGGCTGGGCACGGCGAACGCGCCGCGCCAACTCTTCGCCACCACGCCGGCGCAGCGCGTGGCGCTCGCGCGGCAGCAGTTCTTCGAGGAAGGCGTGCGGCCCTCGGGCCTCGTCGGCGAGGCGGTGCTGCAGTCGTGGATGCGCTGCAGCCGCACCCACAGCGACCGCCAGCGCATCGTGCCCTTCGACCCCGTGACGCCGAGCCGGCTGCACGCCACGCTGGCGCGCAACCGCGAGCTGCTCGAGGTGGCGCGCCAGGAACTCGCGAGCATGGAGCACTCGCTCGCGGGCACCGACTGCCGCGTGATCCTCACCGACCGCGACGGCGTGGTGGTGCACGTCACGCACGAGCCCGCGCCCGCGCACCAGCCGGTGCTGCGCAAGACCGCGCGCGTGGGCGTGAACATCTCCGAGCGCGTGGTGGGCACCACCGCGCCCGGCATCGTCGCGAGCACCGGGCTGGCCTGCACGGTCGACGGCGCCGAGCACTACTTCGACGTGCTGCGCGAGATGCAGTGCGCCGCGGCGCCGATCCGCGACGTCGACGGCCGGCTCGCGGGCGTGCTCGACCTCACGGTGGAGGCGCAGCGCTTCGGCTTCGACGCGGCCTCGATGGTCGCGGTCTATGCGACCACGATCGAGAACCGCCTGCTGCAGGCGCAGTCGCGCGAGCACCTGATCCTGCGCTTCCAGGCCAGCCCCACGTTGCTGGGCACGCCGCTCGAGGGGCTGGCGGGCATCGCGGCCGACGGCACCATCGCCTGGCTCAACGGCGCGGGCGCGCGGCTGATCGGCCACCTGCCCGAGCATGCCGACGAGCGCGGCGTCGAATGCCTGCTGGGCCACGACCTCGCGAGCCTGCTGCGGCTGGGCCGGCGCGAGTCGGCGCAGCCGCTGCGGCTGGCCAGCGGGCTCGGCGTGTGGGTGCAGGCGCAATTGCAGGGCGCGAACGGCATCGACTTCCGGCATGCGGTGGCGGTGCCGCAGCGTGTCGAGGTGCCGGCGCCGGCGCAGGAGCCGGTGCAGCAGATGCAGCAGGAGGACGCAACCGTGTTGCAGTCCGCCGATGCGCCGGCCGCGCCGCAGGCGGGCACGCTGCGCGAGCACAGCCGCAAGCTGATCGAGGAGACGCTGGCCGCGCACGGCGGCAACGTGTCGCAGGCGGCACGGCAGTTGCGCGTGTCGCGCGGCACGCTGTATCGGCGGCTGCGCAGTTGGGAACAGGGGAGCGACGAGGCGGGCGACGCCTAGCTCGTTCTCCTCACTCGCCCTCGCGGCCCGAGCCCGCCTCCACCGGCTGCGATTCGAGCAGCACGCAGATCGCGCGCACCTGCTGCTCGATGATCTTCGCCACCTCGGCGCGCCGCGCCGGCCCCATGCGGCTGGAGATCGCGGCCACGCTCACGGCCGCGATCGGGTTGTCGGGCGGAAAGGCGACGCCGATGGCGGCCGCGCCCGGCGTGGCCGCGCTGTCGAGGAAGGAGTGGCCCTGCGCGCGCGTCTGCGCGATGGCTTCGCGCAGGAAGCCCGGTGCGAAGGCGGCGCCGAACTTCGCATAGCGTGCCTCGTTGGAGGCGACGATCAGTTCGGCTTCGGCCTCGGGCAGCGCGCTGAGGATCGCGAGGCCGCCCGCGCCCACGCCCATCGGCCGGCGGATGCCGACGTCGAGCGTCAGCGCCTTGATCGGATAGGCACCGAGCGCGCGGCTGGTGCAGATCGATTCGGGGCCGCGCCGCTCGCTGAGGTAGACCGTGTCCTGCGTCAGTTCGGCGATGGTGCGCAGCGCCGGCTCGCAGAGCTCGCTCAGGTGGTAGCGCGGCTGGGCCAGCATGCCGAGCTCGTGCAGCAGCGGCCCCAGGTGGTACTTGCGCGTGAGCAGGTCGCGCACCAGCAGGCCCTCGACCTCGAGCCGCTGCAGCATGCGAAAGCAGGTCGACATCGGCAGGCCGCTGAGGCTCACCACGTCGGCGATGCGCATGCCGCGCCGCCCGCGCGAGGCCACCACGCGCAGCATGCCCACCACGCGCTCGATGCTCTGCGTGCCCGAGCGCGCGCCGGCGGCGGTCGTTGGCGAATCGGTCTTGGCAGGGGTTCGGCGTTTAGTTTCCACGATGCGGCAGTAATTCGGGTTGCTCCCCAATGGGGAGGAAGTTGGCTCGACTGTAATCGGTGGATCGAAATACAAGGACTGCCACATCGTGGGAGTCGAAAGCCGAACAAGATGCCCCAGACGATGACCGAGAAGATCCTGGCCCGCGCCGCCGGCAGGCCGCGCGTGGTGCCCGGCGAGGAGATCACGGCGCGGCCCGATTTCGTGATCGCCTACGACTTCCCGGGCTACACCGACGTGTTCTTCAAGGAGACGCGCGAGGACTTCGGCATCGAGAAGGTGTCGAGCCCCGAGCGCTTCGTGCTGTTCATCGACCACATGGTGCCGGCCACCGCGCCGAAGGAAGAGGAGCTGCACAAGATCACCCGCGCCTGGGGCAAGGAACAGGGCGTGCCGGTGCACGAGCGCGAGGGCATCGGCCACCAGGTCGCGGCCGAGCTCGGCTATGCCACGCCGGGCGCCTTCGCCGTGCACTTCGACGGCCACGTGAGCCAGCTCGGCGCCTTCGGCACCTTCGCCTTCGGCGCGCGCAAGGGCGTGCTCGAGTCCTTCGTGACCGAGACGCTGACCCTGACCGTGCCCGCGACCGTGAAGGTCGAACTCACGGGCACGCTGCAGCCCGGCGTGATGGCGCGCGACGTGTTCCATCACATGGTGCGCGTGATGGGCCCGGCCTCCTGCCGCTTCAAGGTGGTGGAGCTCTGCGGCCCCGTCATCGACGCCATGAGCATCGAGGGCCGCCAGACCCTCTGCGGTCAGGCCATGTTCCTGGGCGCGACCACGATGCTGATCGCGCCCGATGCGAAGACCCTGGCCTACGTGCAGGGCCGCTCGAAGATCGCGCTCGATCCGGTCTACCCCGATGCCGATGCCGCCTACGAGCGCGTGGTGACGATCGACGTCTCGGCGCTCGAGCCCATCGTCGTGATTCCGCCGAGCCCCGCCAACACGCGCGACCTCAAGGACTACACCGGCATCGAGGTGCACACCGGCTACCTGGGCTCGTGCGCCAGCGGCCGGCTCGAGGACCTGCGCATCGCGGCCGAGGTGCTGCGCGGGCGCCGCATCCAGCCGGGCTTCCAGCTGCACGTGGTGCCGACCTCCAAGGCCATCATGGCGGCGGCCGCGCGCGAGGGGCTGATCGAGGTGCTGGTCGAGGCCGGCGCCTTCATCAGCTCGCCGAGCTGCGACTACTGCTTCGGCCGCATCGCCACCATGAGCGACGGCCAGCGCGCCGTGTCCACCGGCACGCTCAACACGCCCGGGCGCATGGGCAGCGTGGATTCGGAGATCTACATCTGCAACGCGGCCGTGGTCGCGGCCTCCGCGCTCGAGGGCCGCATCGCCGACCCGCGGCCCTACCTGGCGGCGGCGCGCGAGGGAGTTTCCGCATGAGCCTCGAGAACCTGCGCGGCCGCGCGGCCTGGGTCTTCGAGGAAGACGACTACGACATCGACCTGATCGTCGGCGTGCGCAACATCAAGATCACCGACGTGAAGGAACTGGCCGCGCTGGCCATGGCCGACTACATGCCCGGCTTCGCGGCCGGCGTGCACAAGGGCGACCTGCTGATCGGCGGCCACAACTTCGGCTACGGCCATCCGCACTACCCGGCCATGCGCGCCATGCGGCACCTGGGCATCGCCGCTGTGATCGCCGAGTCCTTCTCGCCGGGCTTCTTCCGCGGCGAGACCAGCATGGGCTTTCCGCTCGTGAGCTGCCCCGGCATCCGCGCGGCCACGGCGCGCGGCGACGAGCTGACGGTCGACTGGGACACGAACGAAGTGAGGAACCTGCGCTCGGGCCAGACGCTGATGCTGCAGCCCTTCTCCGAATCCGAGCGCGGCATGCTCGACGCGGGCGGACTCATTCCCTACCTGAAGCGCCGCGTGGTCCCCGCGAGCTGAGCCCTTCTTCTTTTCCCTTGCAGTGAGTTCATGGCGCAGCGCCCATGTCGGGTCGCCACGCCCTTTTTCTGGAGACACACGATGACTTCATCCCGCCAGGCCCTGCGCCAGCGCATCACCCACGGCCCGACGCTCTGGTTCGGCGGCGCGCAGGACGCGCTGTCGGCCCTGCTGGTCGACCAGTCGGAATTCGACGGCATCTTCAGCACCGGCTTCGGCGTTTCCGCCGCGCTGCTGGGCCAGCCCGACATGGAGCTCTACACGCTGAGCGAGAACGTCGCCACCGTGAACCGCATGGCGAACGTGGTGCGCAAGCCGATCTTCGTCGACGCCGACACGGGCTACGGCAGCGTGCTCAACGTGGGCCGGGCGGTGCGAGAGTTCGAGAAGGCCGGCGCCGCGGCGCTGCAGCTCGAGGACCAGGTCAGCCCCAAGCGCTGCCCGGCCGCCGCGGCGCCCTCCACGCTGGTGTCCATCGACGACGCGGTGGCGCGCATCAAGGCGGCGCTCGATGCGCGCCTCGACCCCGACCTGCTGATCGTCGCGCGCACCGATGCCCAGGACCCGGGCGAGGCGCTCGAGCGCGCCGCGCGCTATGCCGAGGCCGGCGCCGACCTGATCCAGCCGATCTCGCGCACCTTCGAGCGCCACGAGCAGCTGGTGCAGCTGCGCGAGGCCTGCGGCCGCCGGCTGTCGCTGATGCTGATGGCCGGCACCTGGATGACGGCGCTGACGCGCGAGCAGATCGAGAGCGTGGCCGCCTTCGCGAGCTATCCGATCGCGGGCCTGCTGACCACCGTGCACACGGTGCAGGCCAACCTGCGCGAACTGGCGCGCCGCCGCTCGGGCGACTTCGCCGACCTGCCCTTCGCCCAGACCTCGATGGCCGACTTCAAGCACATCATCGGCTGGCATGCGCTCGAGGAACGGCAGGCGCACTACGAGGTCCGCTGAGCCGGCCCCACCCGTTTTCCCATCAGAAGAATCAGGAGCACACGTGCGTACCCTCACCCTCATCGGCCGTGTCCTCACGGCGGGATCCCTGGCCCTGGGCCTGGGCGGCGCCGCCCTGGCGCAGGACGCGGCCTATCCGACCAAGCCGATCCGCCTGGTCGTTCCCTACCCGCCGGGCGGCGCCACCGACGTGGCCGCGCGCATGCTGGGCCCGCGCCTGCAGGAGGAGCTGGGCCAGACCGTGCTGGTCGACAACCGGCCCGGCGCGGGCGGCAACATCGCCATGGTCAACGTGGTGCAGAGCCCGCCCGACGGCTACACGCTGGCGGTGACGCTCACGGGCATGCTGTCGATCAACCCGGTCATCTACAAGAAGGCGGGCTTCCAGGCGTCGGACTTCGTGCCGGTCGCGCGCGTATCGCTGGCGCCGCTGCTGCTGGTGGTGCCCGAGAAGTCGCCGTACAAGAACGTGCAGGAACTGCTGGCCGCGGGCAGGAAGGCCGGCAAGGGCGGCATGCCCTACGGCTCGGCCGGCGCGGGCGGGCTCTCGCACCTGGCGTCGGAAGCCTTCAACGCCAACGCCGACGGCAACTTCACGCACGTGCCCTACAAGGGCGGCGCGCCGCTGGTGCAGGCGCTGATGGCCAACGAGGTCAGCTGGGGCCTGCTGGGCACGGGCGACGTGCGCAGCTTCATCCAGTCGGGCAAGCTCAAGGCCATCGGCCAGCTGCGCAACGGCCGCTCCGAGCTGTGGCCCGAGGTGCCGACGCTGACCGAGCAGGGCGTGCCCGGCGGCGTGGACTTCGACGTCTGGTTCGGCGTGGTCGCGCCCGCGAAGACGCCGCCCGCGGTGGTCAAGCTGCTCGGCGAGAAGATCGCCAAGATCACGGCCGAGCCGGCCTTCCGCAAGCGGCTCAACGACCTCGGCGGCGTGGCGCCCGCGACCGGCAACACGCCCGAGGCCTTCGCCGAGGTGCTCAAGCGCGAGCTCGCGATCCTGCCGAAGGCGGCGCAGGACGCGGGGCTGCAGCTGGACTAACGCTTGGGCAGCGCGTACGCGATCACGTGGTCGCCGGTGCGCGTGCCCAGCGAGCCATGGCCGCCCGCGGCCACCACCACGTACTGGCGGCCGTCGCCGCCCTCGTAGGTCATCGGCGTGGCCTGCCCGCCCGCGGGCAGGCGGCTGCGCCAGAGTTCCTTGCCGCTGTTCACGTCGTAGGCGCGCAGGAAGTAGTCGAGCGTGCCCGAGAGGAAGGCCACGCCGCCGCCCGTGAGGATCGGGCCGCCGAGGCTGGGCACGCCCATCGCGAAGGGCAGCGGCAGCGGCGAGCTGTCGCGCACGGTGCCGTTCTTGTGCTTCCAGAGGATCTGGCCGCTGCGCAGGTCGGCGGCGGCCACGTGGCCCCAGGGCGGCGCCTGGCACGGCAGGCCGAGCGCCGAGGTGAAGGGATGGAGCTTCACCGCGAAGGGCGCGCCGAAGTTCTCGTTGAGCGCGGGCAGGCTGCCCTCGGGCGGCTTGCCGCCCTGCACGTAGAGCGTGCTGTCGTCGGCGCGCGGGATCAAGGTGGAGACGAAGGCCAGCGAGGCCGGCGTGGCGAACGCGATCTGGCGCTGCGGATCGACCGCCACGCCGCCCCAGTTGAAGACGCCGAAGTTGCCCGGATAGATCAGCGAGCCCTGCGTCGACGGCGGCGTGAAGCGGCCCTCGTAGCGCAGCCGGTGGAAGGCGATGCGGCAGGCCAGCTGGTCGAACACGGTGGCGCCCCACATGTCGGCCGGCCGCAGCGCGGGCGGGTCGAAGGACAGGCCCGACACCGGCTGCGTCGGCGCCGTGCGGTCGCCCTGCGCGGCGCCCTGCGGCGCGGCCTGCTCGCGCACCGGTACCACGGGCTGGCCGGTGCGGCGGTCGAGCACGAACAGCTCGCCCTGCTTGGTCGGCTGCACCAGCGCCGGCACGCGCACGCTGCCCACGCGCAGGTCGACCAGGCTGGGCTGCGCGGGCACGTCGTAGTCCCAGAGGTCGTGGTGCACGGTCTGGAAATGCCAGCGCACGCGGCCGGTCGCGAGGTCGAGCGCAACCACCGAGGAGGCGTAGCGCTCGGCCCCCTCGGTGCGCTTGCCGCCCCACTGGTCGGGCGGCTGGTTGCCCATGGGCACGTAGACCATGCCGAGCTTCTCGTCCACGCTCGAGATCGACCAGCTGTTGGGCGAGTTGACGGAGTAGGTCCGGCCCGGACCGATCGGCGCGGTGTCCTCGGGCCGGCCCGAATCCCAGTTCCACACCAGCGCGCCGGTCTCGATGTCGAAGGCGCGGATCACGCCCGAGGTCTCCTGCGTCGAGACGTTGTCGAGCACGGTGCCGCCCACCACGATCAGCGAGCGCGTGACCACCACCGGCGAGGTCGAGTAGTACGAGCCCGGCTTCACGTTGGGCATGTTCTTCCACAGGTCGATCTGGCCGCTGCCGCCGCCGAAGCGCGCGCAGGGCTTGCCGCTCTCGGGATCGAGCGCGAGCACGCGGCCGTCGGCCGTGGGCATGAACAGCTTGGCGGCGCAGGCGCCGTCGGCCGAGAGGTTGGGCGATGGCGCCGCGGCCGGCGGCGGCTGGTACGAGAGGCCGCGGCAGGTGAGATGCTGCAGCGCGAGCGAGGGCGCGATCTTCGGCGTGTGGCGCCACAGCTCCTGGCCCGTGGTCGCGTTGAGCGCCACCACCGACTGGTGCGGCGTGCAGAGGAACAGCCGCTCGCCGACCTTCAGCGGCGTGACCTCGAAGGTGGTCTCCTCGGGATCGCCGGGCTGGCCGCGCACGTCGCCGGTGCGGTAGTGCCAGGCCTCCTCGAGCTGCGACACGTTGACCGGCGTGATCTGGCCCAGCGTCGAATAGCGCTGGCCCATGGCGGTGCCGCCGTAGGCGGTCCAGTCGGCGCCGGCGGGCGGCAGCGCCTCGCCGGTGAAGGGCGGATCGGCCTGCGGCGCGATGCCCTCGAGGCGCTCGTCGCCGCGCACCCACGACAGCACGGCCGCCACCGCGAAGGCCGCGAGCACCAGGCTCAGCGCCCGGCGCGAGGCCACGATGCCGGCGCCGTCGCGCCGCGCGAGCGCACGCGCGACCCAGGGCGTGAGCAGCAGCAGGCCGAGCAGGAAGAACAGGTCGCCGCGCGCGGCCATCGGCCACCATGCGAGCCCCACCTCCCACAGCGCCCAGGCCAGCGTGAACGCGACCACCAGCGCATAGACCATCAGGCCGCGCCCGCCGCCGCGCGGCAGCAGCAGCGCGGTGGCGACGAGGCCCAGGCCCGCGAGCAGGTAGTACCAGGAGCCGCCGAGCGCGATCAGCCAGCCGCCCGCGACGACGAGCCCCAGGCCGGCCAGTCCGATCAGCAGCGCGAGGACGAGGAGCAGCGCGCTGGCGCGGGGACGGGTGGACGAGGGCATGGCAGGGACTCCGGAACGGCGGGCAAGCTCCCACCGTAGTCCTGTGCGCGCCCCGCCGGCGTAGGCGGTTCGCGCATGTGCCTCCCGGCGCAGCGCGGCAGATCGCGCGCACGGGGACCAAGGTATGCAGCGCGCGGGCGCGGCGTGGACGAAGGTACTCGCGAACTCAGACCCGCGCGCTCAGGCCCGCGCGCGCATGGGCCAGCGCCGCCCGCGCGCGCCGCGCCCGCGCATCGGGCTGCAGCGGCCGCAGGTACTCGTGCAGCGCGAGCGCGGCCGCGCCCACGGCGGGCGCGAGCGCGTCGTAGCGCGCGGTGCGCAGCTCGGGCGCGGGCATGCCGGCGCCGTCGGCATGGTGCTTGACGCTCGCGAAGGCGGCCTGCGCGAAGCCGCGGTGCTCGGCGCAGGACTTGCCGCCGAGCACGATGGCGCGCGGATTGAAGGTGACCCAGAGGTTCTGCAGCAGCACGCCGAACAGCGCGGCGGCGCGCTGCATGTCCACGCCCTCGCGCGCCAGCACGCGGGCGCCGAAGAAGGCCTCGGCGCAGCCGCGCCGGCCGCACGAGCACGGCGGGCCATCGAGTTCGAGGATGGTGTGGCCGATCTCGCCGGCCATGCCCTGGGCGCCGGTGAACAGGCGGTCGTTGAGCACCACGCCCGCGCCCACGCCGACGTCGCAGTTGACGAAGATCAGCGGGTCCTCGCCCTCGCCCGCGGCGAACTCGTACTCGCCGAGCGCGGCGGCATCGGCATCGTTCTGCAGCTGCACCGTGACGCCCGTGAGGCCGGCCGCGGCCAGCGCGTCCTCGAGCATCGGCAGCAGGCGCACGTTGCGCCAGCCGAGGTTGGGCGCGAAGCGGACCTCGCCGGTGCAGTCGTCGACCGCGCCCGGCACGCACACGCCGATGCTCGACAGCCGCAGCCCGCGCTCGGCCAGCCGGCGGTGCGCGGCCGCGGCCATGCGCGCGACCTGCGCGCAGGTGCCGGCCGGCGCGCTGTCGGCCAGCGCCTGCTCGTCGGAATGCAACACCTCGCCCTGCAGCGAGACGCAGGCCAGCCGCGCCGTGTCGACCGCGATCTCGATGCCCATGAGCGCGCGCACGCCGACATTGATCTGCAGCGGAGTCGAGGGCCGCCCGAGCCCGTCGGCCACCGCGGCGCCCGATTCGCTGAGCCAGCCCTCGTCGAGCAGCTCGCGCACCAGCAGGCTCACGGTCGACTTGGTGAGGCCGCTCTCGCTCGCGAGCCGCGCGCGCGACAGCCCCGGCTGCGCACGCAGGAGCCGCAGCAGCACGCTGCGGTTCATGCGCTTGAGCAGCTGCTGGTCGCCGATGGTCTTCATGCGCGGGGCCGGATGGAAAGCCTCAGGCCGCGGCCACCGCCGTCGCCGCGTGCGGCGCCTGCTCGCGGCCCTCGGGCCGCTTGCCCGCGATGATCATGCCGAGCACCTCGTCCTCGGTGACGTCGGCGGTGCGGTAGGTGCCGACCAGCTTGCCGTTCTTCATCACCGCGAGCCGGTCGCTCAGCGAGAACACGTCGGGCATGTCGTGGGTGATCAGGAAGATGCCCACGCCGTCGTCCTTGAGCTGCTTCACGAGCCGGCCGACCATCGCGGTTTCTTCGGGGCCGAGCGCGGCGCAGGGCTCGTCCATGATCAGGATGCGCGCGTTGAAGTACAGCGCGCGCGAGATCGCCACCACCTGGCGCTGGCCGCCCGAGAGGCGGCGCACCGGGATGCGGATGTTGGTGAAGTTCTTGTTCAGGCGCTGGAACACCTTGCGCGCCTGCACTTCCATGAAGTGGTCGTCGAGCGTGTTCCAGGCCGTCATCTTCTCGCGGCCCAGGAACAGGTTGGCCACCGAGTCGAGGTTGTCGGCCAGCGCCAGCGTCTGGTAGATGGTCTCGATGCCCTGCGCCTGCGCCTCGGCCGGGGTGCGGATGTTGACCCTGTCGCCCGCGATGCGCACCTCGCCCGAATCGATCGGGTAGGCGCCCGCGAGCATCTTCATCAGCGTGGACTTGCCGGCGCCGTTGTGGCCCAGCAGCGCCACCACCTCGCCCGGATAGAGGTTGACGCTCACGCCGTCGACCGCCTTCACGCCGCCGAAGGCCTTGCGGATCTCCTGCAGCTCGACCAGCGGCCGGGTCTTGTCGATCTCGGCCATCTTCAGTTCTCCCCGAATTTGCGGCGATAGAGCACGTCGAACACCACGGCCACGATCAGCACCTGGCCGATGATCACCATGCGCTTGCCGATCGGCACGTCGAGCAGCAGCATGCCGCTGTCGAGCGACTGCATGATCAGCGCGCCCAGCACCGAGCCGAAGATCGAGCCGCTGCCGCCGGCCAGCGCGGTGCCGCCGATGACGGCCGCGGCGATCACGTAGAGCTCCATGCCGGTGCCCAGCGAGTTGGTGCCGGCGTTCAGGCGCGCGATCGAGACGATGGCCGCGATGGTCACCAGCACCGCGAGCAGCGCGAACAGCATCAGCGTGACGCGCTTGACCGGAATGCCCACCAGCGCCGCCGCATCGGGGTTGCCGCCCATCGCGAAGACGTAGCGGCCGAAGCGCGTGCGGTGCACGATGAACGACAGCACGATCGCCACCACGGCCCAGATCAGCACCGGGATCGGGATGCCCTGCGGCGCGTCCTTCGAGTCGATCTTGTAGTGGTTCATCACGGCCGCGAACAGCAGCACCACGGCCGCCGGCACCGCGGTCAGCAGCAGCTCGATCCACAGCGGCTCGTTGGGCATCTCGTGGCGCGTGCGCGCGCGGCGCTTCTGCACCATGCGCGCGAACAGCACCACGGCCACCAGCCCCGCGATCACCCAGCTGGCCGTGACGCCGATGCCGCCGTCGTAGCCGCCGCCCAGGCGCTGGAAGAACTCGTCGTTGACCGGCTGGGTCTTGCCGTCGGCCACCAGGAAGGCCGCGCCGCGGAACGACATCAGGCCGCCGAGCGTGACCACGAACGAGGGCACGCCGAGCACCGCCGTGAGCCAGCCTTGATAGATGGCCACCAGCAGCGCCACCGCGAGCCCCGCGAGGCAGGCCGTGGGCCAGGACCAGCCCGAGGTGTACTGCAGGTAGGCGATCAGCACGCCCACGAAGCCCATCACCGAACCGACCGACAGGTCGATGTGGCGCGCCACGATGATCAGCACCATCACGGTCGAGACGATGCCGACCACGGCCGTCTGCTGGGCCACGTTGTAGAGGTTCTCGGGCGTGAGGAACACGCCGCCCGACATGAGGTTGAAGGCGATCGCCAGCACCGCCAGCAGCACGCACATCAGCACGAGCCGCAGGTCGATGCCGGTGCGGCGCCACCAGCCTGGGGTTGGATTGCTCATTGGAGGACTCCCTCGGAGAAAACGGGATGGGCGGCGGCGGTCACGGCCGGCCCGTCGGGGACGGGGCCCGCGCCCTGCCGCGGATCGCGCGCGGCGCGGCGGGACGCACCGCGCGGTGCGCCCCCTGCCCTGTTCTTACTTGCAGGCCGCCGGCGCGTTCGCGCCCGAGACGCCCTTGCAGAGTTCGTCCTTCTTGATCCAGCCGGCCTTGACGACCACGTCGAGGTTGTCGCGCGTGACCGGCACCGGCGTCAGCAGGCGCGAGGACAGCGAGACCTTCTTCGGGCCCGAGTTCCAGGTGCCTGCCTTCTCCACCGGCTTGCCCTGCGACAGCGCCAGCGCGGCGCTGGCGGCCTCGCGGCCGAGCTCGCGCGAGTCCTTGAAGATGGTGGCGGTCTGCGTGCCCAGCGCGATGCGGTTGAGCGCCGCGAAGTCGGCGTCCTGGCCCGACACCGGGATGCCGCGCAGGCCCTTGGCCGTGAGCGCGGCCACCGCGCCGCCGGCCGTGCCGTCGTTGGCGGCCACCACGGCATCGACCTTGTTGCCGTTCTTGGTGAGGATCTGCTCCATGTTCTTCTGCGCCACCTCGGGTTTCCAGCCCTCGGTGTATTCGTCGCCGACGATCTTGATGTCGCCCTTCTTGATGGCGTCGGCCAGCACTTCCTGCTGGCCCGCGCGCAGGAAGTCGGCGTTCGGGTCGCTCGGCGAGCCCTTGATGATCACGTAGTTGCCCTTGGGCTTGACCTTGAGCACCTCGCGCGCCTCCATGCGGCCGACCTCGACGTTGTCGAAGGTGATGTAGAACACGCCGGGCGCCTCGATCAGGCGGTCGTAGGCCACCACGGGCACCTTCTGGCGCGTGGCCTTGGTCACGGCGGGCAGGATCGCGTCCTTGTCCATCGCCAGCACGATCAGCGCCTTCGCGCCCTTGGCCATCAGGCCCTCGATGTCGCCGAGCTGCTTCTCGGGCGAGCCGCCCGCATCGGCACTGATGTACTTGGCGCCGAGCTTCTCGAGCTGCGCCTTGATCGCGGCCTCGTCGGTCTTCCAGCGTTCTTCCTGGAAGTTGGACCAGCTCACGCCGACCACGGTCTGGGCCATGGCGCCCACGGCCGTCAGACCGAAAGCCATGGCGGCCAGGGTGTGTTTCAGTTGCATCGATGTCTCTCCAGTGTTGAGTCGCCCGGTGCAGGCGGCCTGTGCTTCGGGACCGGCGCGCGAAGGCCGGAACCCGCCCCATGCCACGCCTGTGGTTCGCCGCGGACCCGATTGAGAACCTTGGCGCTACTTAGTTTGGCTGGCGAACTAACTATCCCATCGCAGGCGCGGCGGGGGCATCGGGGAATTCCCCGAGCGGGTCGGACGGACGGGGGAAAAGGAGGCGCCGCGGCTCAGGGCGCGGGTGCGTTCGCCGGCGCGGGGGCCGGCCAGGCGACCTCGCTGGCCACGCGCGGCTTGCCCATCGGCGCGCCGGCCTTGCCGATGCGCACGGCCGCCATGTCGGCCTCGCTCGGGTACTGGTCCGAGAGCCAATAGTCGAACACGCGGCGCGCGATCGGCGCGGCGGCGCCGGCGCCCCAGCCGGCGTTCTCGACGATCACGGCGAGCGCGATCTTGGGATCGTTGACCGGCGCGAAGGCCATGAACAGCGCGTGGTCACGCTGGTGCTCCTCGAGCGCGCGCGCGTTGTACTTGGTGTTCTGCGCCTGCGTCACGGCCTGCGCCGTGCCGGTCTTGCCGGCCGCCTGGTAGCCCGCGCCCGCGAACACGCTGCGCGCGGTGCCGCTGGTGACCACGCTGGTCAGGCCCTCGCGGATGACCGCGATGTTGGCCGCCGTGAGGCCCAGGTTCACGCCCGGCGGCTGCGGCAGCGGCACCACCTGGCCGCTGACGGTGTCGCGCGTGGCGAGCGCGAGGTGCGGCTTGTGCTTGATGCCGCCGTTGGCCACGATCGCGGTGGCCTGCGCGAGCTGCAGCATGGTGAAGGTGTTGTAGCCCTGGCCGATGCCCAGCGAGATGGTCTCGCCCGCATACCACTTCTTCTGCTCGGGCCGCTTGTAGGTGTTGCGCTTCCACTCGGTGCTCGGCAGCACGCCGCGCACCTCGCCGCCGAGGTCGATGCCGGTGATCTGGCCGAAGCCCAGCGGCTTCATGAAGTCGTGGATCATGTCCACGCCCATCTCGTTGGCCAGCGAGTAGTAGTAGATGTTGCTCGACAGCTGGATCGAGCGGCGCATGTCGACGCCGCCGAGGTTGCCCTCGGGGCTGCCGAAGCGGTGGCCGCCGAAGTTGAAGTAGCCGGGGTCGTTGACCACCACGCTGGCGCCGCGCTTGCCGGTCTGCAGCGCGGCCAGCGCCATGAAGGGCTTGTAGGTAGAGCCGGGCGGGTAGGTGCCGCGCAGCGCGCGGTTGAGCAGCGGCTTGTCGATCGACTCGGTCAGCGCCTGCCAGCTCTCGGTGTCGATGCCCTCGACGAACAGGTTGGGGTCGAAGGTGGGCTTGCTCACGAAGGCCAGCACCTCGCCGGTCTTGGGATCGATCGCCACCAGCGCGCCGCGCCGGTCGCCGTACATCTCCTCGACCAGCTTCTGCAGCTTGATGTCGATCGACAGCATGACGGTGTTGCCCGGCGTGGCCGGATGGCTCGCGAGCCGGCGCACCGCGCGGCCGCCGGCCGAGGTCTCCATCTGCTCGACGCCGGTCTGGCCGTGCAGCGTCTTCTCGTAGCTCTGCTCGATGCCGAGCTTGCCGATGTAGTCGGTGCCCTTGTAGTTGGCCTGCTCTTCCTCGTCCCAGTCCTCCATCGCGATCTTCTCGCGCTGGTTGATGCGGCCGATGTAGCCGAGCACGTGCGAGCCCAGCTCGCCCTGCGGATAGTTGCGGAACAGCCGCGCCTTGATCTCCACCCCCGGAAAGCGGTAGCGCTGGGCCGCGAAGCGCGCGACCTCCTCGTCGCTCAGGCGGGTGCGGATCGGGATCGAGTCGAAGCTGCGCGAGTCCTCGCGCAGGCGCTTGAAGCGGCGCCGGTCGCGCGGCGAGACCTCCACCACCTGCGTCAGATCGTCGATGGTCTGCTCGACGTCGCCCACCTTCGAGGGCGTGATCTCGAGCGTGTAGGCCGAGTAGTTGGAGGCCAGGATGATGCCGTTGCGGTCGAGGATCAGCCCGCGGTTGGGCACCACCGGCACCACGGCCGTGCGGTTGCTCTCGGCCTGCTCGGCCAGGTCCTCGTGGCGCGTGACCTGCAGGTAGATCAGCCGCGACGACAGCAGCCCGAAGGCGAACAGCACCGTGAGGCCGATCACGATCACGCGGCGCTTGAAGCGCGCGAGGTCGGCGGCGACGTTGCGGATTTCGGTCATGGGCGGCGAACGGTCAATGGATGAGCTTAGGCTTCATGCGGTGGCGAGGCAACCGGCCCGGTATCGCCGGTGCCGGCGGGCACGAAGTCCACCGTGGCGCCGAGCGCGCGCAGGCTGCGCAGGTCGGCTTCCAGATGAGTTTGGAAACCGCTGCACAGTTCCAGCGGCAGCGCCTTGAGCAGCGCGAGCGCGCGCGCCGGCGCGACGCCGAGCAGCCGCACCAGGCATTGCGCGACCTCGACGCGGCGCGCGCCCGCGTCGCGCAGCACCAGCGCGCCGCGCGTCCAGCGCGCGGGGTCGACCGGCGCGGACGCTTCTTCCGCTTCGGGCGCGTCCATGGCCTCGGCGAGGTTGGCGCGGATCTCGCGCCAGGGCGCGCCCTCGGTGCCGGGCTCGCGCTCGATGCGCGCGAGCATCGCGCCCGGGTCGTCGCCCAGCGCCGCCAGCGACTGCAGCAGCGCGCCGAAGCGCTCGATCGACGCGGCCACGGGCGACGGCGTCCAGCGGCCGGCCGAGGCCGGTGCCCACCAGACCGGATAGCCCGCGTCGGCCTCGCGCAGGTCGATGAAGTAGGGATCGCGAAAGTAGTTGGCCGCCACCGCGAGCCAGGCGGGATGCCACTGGCCCGGCGCCTCGCCGCTCAGGTCCTCGCCGGTGTGGCCGTGCGAGCGGTAGCCGACCTGGAAGGCATCGATGCCGCCGGGCTCGGGATACCACTGCGGCAGCCCGAGGTCGCCGACCACGAGGGCGGCATCCACGAAGGCCTGCACGGACGGCGGCAGGGAAGGCCCGGCGGCGGACATGGTCACAAGGGACGGTTTTCGTCGGGCTCGGGCGTGCGGCGCTGCGGCGCCAGCAGCACGAAGGTGGCCAGCGGCCACAGCGCGGCCTCGACGGCCGGCGAGATCAGCACCGACCAGCCCGGGAACACCCCGCCGCCGAGGATGCGCGTGACGATCTCGATCAGCTGCGACAGCGCGAACAGCGGCAGCACCTGCAGCGCCTGCGACAGCACCGGGTACCAGAGCAGGCGGCGGTGGATGGTGATCGCGAAGAAGCCCAGCGTGGTGTAGGACAGCGCATGCTGGCCGAGCATCGAGGCCTGGTGCACGTCCATCAGCAGCCCGAAGACGAAGGCGGCGCCGATGCCCACGCGCATCGGCTGGTGCACGCCCCAGAACACGATCGCCAGCGCGAGCAGGTCGGGCATCCAGGCGGCGCGGCCGATCGGCACCATGTTGATCAGCAGGGCCACCACCAGGCTGCCCCACATGAACACGGGGCTGACGGGCAGCAACAGCTGCTGCTGGCCGGGTCGCTTGATCATCGCGCGGCCTCCGCGGGTTTCTTGGCAGCGGCGGCGGCGCCGTTCTTCTCGGATGCCCTCTCCGCGCCCTTGACGGCCGCGCCCGCCTTGCCCTCGGCCTTCTTCGGGCGCGGTGCCGGTGCGGCGGCGGCCGCCGGCGGCGGTGCCGAGGGCGCGCCCGTGGGCTGCAGCACCAGCACGTAGCGCGCGGCCGTCACGTGCGCGAGCGGCACGCAGTAGATGCGCGCGAAGGCCGAGTCGGCGCGGCGCTCGATGCGCTCGATCTTCGCCACCGGCAGGCCGGCCGGATAGATGCCGTCGACGCCGCTGGTCGACAGCAGGTCGCCCTCTTGGAGGTCGGCGTTGGCGGCCATGAAGCGCAGCTCGAGCCCGCCGCCATGCGCCGAGGCATCGCCGAAGGCCACGCTGCGCACGCCGGTGCGGGTGTTCTGCACGGGAATGGAGAGGTCGCGGTCGATCACCAGCGTGACCTCGCTCGTGAAGGGCTGCACCGCCGTCACCTGGCCGAGCACGCCCTGCGCGTCGATCACCGGCGAGCCCGGCGCCACGCCCTGGGCCAGGCCCTGGTCGATGACGATCTTGCGCGTGTAGGGGTCGGCCGCGTCGTACAGCACCTCGGCCGCGCGGCCCGGCGTCTGCTGCAGCTGGCGCAGCTCGAGCAGCGCACGCAGCCGCGCGTTGTCCTGCGCCAGCGTGTCGGCCTGGCTCGCGCGCTCGGCCTGCAGCATCAGCGCCTTGCGCGCGTCGGCCTCGTTCTTCTGCGCGGTCTGCAGGTCCTCGAGGTAGCCGCCGGCGCCCACCACGAACTGCACGGGCTTGAGCGCCACCCATTGCACCGGGTAGAGCACGGCCGCGATGGCCTGGCGCACCGGCTGCACGATGTGGAAGCGGGCGTCCGCCACCATCAGGAAAAGCGCGAGCGTGCTGAAGAAGATCAGCTTGCTCAGCGCCGATGGCCCCTGGTTGAACAGGGGTGGCGCGGTGCGGTCGAGCGTGCCCAGGGGCATGGGATCAGGTCGGGTGCTGCGGCATCAGATGACAAAAGGCCGGCCCGCGCAAGCGGGGGCCGGCCGATGGAGGCGGCGCTGCATTCACTCGCTCGTGAAGATGCTTCCCAGCCGGTCCATGCGCTCGAGGGCGATGCCGCAGCCGCGCACCACGCAGGTCAGCGGGTCCTCGGCGACCAGCACCGGCAGGCCGGTTTCCTCGGCCAGCAGGCGATCGAGGTCGCGCAGCAGCGCGCCGCCGCCGGTGAGCATCATGCCGCGCTCGGCGATGTCGGCGCCGAGTTCGGGCGGGGTCTGCTCGAGCGCGTTCTTGACGGCCGAGACGATGTTGTTGAGCGGGTCGGTCAGGGCTTCCAGCACTTCGTTGCTGCTGATCGTGAAGCTGCGCGGCACGCCCTCGGAGAGGTTGCGGCCCTTGACTTCCATTTCCTTGACCTCGGAGCCCGGGAAGGCCGAGCCGATGCTCTTCTTGATGACTTCGGCCGTGGGCTCGCCGATCAGCATGCCGTAGTTGCGGCGGATGTAGTTGATGATGGCCTCGTCGAAGCGGTCGCCGCCGACGCGCACCGAGCCCTTGTAGACCATGCCGCCGAGGCTGATGACGCCCACCTCGGTGGTGCCGCCGCCGATGTCGACCACCATCGAGCCCGAGGCTTCGCTCACGGGCAGGCCGGCGCCGATGGCCGCGGCCATGGGTTCCTCGATCAGGTAGACCGAGGTCGCGCCCGCGGCCTCGGCCGCGTCCTTGATGGCGCGGCGCTCGACCTGGGTGGAACCGCAGGGCACGCAGATGATGATGCGCGGGCTCGGCGTGAGCAGCGTGCGCGGGTGCACCATCTTGATGAACTGCTTGATCATCTGCTCGGTGATCACGAAGTCGGCGATCACGCCGTCCTTCATCGGGCGGATGGCTTCGATGTTGCCCGGCACCTTGCCGAGCATGGCCTTGGCTTCGCGGCCGACGGCCTGGATCACCTTCTTGCCATGCGGACCGCCTTCGTGGCGGATGGCGACGACCGAGGGTTCGTCCAGCACGATGCCCTTGTTGCGGGCGAAGATGAGCGTGTTGGCGGTGCCTAGGTCGATCGCGAGGTCGGTGGAGAAATACCGACGGAAAGCTCCAAACATGTGCGGAATCCTCTGGAGCACGGGCTGCGCATCGGCAGAACGTCGCTCACTCTATGGGTGTTTTGGGGGTGCTGGAAGGGTGAATTTGATCGTTTTTGCAGCAAAAGCCGGCGCGTTCGCGGGGGTTGCGGCAAAGGCGGGATAATACCCGAATCCCCTCTGAATCCCGTGTTGGCGGCCCTTGCGGCGCGCTATTTACCTCCGGTTTTTCGGCCGGTTCCACCATGTCCCTTTCCGCTTCCGATATCGTCCGCATCGCCTCCCTGGCGCGGCTGCAGCTCGCCCCCGACGAAAGCGAGCGCATGCTCAGCCAGCTCAACGGCTTTTTCGACGTGGTCGAGCGCATGCGCTCGGTCGACACCACCGGCGTCGAGCCCCTGGCCCACCCCGTGGCCGCCATCGAGGACATCGTCCTGCGCCTGCGCGAGGACGTCGTGAGCGAACCCGACAACCGCGAGGCCAACCAGCGCAGCGCCCCCGCCGTCGAAGCCGGCCTGTTCCTCGTGCCCAAGGTGATCGAATGAGCGGCGCCAAGGACCTGCACCAACTCGGGGTGGCCGCGCTGGCGAAGGCGCTGGCCGGACGCGAAGTCTCGGCCGTCGAGGCCGCGCAGCACTTCCTGGGCCGCATGAAGGCGCACCAGGCGCTCGGCAGCTTCGTCGAAGTGAACGAGGACGCCACGCTGGCCCAGGCCCGCGCGGCCGACGCGTCGATCGCTTCCGGCAACGCCCCGGCGCTGGCCGGCGTGCCGATCGCGCACAAGGACATCTTCGTCACCACCGACTTCGCCACCACCGCCGGCTCGAAGATGCTCGCGGGCTACCGCTCGCCCTTCGACGCCACCGTGGTGCGCCGCCTCGCCGAGGCGGGCACCGTCACGCTGGGCAAGCTCAGCTGCGACGAGTTCGCGATGGGCTCGGCCAACGAGAACGTGGCCGTGCCCGCCGTCGGCCACGACCGGGCCGTGCCGGTGCGCAACCCCTGGAACCTCGAGCGCATCCCGGGCGGCTCCTCGGGCGCCAGCGCGGCCGCCGTGGCCGCGCGCCTCGCGCCGGCCGCCACCGGCACCGACACCGGCGGCTCGATCCGCCAGCCGGCCTCGTTCTGCGGCGTGACCGGCATCAAGCCCACCTACGGCCGCGCCTCGCGCTACGGCATGGTGGCCTTCGCCTCCAGCCTCGACCAGGCCGGCCCGATGGCCCGCTCGGCCGAGGACTGCGCGCTGCTGCTGTCGGCCTTCTGCGGCCCCGACCTCGACCGCGACTCGACCTCGCTCGACCGCCCGGCCGAGAACTTCGGCCGCTCGCTGAACGACTCGCTCGAGGGCCTGCGCATCGGCGTGCCGAAGGAGTTCTTCGGCGAGGGCGTGGCGCCCGGCGTGCGCGCCGCCATCGATGCAGCGCTGTTGCAGTACGAGAAGCTCGGCGCCAAGCGCGTCGAGGTCTCGCTGCCGCGCACCGAGCTGTCGATCCCCGTCTACTACATCATTGCCGCGGCCGAGGCCTCGAGCAACCTGAGCCGCTTCGACGGCGTGAAGTTCGGCCACCGCGCCAAGGACTTCCTCGACCCGGCCAGCAAGAAGACCGCGCTCACGCAGATGTACGAGCGCACGCGCGCCGAAGGCTTCGGCGACGAGGTCAAGCGCCGCATCATGATCGGCACCTACGTGCTCTCGCACGGCTACTACGACGCCTACTACCTGCAGGCGCAGAAGGTGCGCCGCATGATCGCCGACGACTTCCAGCAGGCGTTCGCGCAGTGCGACGTGATCGCCGGCCCCGCCGCGCCGACCACCGCCTGGAAGATCGGCGAGCACGGCGACGACCCCGTGGCCGACTACCTGGCCGACATCTTCACCTTGCCCGCCTCGCTGGCCGGCCTGCCCGGCATGAGCCTGCCGGTGGGCTTCGACGGCGGCATGCCCGTGGGCCTGCAGCTGATCGGCAACTACTTCGGCGAAGCGAAGCTGCTCAACGCGGCGCACCGCTTCCAGCTGGCCACCGACTGGCATGCGCGCACGCCGGAGGGCTTCTGACATGAGCGAGACAGTGAACACCTTCGAAGCACAGCAACAGGGCCGCCCGACGGGCCCGCTGGTGCGCGGCTATGAAGTCATCATCGGCTTCGAGACCCACGCCCAGCTCTCGACCGCGAGCAAGATCTTCAGTCGCGCCTCCACGGCCTTCGGCGCCGAGCCCAACACGCAGGCCTGCGCGGTCGACCTCGCGCTGCCCGGCACGCTGCCCGTGATGAACAAGGGCGCGGTCGAACGCGCGATCCGGCTCGGCCTCGCGCTCGGCTCGCACATCGCGCCGCGCAGCGTGTTCGCGCGCAAGAACTACTTCTATCCCGACCTGCCCAAGGGCTACCAGATCAGCCAGTTCGAGATCCCCGTGGTGCAGGGCGGCTCGGTGAGCTTCTTCGTCGGCGAGGAACAGAAGACCGTGCGCCTGGTGCGCGCCCACCTCGAGGAGGACGCGGGCAAGTCGCTGCACGAGGACTTCGTGGGCCAGAGCGGCATCGACCTGAACCGCGCCGGCACGCCGCTGCTCGAGATCGTGACCGAGCCCGACATGCGCTCCACCGCCGAAGCCGTGGCCTATGCGAAGGAGCTGCACAAGATCGTGACCTGGATCGGCATCTGCGACGGCAACATGCAGGAAGGCAGCTTCCGCTGCGACGCCAACGTCTCGGTGCGCCGCCCCGGCGAGAAGCTCGGCACGCGCCGCGAGATCAAGAACCTGAACAGCTTCAAGTTCATGCAGCAGGCGATCGACTACGAGATCAGCTGGCAGATCGACACGCTCGAGGACGGCGGCAAGATCGAGCAGGCCACCGTGCTGTTCAATCCCGACACCGGCGAGACACGCGCGATGCGCGCCAAGGAAGACTCGTCCGACTACCGCTACTTCCCCGACCCCGATCTGCCGCCGCTGGTGATCGCCGTCGACTGGATCGAGCGCGTGAAGGCCGAGATGCCCGAGCTGCCGCGCGTGATGGCCGAGCGCTACGTGCGCGACCATGGCCTGTCGGCCTACGACGCCGCGCAGCTCACGCAGGGCCCCGCGCTCGCGCGCTACTTCGACGACGCGGTGAAGGCCGGCGCCACGCCGAAGCTCGCGAGCAACTGGATCACCGGCGAGATCGCACGCCGCCTCAATGCCCAGGAGATCGGCATCGAGGCCGCGCCGGTCAGCGCGGCGCAGCTCGGCCAGCTCGTGAAGCGCATCGCCGACGGCATCTTGCCGAACAACGCCGCGCGCCAGGTCTTCGAGGCGCTGTGGACCGGCGAAGGCAGCGACGTCGACGCGATCATCGAGGCCAAGGACCTGAAGCCGATGAACGACGCCGGCGCGCTCGACGCGATCCTCGACGAGGTGATCTCGAAGAACGCCAAGAACGTCGAGGAATACCGCGGCGGCAAGGAAAAGGCGCTCAACGGCCTCGTGGGCCAGGTCATGAAGGCCAGCGGCGGCAAGGCCAACCCGGCGCAGGTCACAGAGCTGCTGAAGGCCAAGCTGGCCTGAGCCCGGGCTTCGGCCCGAGACGACGGTGAAGCGGGCCCCGCGCGGGCCGCTTCACCGTTTTTTCTTTTGGGGGATGCCGGTCAGCGCGCGGTGGTCGCGGTCTCGCCCGACCACAGCTGCTTGAGCCGCACGCGCTCCTCGTCGAAGCGCGCGTTGACGCGCTTCTTCTCGTCTTCCTGCTCGCCGATGAAGCGGTTCTGCACCGCCACGCTCTTGGCGTTGTCGTCGAGCCGGCGCCGCAGCACGCCGGGTGCCTTGCTCGCGTCGCCCTTGTAGAACTCGAGTTCCTCGTCGATCTTCTTGCGGTCGTCGGCCAGTTCGGACAGCCGCTTGCGCGCCGCCTGGATCACCGCATCGACCTGCACCAGCGCCTCGCCGCGCTCGCGCTCGTGGGCGGCGGCGTTCGGATAACGGATCAGCAGCGCGCGCTCGCGCCGGCGCTCGTCGGCGATGCGCGCGGCCTGCACCGCGGCCTCGCGCGCGCGGTCCTCGCGCTCGGCCTGCTCGCGCGCCGTGTAGGTGGGCTCGAGCCGGCGCCGCGTCATGCCGCTCGGGCTCAGCTCGCGCTGCTCGCGGTCGCTGCACTCGGCGATCGGCCGGTCGGCGGTCAGGGTGCGGCCCTTGGCATCGACGCACGAATAGATGCCCGCGGCACTGGGCACCGGCGCGCCCTTCTGCGCCTGGGCCAGCGCCAGCGTGCAGCCGGCGGCGAGCACCGCGGCCAGCGCGGCACGGGCGTTTCCGATGGCGCGGAATCGGCTGTGGCGGGCGCGGCGCGGCAGGCGGTGCATCGGGCGTGTCCTTCAGAGGGCGCCGTAGCGCGTGCGGTAGGCGAGCACGCGCTCGCGGTGGGTGCCGAGGTCGGCGGCAGCGCCGCCCGAGAGGTAGCTCAGCAGGTCGTCGAGGGTGGCGATCGCCACCACCTGCAGGCCGAGCTGGTTGCGCACGTACTGCACGGCGCTGTGGTCCACGTCGACGCCGTTCTCGGTCGCCTTCTCCTGCCGGTCGAGCGCGATCGCCACCGCGTGCGGCACCGCGCCCGCGGCCTGGATCGCGGCGATCGACTCGCGCACCGCGGTGCCCGCGGACATCACGTCGTCGACGATCAGCACCCGGCCCTGGAGCGGCGCGCCGACCAGGTTGCCGCCCTCGCCGTGCGCCTTGGCTTCCTTGCGGTTGTAGGCGAAGGGCACGTTGCGGCCGCGCCGCGCGAGCTCGGCCGCCACCGTGGCGCCCAGCGGGATGCCCTTGTAGGCCGGGCCGAAGATCATGTCGAACTCGAGCCCGCTCTCGATCAGGCGGTCTGCATAGAATCCCGCGAGCCGCGCGATCTTGGCGCCGTCGTCGAAGAGGCCCGAATTGAAGAAATAAGGACTCATGCGGCCGGCCTTGGTCTTGAACTCGCCGAAGCGCAACACGCCCGCGTCGAGCGCGAACTGGACGAAGTCCTGCGCCACCGCACTGCTTTTCTCACCATCTACAGCCATCGGAATTCCTTGTGTTCAAACTGACCAGTCTCAATCTCAATGGCCTGCGTTCGGCCGCCACCAAGGGCGTTGCCGACTGGGTGGCCGAATTGGCGCCGGATTGTATTTGCATGCAGGAGATCCGGGTCCAGGCCAGCGACATCGAAGGCCGCTTCGAGGAGATGGCCGGCCTCAAGGGCCACTTCCATTTTGCCGAGAAGAAGGGCTACGCGGGCACCGCGATCTACACGAAGCACGTGCCCAGCGAGGTGGTGGTGGGCTGGGGCGATGCCGAATTCGACGCCGAGGGCCGCTACCTCGAGCTGCGCTTCGACACGCCGAAGCGCAAGTTTTCGGTCATCAGCTGCTATTTCCCGAGCGGCAGCTCGGGCGAGGAGCGCCAGCAGGCCAAGTTCCGTTTCCTCAAGGGCTTCTTCCCGCACCTGGTGGCGCTGAAGAAGCAGCGCGAGTTCGTGCTGTGCGGCGACATCAACATCGCCCACAAGGAGATCGACCTCAAGAACTGGCGCGGCAACCAGAAGAACAGCGGCTTCCTGCCCGAGGAGCGCGCCTGGATGACGAAGCTGCTCGACGCCGGTGCCGAGGACGCGGGACTGGTCGACGTCTACCGCATGCTCAAGCCCGACACCACCGGCGAGGCCTACACCTGGTGGAGCAACCGCGGCCAGGCCTATGCCAACAACGTGGGATGGCGGCTCGACTACCACCTCGCCACGCCGAAGACCGCCGCGCTCGCACGCACCGAGCAGATCTTCAAGACCATCAAGTTCAGCGACCACGCGCCGATCACGCTGGAGTACGACTTCACGCTCTGAGCGCCGTCTGGGCGCTGGCAGTCATATCCACAGGCGCGCACCCGAGGGCCGGCCCCAACGCGCAATGACAAACCGCTATCAAACCACCGGCCCCGAAGGCGAGTTCGAGCCGGGCTCGAACGGACAGGTGCTGCGCAATCTGGTCGGCATCGCGTCCGCCGACGACATGAACGACCTCGAACTGCAGCTGCTGAGCGCGCTGTACGACGAGGTGCTCCTGCGGGATCTGCCTGACCGCCCGTTGACGGTGGCCGACCTTCGGCGCTGGCACCGCGTGTGGCTGGGCAATGTGTATCCATGGGCGGGGCAGGAACGCTCGGTCAACCTGGGCAAGGGCGGCTTCCAGTTCGCCACCGCCGCGCTGCTGCCGGGCTTGCTGAGCGACTTCGAACGGGAGTGCCTGACGAGATGGACGCCCTGCGGCGAGCTGGCGCCCGACGAACTGGTACATGCCATTGCCGTGACGCATGTGGAGCTGATCGTGATTCACCCGTTTCGCGAGGGCAATGGACGCTTGTCACGCCTGCTGGCCGATGTGATGGCCGTGCAGGCCGGCCATGAGCCGCTGGACTACAGCAGTTGGGAGCAGAACAAGCCGGCCTATATCGGCGCGATTCACTCTGGTTTTTCAGGGGACTACGGCCCCATGGGTCAGCTCGTGGCCCGGGCTATCGCCGATGGCGATGCCAACCTCAGCGAGCCAGCTTGATGTGGGGAAAGCGCACGGCGGGTTGCTGCAATCTGCGCTCGAGCTGCGCGACGTCCTGACCTGTTTCCACCGCCGTGGAACTGGCCACCGAACGCAGCACGGCCTTGCGGCTCGGTGCTTTGCGTTGAGGTACGGCGGGTTTGGTCATGCTGTGATTTCGCCAGGCGAAGGCTTGAATTTTATCGGAATCACATGCGTTGCGCCTCCCCTTGAGCACGGCCTTCAGCCGCAACAGCGCCCGATCCGCCCCTCGCGGTACAGCGGCCCTAGGTCCTCCGCCAGCGCACCCAACGTGCGCCGCCATTGCGCATGCGAAGGATCGGCCGCCAGCGCCGCGCGCATGCGCGCCAGCAGCTCGGCGCGCAGGGCGGGCTCGTCGATGCCCAGCACGCGCCCGGCATCGACCACCAGCCGCCCGCCGACCAGCACCTGCGCCACGTGACGGCCGCTGGCGCGGGCCAGCACCAGCTCGAGCGGATCGATGTCGTCGAACAGCGCATCGTCGTCGAGCGCCTCGAGGTCCAGCAGCACCAGGTCGGCCGGGGCGCCGGTCGCGATGCGGCCGCCCGACACCAGCGCGCCGCCCACGCTGCGCGGGCCGTGGCCGGCCGCGAAGGACCAGAGCTGGGCCGGGGTCATCGCGCGCTCGTAGCCCCAGCCGCGGTGCAGCGCGTAGGCCAGGCGCATCTCGCGCAGGGCGTCGTCGTCCTCGTCGAAGGCCATGCCGTCCAGCCCCATGGCCACGCGGCAGCCCTGGCGCAGCATCTCGGCCAGCGGCGCGATGCCCGACTGGAGGCCGAGGTTCGAGCTGGTGTTGACGGCGATGGTGGCGCCGCGCTCGGCGATCAGTGCGAGCTCGTCGGGCCGTGCCCAGGTGCAGTGGGCGAGCGTGAGGCGCGGGCTCAGGAGGCCGATCGCATCGAGGAAACGCACGATGCCGCCCGGATGGTGGGCATCGGCCCAGTCGCGCTGGTAGCGCGTCTCGAGCAGGTGCATGTGGACCGGCCGGCCGGTATCGGCCGAGGCGCGCGCGATGGCCTCGAGCAGCGGCGTGCCGCACCACTGGACCGCGGTCGGGCCGTACTGCACGGTGACGTGCGCGCCCAGGCCCTCCTCCTCGACCATGCGCGCCACGGCGTCGACCTGCGCGAGCTGCCGCGCGGGCTCGACCGGCTGCACCGCGAGGCGCCGCGCGACCGCGTCGCGGATGCCGGGGCGCAGCAGGGCCAGCACGGCGGCATCGTCGTCGTAGGCGATGCCATGGCGGTCGCGCATGGCGACCGCGAAGCCGATGCGCACGCCGACGTCGCGCGCGGCACGCGCCACCGCCCTCGCCTCGTCGACGTAGTCCATGCCGCCCTGAACGCGCGTGTAGTGGACCATCAGGTTCGTCACGCCATGGCGCAGCGAGCGCGCGAACGAGGTGGCGGCGCAGAGGTAGGGATCCATGCCCGGCACCGTGCCCAGGAAGGGCAGCCAGCTCTCGAGCGGCTGGCCGAAGGCGCCGAGCGTGGCGCTGCGGAAGGTGCGCGCATGGTCGTGCGCATTGGCCAGCGCCGGCAGCGCGAGCCGGCGCGGCGCGGGGCCGGCGGCATCGCGCGGCGCGATCGCGCCGAAGCGCTCGCCCTCGAGCGCGATGCGCATGCCGGCCTGCGCGGGCCGCAGGCCCGGCTCGGCCAGCAGCCAGGCGCAATCGATGGCGTCGGAATGCGGAGCGAGGCTCATGCCAGGCCTCAGCTCGCCACCACCCGGCGCGCGGCCGCGGGCGGCAGGAAGCGCCGGTCGAACACCTCGCCGGGCGCGGGCCCGCGCGGCAGCTCGAAGGCGGTGCGCAGTTGCGCGATGGCGCGGCCCATGCGCGCGTCGTCGACATCGCCGATGCCGGCCTGCACGACCGCGGGCGTCAGCATCACGGTGCGCAGCGTGTAGAGCAGGCGCCGCTTCTCGAGCGCGACATCGAGCAGCGGCTCGCGCTTGGCGAGCGCGGCGATGGCCGCGTCGGGATCGGCGATCGTGTCGAGCACCGCGCGGTGGATCGCGCGCACCAGCCCGGCCGCGGCCTCGGGTCTGTCGCGCAGTAGCGCGCGCGACACCATCACGCCGTTGCCGTAGAGGTCCACGCCATGGTCTGCATAGTGGAACCAGCGGATGTCGCGGTCGGGATCGACGCCCTGCGCCACCAGGTTCATGTAGCTGGTGACCGAGAACACGGCCGAGCCGTCGACGTGGTCCTTGAGCAGCATCTGCTCCTGCAGGTTGGGTGCCATGCCGGTCCACTGCACCTTGGCGGGATCGATGCCCGCGCGCGCCGCGATCACCGGAAACATGCGCGCCGCGGCGCCGCCGGCCGGGCTGCCGAGCGTGCGGCCCTCGAGGTCCTTGAGCGTCTTGATGGGCCCGCCCGCCTTCACGATCAGCGCGAAGGGCGCGCGGTCGTAAAGCATGTAGACCATCACGGGTGCGTCGGCCGGCCGCGTGGCGGCGTTCTGCACGATGGCGTTCATGTCGCCGAAGGCCGCCTGGTAGGCACCGTTCATCACCTTGGTGACGGCGGCCGCCGAGCCGTCGCCCTGGTCGATGCTCACGGCCAGCTTCTCGGCCGCGAAGTAGCCGCGGTCCTGCGCGAGGTAGTACCAGGCATGGATGCCCTGAAGCTTCCAGTCGAGCACGAACTTGATCGGCGTGGGCGCCTGCGCGAAGGCACGTGGCGCGCCGAGCGCGGCCGCCAGCGCGGGCAGGGCCGCGAGCGCGCCGCGGCGCGAGAGGGTTTGCAGCATCGAAGCTCCTTGGTCTTGCGTGGGATTCAGGCGGCCTCGAAGCGCACGTCCTGCGCGCCCTCCCACAGCACCCGCCGGCCGAGTTCGCGCAACTGCTCGCGCCCCTCGACGATGCTCAGGAAATGGTTGCCCGCGAGCTGGCCCATGCGGCTCGAGAAGCTGCAGGCGCCATAGGCCAGGATGATCTCGGTCTCGCTGTAGCCGCCCGGGTAGAACAGGATGTCGCCCACCGAGGGATGGCTGGTGTGGTTCTCGAAGCCCACGCCGAGCTGGAAGTCGCCCAGCGGCACCCAGCAGCCCTCGCCGCTCCAGCGCACGTGGATCAGCTTCTGCCGGTAGGGCAAGAGCTTCGAGAACGCGGCCACGGTGAGAGGCGCGTCGGGATGGGTCTGGGCGACGAAGCGCAGGTCGCCCGCGGTGATGAGGATGCGTGTGGAAGTCATTGGAGGTCGTCCCTGGTTCAGGCCATGGCCATGTCGGTCTTGCGCTGGGCCCAGCCCGTCATGCGCCGTTCGACGAGGGCCGACACCGCATACAGCAGCACGCCCATCGCCGCGAGCAGGAACAGGCCCGCGAACACCATCGGCACGTCGAAGTTGCCGCTGGCGATCATCATCACGGTGCCGATGCCCTTGTTGGCCGCCACGGTCTCGCTGAGCACCGTGCCCACGAAGGCCAGCGTGATCGCGATCTTGAGCGAGGCGAACAGGTAGGGCAGCGTGCGCGGCAGGCCCACGTTCCAGAGAATGTCGCGCTTGCGCGCGCCGAGCACGCGCAGCACGTCCTCGAGCTCGGGCTCGGTGCTCGCGAGGCCGGTGGCCACGTTGACCACCACCGGGAAGATGCTGATGACCATCGAGGTCAGGATCGCGGGCACGGTGCCGGCCCCGAACCACACCACGAACAGCGGCACCACCGCCACCTTCGGGATGCTCGAGAAGCCCACCAGCAGCGGATAGGTCACGTCATAGGCCAGCTTCGAGGAACCGATGGCCACGCCGATCAGCACGCCCGCGGCCACGCCCAGCACGAAGCCCGCGAGCGTGGTGTAGAGCGTCTGCACGGTGTGCGGCCACAGCAGCGGCATCTTCTCGAGCAGCACATGGGCGATCTGGCTCGGCCGCGGCAGCACCAGGTCGGAGATGCCGCCGGCCAGGCAGGCCAGCTCCCACAGCACGAAGAAGCCGAGCAGCGCGCCGGTCGACAGCAGGCGCTGGCGCAGCACGGGGGAGATCGCGTTCATGCCGCCACCTCCGCGACCAGTGGTTCGGCCGCCACGGCCTCGGGCACCGCGTCGCCGCCGCGGCGCGCCTGCGCGATGCGCATGCGCAGCTGCTGCACCAGCGCCGCGAATTCGCTCGCGTAGCTGCTCTCGAGCGTGCGCGGCCGCGCGAAGCCGACCTCGCGCGTCTCGAGGATGCGCCCCGGCCGCGCGCTCATCACGCAGATGCGGTTGGCCAGGTAGGCCGACTCGCGCAAGTCATGCGTCACCAGCAGCACCGTGGGCCTGCGCGCGATCCACAGCGACTGCATGATGTCCCACAGTTCCTCGCGCGTGAACTGGTCGAGCGCGCCGAAGGGCTCGTCGAGCAGCAGCAGCTCGGGCTCGTGCACCAGCGCGCGGCACAGCGAGGCGCGCTGCAGCATGCCGCCCGAGAGCTGCCAGGGCCGCTTGTCGCCGAAGCCCTTCAAGCCGACCTGGGCCAGCAGCGCGTCGGCGCGCTCGGCGTATTCGCCGCGCTTCTTGCGTCGGTAGTCCTGGCGAAACGGCTCGACGATCTTCAGCGGGATCATCACGTTCTCGCGGATCGTGAGCCAGGGCAGCATGGTCGGGTTCTGGAACGCGAGGCCGATGCGCAGCCGCGGCGCGGCCGAGGCATGGCTGCCCGCGGGCGTGCGCACGCCCACGGCGCCCACCTCGCGCCCGCCCGCGATCACGGCGCCGGCGCTGGGCCGCAGCAGCCCGGCCACCAGCTTGAGGATGGTCGACTTGCCGCAGCCGCTGGGGCCGACCAGCGCGACGAAGTCGCCCTTGTCGATGCCCAGCGTGGTGTGGTCCAGCGCGATGGTGCCGCCGCCGTAGCGCAGCATCACGTCCGACAGTTGGATGAAGGCTCGTTCCATGGTCGCTTTCAGGAAGAAGGAGAGGACGCGTGCGCGTCCTCGACGCGCACGATCGCGGCCACCGGACCGCCGCCCGCGGGCCCCTGGTGCTCCGCGCCGCCCGAGACATAGAGCGCGGTGTGGCCGGCCAGCGAGGCCAGCACGCCGCCGACCACCGCGCGCGCATGGCGCGTGGCATGGATGTCGGAGTCGTTGAGCATGGTGTGGCGCTCGCCGCGCACGCGGCCGTCGGGGCTGGCCTCGGCCTTGGCGAGCAGGTTCACGAGCCGGCGCGAGACGGCCTGCGCATCGCGCTCGGCATCGAGGCCGAAGGCATCGCGCAGCAGCGCACGCACGCTGTGGCCGTCGATCGCGTCGCGCATCACGCCATGGGCGATGCGCAGCGCCGAGGCGCTGGCGCGCGCCTCGCCGAGCACGATGACCACGTTGCCCTCGAGCTCGATGCCGGCCGAGGCCGAGGCGCGCGCCGAGTAGGCGCTCCAGTCGGCCATCACGCTGGCGTCGCCGATATCGGCGCGCGCCACCTCGCCGAGCGCCACCGCCACGCCGAGCGCCGAGGCGCCGCGCGAGTAGCCCATCGACTCGTAGCTGTCGTGCGTGACCGGTGCGGCACCGCGCGCGAGCGCGGCCGCCACCTTGGCCGAGGTCAAGAGCGGGCACTTGACCTGCACGAAGTGCACGTCGTGCGTGCCGTCGATGCCCGCGTCGCGCATCGCCGCGGCCACGGCCTCGGCGGTGGCGTCGATCTGCGCGGCGCGGCCCATCTCCTCGGGCAGGAAGTCGCGCGTGTGCGCCACGCCCACCACCAGCCGCTTCTCGCCATGCGTGGGCGCTGCCTCGTCGCGCCAGCGCCGCGCGAACACGGTGAAGTGCGGCGAGAGCACGCCCTCGGTGCCGCCCGACATCACGAGCGCCACCTGGCGGTGCACGGCCTCGGGCGTGCAGCCGAGCGCGCCCGCGAGCAGCTGGCACCAGGCCGCGGAGGCGTACTCGCGCGTGAAGTCGTTGACGCAGCCGTTGCCCTCGGTCTTGCCCATCACCGCGACGATCTCGGAGGGCACGAGCTCGCCCGCCTCGATCAAGGCTCGCGCGCCGCGCAGGTCGCCGGGCCCGCTGCACGGGATGCGCCAGACGCGCACTTCCTGGATACGGCCGCCGCTCATGCCGCGTTCCAGTCGATCTCGCCGACCGGCACCGCATTCGCGGGCACGCCCGGCGGCGTCTCGAGGATCGCGCTGCTGTAGTGCTCGGTGTTGCGCGGCTTGGCCAGCGGCATGCGCTGCACGCCCTTCACCGAGCGGCCCCAGCCCGCGGCCTCGGCCACCAGCCGGCCGTCGCGCATCACGAAGCGCCCGCGCAGCAGGGTGTGCAGCGGATAGCCGCGCACCGCGCGCCCGTTCCACGGCGAGATCTTGCTGATGCTCTGCAGCTTGTTCTGCGACAGCACGCCCGCGCGATTCATGTCGACGAAGGCGATGTCGGCATGCGCGCCCGGCGCGATCACGCCCTTGGTGCCGTACAGGCCCCAGGCCTTGGCCGGGTTGACCGAACTCCAGCGCACGTAGTCCATCAGCGAGGCGCGGCCGCGGTTGACCTCGGTCAGCATCAGCGGCATCTGCGTCTCCACGCCCGGGAAGCCGCAGTCGCAGTCCCAGATGCTCTCGCGCGTCTTCTCCTCGGGCGCGTGCGGCGCGTGGTCGGTGGCGATCATGTCGAGCGTGCCGTCCATCAGCGCGTCCCACAGCGGCTGGTTGTGGCGCGGCTCGCGGATCGGCGGGTTCAGCCGCATCACGCCGCCGAGCGTGCGCATGTGGTCGGTGTTGAGCAGCAGGTACTGCGGGCAGGTCTCGGCCGTCACGTCGACGCCGCGCGCGCGCGCCGCGCGCAGCAGGTAGAGCGAATCGGCCGCGCTGTGGTGCGCGATGTGCACGCGCGCGCCGGTCCATTCGGCCAGGGTGAGCACGCGGCCGATGGCCTCGATCTCGGCCACCGCGGGCCGCGCCGCCAGGTGCGCCATCGCGTCGATGCGCCCGGCCGCCTGCATCTTCTTCTGGCGCCGGAACAGGATCGAGGAGTTCTCGGCATGCACCACGGTGCGGATGCCCAGCGGCGCGAGCTTCTCGAAGCCCTCGAGCAGCGCGCCGTCGGTGGGTGCGGGCAGGTTGCCGAAGGTGTTGCCGACGAAGGCCTTGAAGCTGGTCACGCCGGCCTCGAGCAGTTCCTCGAGCCGCTCGACGGTGTCGTCGCCGAGCAGGCCGTGGATGCCGAAGTCCACGTACGAGGACTCGGCCGCCTTCTGCTTGAGGCGCAGCGCCTCGACGGTACCGGTCGGCGGGTTGGTGTTGGGCATCTCGAACACGGTGGTCACGCCGCCGAGCGCCGCGGCCGCCGAGCCGGTCTTCCAGGTCTCCTTGTTCGGATAGCCGGGGTCGCGGAAATGCACATGGCTGTCGATGGCGCCCGGCAGCAGGTGCAGGCCGTCGGCGCGCATCTCCTCGCGCGCGCTCGGCATGGTGTCGTCGTGGCCCACGGCCACGATGCGCTCGCCGGCGATCGCGACGGCGGCTTCGAAGATGCGGTCCGGCGACACCACCTGGGCGCCGCGGATGACGAGGTCGACTTCCTTCATGGTTCGTTCCCCCGCGTTCAGAGCATGGCCCAGCCGCCATCGACCGGCAGGTCGACGCCGGTGATCTGGCGCGAGACCTCGCTGGCCATGAACAGGCAGGCGTTGGCCACGTCGGCGTCGGTGGAGACACGGCGCAGCGCGTAGTCGGCCGCATGGCGCGTCATCGCCTCCTCGAGCGTGATGCCCAGCTTCTCGGCCATGTTGGCGCACACCTTCTCGCGAAAGCGCGGCCCGTCGACCATGCCCGGCGCGACGCAGTTGACGTTGATGCCGTGCGGGCCGGCCTCGAGCGCGAAGCTCTTGGTGATGCCGCGCAGTCCCCACTTCGAGGCCGAGTAGGCGAGCCGGCCGGCGCGCCCGCGCATGCCGAAGGTGCCGCCGACGTTGACCACCTTGCCGCTCTTGCGCTCGATCATCGAGGGCAGCACCGCGTGCATGGTGTTGAAGCAGCCCGTCATGTTGAGCTGCACGATCTCGTCGAACTCCTCGCTCGTGGTCTCCCAGCCGGTCTTGCCGATCGGGCCCGAGCCGCCGGCCACGTTGACCAGGATGTCGATGCGGCCGAAGGCCTCGAGCGCATGCGCGGCCAGCGCCTCGGTCTGGGCGCTCTTCGTGAGATCGCAGGGCACCACGATGGCGGCCACGCCGAGCGCGCGCGCCTCGGCGGCCACGGGCTCGATGGCGGCGGTGTCGCGGCCGGCCAGCACCAGCTTCGCGCCTTCGCGCGCGAAGGCCAGCGTCACGGCGCGCCCCATGCCCTTGGCGGGGCCGGTGATGAGCGCCACCTTGTCCTTGAGTTGCAGGTCCATGTTCGTGTCTTTCTCTGTTCGTGTCGTTGTGGCGGGGTTCAGGGTTGGCGGTCCAGGCTCGAGGGCCGCTCGGCGCGCGCGGGCAGGAAGCCGCGGTCGAAGACCTCGGCCACCGTGGGCTTGCGCGGCAGCTTGTTGGCATCGGCCACGATCTCGATCGCGCGCTGCATGCGCGCCTCGTCGATGTCTCCCAGGCCGATGCGCGCGATCTCGGGATGGCTCATGTCGTTGCGCAGGGTGGCGAGCAGCTTCTCCTTCTCGACCTCGCGCTTGAGCAGCGGCTCGCGCTTCATCACCGCGGCCACGCCGGCATCGGGATCGGCGATCACGTCCTTGATCGCGCGGTTGAGCGCCTTCACGAAGCCCTGCACCGCCTTCGGGTTGTCCTTCACGAAGGCGCGCGAGAAGAACACGGCGTTCGAATAGAGGTCCATGCCGTGGTCGCCGTAGCGGATGAAGCGCAGGTCCTTCGCGGGATCGAGGCCCATGGCCTTGGCGCTGAAGCTCACGGTGGTCACGTAGCCGAAGGCGGCGTCGATCTGGCCGCGGCTCAGCATCTGCTCGCGCAGGTTGGGCGCCATGTTGGTGATGTTGACCTTGGCGGCGTCGACGTTGGCGATCTTCGCGAAGGCCGGGAACAGCTTGAGCGCGCCGTCGTTGGCCGGGCCGCCGATGGTCTTGCCCTCGAGGTCCTTGGGCGCGCGGATCGGGCTGTCCTGCTTCACCACCAGCGTGAAGGGCGGCGTGTTGTAGAGCATGTAGACCGCCACCGGCGCATCGGCCGGGCGCTTGGAGGCCAGGTCGATCAGCGCGTTCACGTCGCCGAAGCCGGCCTGGTAGGCGCCCGCGGCCACCTTCGGGATCGAGGCGGCCGAGCCCTCGCCCTGGTCGATCTCGACGTCGAGGCCCTCGGCCTTGAAGTAGCCCTTGTCCTGCGCGGTGAAGAACCAGGCCTGCGCGCCTTCGTACTTCCAGTTGAGGACCATCTTGACCGAGGTCTGGGCGGCGGCGCCGGTGACGGCCAGTGCGAACGCGCAGGCCGAGAGCAGCGCGGGCATGGGGAGGCGGAAGAGGGACATGTCAGGACTCCTGGTGGGGCGGGGTGGATGCGGTGCGGCGCGAACGCTTCGGCAGCGAGGCCATGAGCGCTTCGGCCGTGGCGACGAAGCCGTGCAGCTGCTGCACGATGAAATGGATGCCGCGCGTGACGTAGGCCGGCGACGGCGTGTTGCAGGCGTCCTTCAGCAGCACGCAGTCGTAGCCGAGGAAGGCCGCGTCCTGCAGCGTGGAGAACACGCAGCGGTCGGTGTTGATGCCGGCGAACAGCAAGGTGGTGATGCCCTGCTGGCGCAGCAGGCTGTCGAACTCGTTGTCCCAGAAGCCGCTCAGGCGATGCTTGTGCACGGTGATGTCGGTGGCGGCGACCTCGAGTTCGTCGACCACGCGCGCGCCCCACTCGCCGCGCACCAGCGAGGGGCCGCGGTCGATCGGCGAGCGCTCGGCATAGCCCACGCCGTCGGCGCTGCGCTTGCCCTTGAAGTGGATGGTCGGGCTGAGGTTGCGCGCGTCGGCGCGGATGCCCCAGTTGAGCCACACCACCACGCCGCCGGCCGCGCGCCAGGCGGGCAACAGGCGCGCGATGACGGGAATGGGCTTGCGCGCGGCCTTCGTGCCCAGGCCCTTCTGCGCGAACCAGCCCTCGGGGTGGCAGAAGTCGTTCTGCATGTCGACCACCACGAGCGCGCTGCGCGCGAGGTCGAACTGCACCGGCTGCGGCTGCGCATCGATGCGCACCGGAACGGGTCGCCTTGGTGCGCGCACCAGGCTCACGCCCTGCGCGTCGAGCGTCCAGGCGTTGTGCGCGGCGGGGCCGAAGCGTGCCGGCTGTTCGTCTTTGGTGCGCGGGATATCGGATCGGCGTTTCATGCCCGACCACCACGCAGTCACCGTGCCAGAAGGTGCTCCGAATCCATACCGTTTCGCGGACCCTGCGTTGCCGCAACGGCAACGCAGCCATGGCCCGGATCATGCAACCGGTCGCGGCCACATCCCTTTGACCAGCGATCCACCATGAACCACCTGCGCTTCCTGCGCTATGCCGACGAGGTCGCCCGCGCGGGCTCGATCCGCCAGGCCGCCGAACGGCTGCATGTCGCGCCCTCGGCCGTGAACCGCCGCATCCAGGACATCGAGGAGGAGCTCGGCACGCCGATCTTCGAGCGGCTGCCGCGCGGCATGCGGCTGACCACCGCGGGCGAGCTGTTCATGCGCTATGTGCGCGGGCGCGCGGCCGACCTCGAGCGCGTGCGCTCCGAGATCGAGGAGCTCAAGGGGCTGCGCCGCGGCACGGTGCGGGTGGTGGCGAGCCAGGCGCTGGCGCCGCGCTTCCTGCCCGCGGCGATCCACGACTTCCGCCGGAGCCATCCGCTGGTGGCCTTCGAGGTGCGCATCGGCGACCACGTGCAGGCCGCCGAGGCGCTGCGCAGCTTCGGCACCGACCTCGCGCTGGTGTTCAACCTCGCGCCCGAGAGCGACATCGAGCGCCTGACCTCGGTCGAGCAGCGGCTGATGGCGCTGATGCATGCGCGCCATCCGCTGGCCATCGCCACCGGCACGGCCACCGGCGTGCGGCTGCGCGACTGCGCCGAGTACCCGGTGGTGCTGCCCAACCGCGACACCGGCGGGCGCCAGCTGATCGAGCGCTTCCTCGCGCGCAGCTCGATACGCATCGACGCCATGGTGGAGAGCAACAGCTTCGAGTTCCTGCGCGGCTGCGTCTACGACCGGCGCTCGATCTCGTTCCAGATGGCGATCGGCGCGCTGCCCGACGACCGCGAGGTGGTGGTGCGCGAGATCGAGGACCGCGGCTTTCCGCGCGGCGAGCTGGTGCTCGCGAACCTGCGCGGGCGGCAGCTGCCGGTGATCGCCTATGCGTTCGCGGAGTTCCTGGGGAAACGGCTGGCGGCGCTCGACTGACTCAGTGCGAGAGCGCCGGCAGCGCCTTCCTCAGCGTCTCGCTGAAGGCGCGCAGCGCCTCGGTCTCGTGCGCGCCGCGCTTGGTCACGCGGAAGAAGTCCATGCCCACGCGCGGCTTCACGAGCACGTCGGTCCGCACGCGGTGGCGGCGGCAGGCCGCGAGCGCGAAGGTGGGCATCACGGCGGTGCCGAAGCCGGCCTCGACCATCGAGATCAGCGTGCCGAAGAAGTTGAAGGCGGGCCGCTGCGCGTCGGCCAGGCCCATCTCGCCGAGCTGGCGGTCGATCACCTTCTGGATCGGGTTGCCGGGCGGCAGGCCGATCAGCGCGGCGCCGCGCAGCGCCGACCAGGGCGCGCTGCCGACCGGCTCGCCATCGGCCGCGGCCTGCGTCACGCGCATCAGCTCGAAGCGGCCCACGGGCGTGCGGTCGAGGCTGGGCGCGGCCCTGAAGAAGAAGCCCAGGCCGAGGTCGGCATCGCCCGCCTCCACCATCGCCTCGACGTCGCGCAGGTCGGCATCGAACAGCCGCAGCGCGACCTGCGGATGCGCCTCGCGAAAGCTCGCGAAGACCCAGGGCAGCAGGTGCGAGGACACCAGCGGCGTGGCCGCGATGCGCAGGGTCTGGCGCGCCGCGTCGCCCTCGGCGCCGAGCTCGGCCGCCACGTCGTCGAGGTCGGTCAGCAGCCGCTCCACCACCGGCAGCAGGCGCCGGCCGGCCGGCGTGAGGCTCACCATGCGCGTGGTGCGGTCGAACAGGCGGCAGCCGAGCTGCTTCTCCATTTCGCGGATCAGGATGCTCAGGCCGGCCTGGGTGATGTGCGCCTGCTCGGCCGCGCGCGTGAAGTTGCCGATGCGCGCCACCTGCAGGAAGGCGCGCATCTGGCGCGTGCTCAGGTTCATAAGGATTCATGATAAATCCATATCACATCTAAATTTCCCCTATGGCTCGTTTCAGGTCCCAATACGGCCCCCATGAGCACCGCATCCAACGAAGTCATCATCCTGGGCGCCGGCATCGGCGGCCTGACCCTCGCGCTGAGCCTGCACCAGGCCGGCATCGCCTGCCGCGTCTACGAGGCCGTGCCCGAGCTGCGCCCGCTGGGCGTGGGCATCAACCTGCTGCCGCACGCGGTGCGCGAGCTGTCCGAGCTGGGCCTGCTCGAGGCGCTCGACCGGGTCGGCGTGCGCACGCAGGAAGCCGTGTTCTTCACCGAGCACGGCCAGTTGGTGTTCCGCGAACCCGCGGGCCGGCATGCGGGCTACGACTGGCCGCAGTACTCGATCCACCGCGGCGACCTGCAGACCGTGCTGCTCGAGGAGACGCTGAGGCGCCTCGGCCCCGACAGCGTGCGCTGCGGCCACCGCTGCACCGGCATCGAGCAGGACGACGCGGGCGTGACGGTGCATTTCGCCGACGGCCGCGCGCCGGTGCGCGGCGCGGTGGCGATCGGCTGCGACGGCATCCACTCGGCGCTGCGCAAGCAGCTCTATCCCAACGAGGGCGCGCCGCGCTACTCGGGCATCAACATGTGGCGCGGCACGGCCGCTTGGCAGCCGTTCCTGTCGGGCGGCAGCATGGTGCGCGCGGGCTGGCTCACGGTCGGCAAGATGGTGATCTACCCGATCCGCAACGACATCGACGCGCAGGGCCGCCAGCTCGTGAACTGGGTGGCCGAGATCCACGCGCCGCAGCCCGCGATGCGCGACTGGAGCCGCGCCGGCCGGCTCGAGGACTTCCTGCCCGCCTTCGCCGACTGGCATTTCGACTGGCTCGACGTGCCGGCGCTGATCCAGGCCTCCGACACCATCCTCGAGTACCCGATGGTCGACCAGGACCCGCTGCCGCGCTGGACCCACGGCCGCCTCACGCTGCTGGGCGACGCCGCGCACCCGATGGTGCCGCGTGGCTCCAACGGCGCGGGCCAGGCGATCATCGACGCGCGTTATCTCGCCGGCGCGATGAAGCGCGAGGGCGTCGGCCAGGCCGCGCTCGAGAGCTACGACCAAGTGCGCGTGAAGGCCACCACCGAGGTGGTGCTGACCAACCGCAGCAACCCGCCCGACACCATCCTGCGCGAGGTGTTCGAGCGCTCGGGCGGCAAGCGCTTCGACAAGCTCGACGAGATCGTGACGCAGCAGGAGCTGCAGGCGATCTCGGACCACTACAAGCGCGTGGCCGGCTACGACCCGGCCGCGCTCAAGCAGCGCGCCTCGTACCTTTGAACCCATCCCACAAGAACATGCACACGGAGACACCATGCGCCTTCTGACCAAGACCCTCGCCACCCTGCTCACCGCCGCCAGCGCCATGGCCGCCCATGCCTGGCCCGACCAGGCCGTGACGCTGGTCGTGCCCTACACGCCCGGCACCGGCATCGACCTGATCGCGCGTCAGCTCTCGGCGCGGCTGCCCGCGGCGCTGGGCCAGCCGGTGGTGGTGGAGAACGTGGCCGGCGCCAGCGGCAACATCGGCAGCGAGAAGGTGGCGCGCGCCAAGCCCGACGGCTACACGCTGATGGTGCAGGTCAACACGCTGGTGATGAACAAGAGCCTCTACAAGACGCTGGCCTACGACCCGGTGGCCGACTTCACGCCGGTGTCGCTGACCTCCTGGGGCACGCTGCTGCTGGTGACCAACCCGAACACGCAGAAGGCCACCACGCTCGCGCAGCTCGTGGCCGCGGCCAAGTCGCATCCGGGCCAGCTGACCTACGCCACGCCCGGCGTCGGCACGCCGCACCACCTGTCGATGGCGCTGCTGATGCAGGGCACCGGCACCGAGCTGCTGCACGTGCCCTACAAGGGCACCGCGGGCGCCGTCACCGACCTGCTCGGCGGGCGCATCGACGCGATGTTCCTGCCGGTGCACGTCGCGCTGCAGCACATCCAGGCCGGCAAGCTCAAGGCGCTCGCCACCGGCAGCAGCCACCGCCTGCCGCAGCTGCCCGACGTGCCCACCCTGGCCGAGGCCGGCGTGACCGCCGACAACGTCGACATGTGGTACGGCGTGCTCGCGCCCAAGGGCACGCCGGCCGACGTGGTGGCGCGGCTCAACAAGGAGATCGCCGCGGTGCTGAAGTCGCCCGAGGTGGCGAAGTCCTTCGAGTCGCAGGGCATGGTGCCCGCGAGTTCGACGCCGGCGGAGTTCGGCACGCTGATCCAGAAGGATGCGCAGCGCTGGGCGGCCGTGGTGAAGAAGGGGAACATCACGGCGGATTGAGCCGCGCGGTCGGCCGGCCTCGCCGCGATTCAGCCCCTCCAAAAGGAGGATGGCACAACAACTTTCGGCACGAAGCGCCCCGGCATTCGCGCCCCCGAACTCGCTCTCACGCACCTCGACCCGCGACCGCTCCCGCCCGCGCCTGGCGATTCGCGTACTCCTCGCCCATCGCGCAGCGCCTCGACTTCGATCGCTCGCAAAGCTGAGATACTTTGCGGAATAAGTATTAACCGCCGTGCATGCGTCAATGCATCGCTGCGCGGCTTCGAGCGACAGAGGAAAAGAGGGGCGAGGGAATGAAGCTGAAATTCACGGCCATTGTTGGCTTTTGTCTGGCATTGGCCGCCTGCGGGGGCGGTGGAGGCGGCGGCGGTGGGGGAGGATTCCCCGGCCTCGTGGGTGGTGTTCCCGGCGCCACGGGTCAACCGGAAACGCCTGCGTCCAACCCCGTCATCACCTTCTCGCCATCCACGCTCACCGGTAACCAACAGACCGGCACCAGCGCCAGCTATGTGGTGAAAGTCAACGTCACCAACCCCGACGTGTTCACTGGCCCTGTCTATGCAGTGGTCCTGGATCGCGAGCAGATCCTGAGACAGGCCGACGGCCTGCGTCTCGTCGCCATTGACAAAGTCACCTTCGCCGCGACCCTGAATACCTCTGGCAGCCTGACGCCAGGCCGCCACAGAGGCACGTTCTCCGTGTCCCTGTGCAAGGACATCGCGTGCATCGGCCAGTACGCAGGCTCTCCGGTTTCGCTTCCCTACGACCTCACGGTCACGCCAAAGCCGCTGTCGGCTCTCGCGCCGACCGGTACGCGTGCAACCGTTCATGTGGGCGCCGCCAACCCGCCCGAGGTCGACGTCCACGTCGGCGGCCCCGACGGCACCTGGAAGGCCACCACGAGCAGCAGCTGGCTGAAGGTCGCGCAGGCGGAAGGCCAGCTGCCGGCCACGCTCAAGGCCCGCTTCGTCACGCAGGGCATGACTGCCGGCATCTACCAGGATGAGCTGGTGGTGCGTTCCGCCGACGGTCAGGAAGCCAAGGTCGGATTCACGCTCGAAATGCTGGCCACGCAGTTCCAGGTCAGCACCGACTCCTTCACCTTCACCGGGGTGAATGGCGCGACCATCCCGCCACAAACACTGAATTTCGAGCTGGACAACGGCACGCCCGCGAGCTGGACGGCCAGCGCCGCCTCGCCATGGCTGCTGCTCCAGCCGGGCACGGGCACCACCCCGGGCTCGCTGACTGCCCGCGTCGATGCCAGCAAGTCCAACCTGGCCTCTGGCGACTACACCAGCAGCATCGTGCTGGCTTCGGCGGGTTACCCGAGCAAGACCGTGGGCACCGCGCTCACGCTCACGAAGCCCACGCTGTCCGCTCCATCCATGGCAGTCATCCTGGGCGGCGCCAAGGGACGGGATGAGGTCGCGCAATCGCTCTCCATGAGCCTGAACACGGGCACCAACAAGTGGCCCTGGACGCTCTCGACGCCGCTGCCCAACTGGGTCAACGCCGCCGCCACGTCCGGCAGCGTCGATGCGAACGGCACGCCGCTGAGCTTCTCGCCGATCTTCAATGGCATCACGCCAGGCACCCATTCCGGCCTCGCGACCGTGACGGCGAAAGTCAACGGCGACACGGTCACGCTGCCTGTGAGCCTGGTCCTGAATCGGGACAAGCGGCAACTGCTTCCCTCCGAGTGGGGCATCGGTTTCGCCAGCGTACCTGACGGATCCGTGCTCACGCGAACGGTGCGGGTCACCGACAACTTCGGCGGCGCACTGCCCTGGACCGCCACCTCCAGCGCCCCCTGGCTCTCCGTGACGGGCAATGGCACGACAGGAACCAGTCCGGGCCTGGTGCTCACTGCGGATCCGAAGCTGGCGCCCACGGGCCAGACAAGCTATGCGACCGTCACGCTGAAGACATCCAATCCGGACGTGGCTGCCGCGGTCATCAACGTCGGGTTGTGGAAGGCCACCAGTGGATTGACCGCCTTGACCACGCTGCCGGCCGAGTACACAAACATCGTCGCCGACAAGATCCGCCCTTACGTCTACGCGCATAGTGGTGGCACGTCGATCGATATCTACAACGCGCACCTGGGCACCAAGGTCGGCAGCATCGCCAACGTCGGAGGCTCGCTGGCGGAGATGACCGTTGCACCCGATGGAAGCAAGCTCTATGCGGTGGATACGGGTGGCCAGGCCATCGCCGTCGTGGACCTCGCGACCGCATCGAAGATCGAAGCTTGGCCGCTGATATCGAGCGCCGATCCGTACCTGAGCTTGCTGGCGATCCGCACCAACGGCAAAAACATCGTCATCGCGGGTGACGGCAATGCGTACGTGGACGGCCTGAGCATCAACACACTGTCGCCCGGCGGCATTCGCCTGGTCCTTGCCGCCTCGTCCGACGGCCGGAGGGTTTTCGCGCAGGACACGGGCTTCAGTCCCGCCGGCTTCATCGCGTTCGATGTCGACTATTCCGCCATGGGTGGCGGCACCCTGCTGGTGACGAACACTGCATCGGGGGCCGTCAACGGTGCCGCGAATGGGCAGGATATCGCCGTGAATGCGGACGGCACCGCTCTCTACACCGCGTCGGGCGCGCCCTACCGCTGTTCTTCCGTGAATCCCATCAGTCTGGCGTTCATTGCCAGCCTGCCGGGCGGAGAGGCCTATCCCAACAATGTCAAGGTCACCAGGGACGGCCGTGTGATATGCGGCGTGGATGGCGGACTTGCGAATGCGGACGTCTGGGTCCATTCCGCCAACGGAACGCTGTTGAAGTCCTTCAAGTTCGGCGGTCTTCTCCGGCGCCAGTTGGCGGTGACACCGGATGGAATGACGGCCGTGGGCCTGACAAGCCTTCCCCAGATGGTGTTCGCCCCCCTCGGCGCGCCGTAATCGCACGGCACCTGAAGCAGGTGCATCAACTCAGCGCGGCGCGCGCCCCGCGTGCCGCGCCAGGTGCACCTGGTGCAGCGTGATCTTGCGCACCTCGGCCTGGCTGGTCTCGATGTGGGCGCGCAGCAGCATCGCGGCCTGGTCGCCGCGGTTGGCGCGCACGGCCTTGAGGATCTTGGCGTGCTCGTCGTAGGTGGCGTCGATGCGCGGCTGCTGCGTGAAGTCGAGGCGGCGGATGATGCGGATGCGGTCGGTGACGTCGCGGTGCACCCGCGCCATCTCGGCATTGCCCGCGGCCGCGACCAGCGAGCAGTGGAAGGCCTCGTCCCAGGCCGCGACCTGCGCCATGTCGGTGCTGCGCTGCGCGGCGGGCACCAGCCAGATGGCCGCGAGCTCGTCGAGCAGGCTGCGGTCGACGCGGCGGTCGGCCTCGCACAGGCGGTGCACGGCCGATGTCTCCAGGATCATGCGCAGGTCGTAGAGCTGCTCGAACTGCTCGAAGTCGAAGGGCAGCACGCGCCAGCCGCTGCGGAACAGCACCTCGACGAAGCCCTCCTGCTGCAGTCGGAACAGCGCCTGGCGCACCGGCGTGCGCGAGACGCCGAGGCGGTCGCTGATCTCGTTCTCGGTGAAGCGGTCGCCCGGCACGAGGATGAACTCGGCCACGTCGCGCTTGAGCTGCGCATAGACCTCGTCGGCGCGCGTGCGGAACACGACCGCGTCGGCGGCCACGGGCGTGGACGCGGGGGCGCTGGGTTCGGCGGCTTCGGTGCCGTGGCGGGGACGGGCGATGGTCGACACGGGGCGAATGGTAGTCGCTGCGGCGCGCTTCATGCGCCGCCGAGCGCTTCGATGAGCTGGCCGCCGGTCGCGGTCCAGCCGACGATGCCGCCCTGGGCGCGCACCATCTCGACGGTGGCGGCCTTGAAGGCCGGGAAGTAGCTCTCGGTGCAGTCCTCGAGCAGCAGGCCATCGTAGCCGCGGTCGTTGGCCTCGCGCATGCTGGTCTGCACGCAGACCTCGGTGGTGACGCCGCCGAACAGCAGGTGGGTGATGCCGCGTGCCTGCAACAGTTCGTGCAGCTCGGTGGCATAGAAGGCCCCCTTGCCGGGCTTGTCGATCACGATCTCGCCGGCCACGGGCGCGAGCGCCTCGATGATCTGGTTGCCGGGCTCGCCGGCCACGAGGATGCGGCCCATCGGCCCCTCGTCGCCGATGCGCAGCGTGGGATTGCCTCGGTTGCGCTTGGCCGGCGGGCAGTCCGAGAGATCGGGCCGGTGCGCCTCGCGCGTGTGGACGACGAGGCCGCCGGCCGTGCGCCAGGCGGCGAGCACGCGCTGCGTGGCCGGCACGATGGCCTCGAGCAGCGAGACGTCGTTGCCCAGGGTCTCGCCGAAGCCGCCGGGCTCGATGAAGTCGCGCTGCATGTCGATCAGCACGAGCGCGGTGGTCTTTGGGTCGAAGGTGTAGGGAAAGGGAAGTGCGTTCGTGATCTGCATGTTCGATGTCCTTCTAGTGCCCACCGCCCATGTGCGCCCCGATCACGTGGCGCTCGGCGCCCGCGGCGGCGGTCTCGTGGACCACGCGGCCCTCGCTCATGACGACGATGCGGTCCGACAGCTCGAGCAGCTCGTCGAGGTCCTCGCTGACCAGCAGCACGGCCCCGCCCTTCTCGCGCACCTGCACGATGCGCGCATGGATCTCGGCCACGGCCGCGAAGTCGAGGCCGAACACGGGGTTGGCCGCGATCAGCACGTTGATGTCGCCCGCGAGTTCGCGCGCGAGCACGGCGCGCTGCACGTTGCCGCCCGAGAGGCTGCGGATGGGGGCGCCTTCGCCCTGCGTCTTGACGCCGTACTCGGCGATCCATTCGCGCGCCCGTGCGCGCCAGCGCGAGAAGCGCAGCAGGCCGCCGGCCGCGAGCGGCGCTCGGTCGAAGTCGCGCAGCGCCATGTTCTCGGCCACGCTGAGGTCGCCCACGCAGGCGTTGCGCAGCGGCTCCTCGGGCAGGCTGCGCACCTTGAGTTCGCGGTTCTCGGCGCGGCTTGCGCGGTAGGGCGTGCCCATCACGCGCACCCGGCCCGCGAGCCGCGGGCGCTGGCCGACCAATGCCTCGACCAGTTCGCGCTGGCCGTTGCCCGAGACACCCGCCACGCCGAGGATCTCGCCCGCGCGCACCGACAGGCTGAGGTCGTGCAGCGCGAGCGTGCCGCGATCGCCGAGCGCGCGCAGGCCCTCGACCTCGAGCGCGACGGGCGCATCGGCGGCCGGCGCGCGGCGCGTGGAGGCAGCGGCCTGCGCCGGGGCCACGGCGGTCTGCTGCGCGCCCATCATGGTCGCGGCGAGCAACGCCGGGCTGGTGTCGGCCACGCGGCCGTGGTGCACGGCCTTGCCGCGCCGCAGCACCGTCACGCCGTCGGCATAGGCCATGACCTCGCGAAACTTGTGCGTGATGATCAGCACGGTGCACAGCCCGCTGCGCGCGAACTCGCGCACATGGCCCAGCACCTCGTCGGCCTCCTGCGGCGTGAGCACCGAGGTCGGCTCGTCGAGGATCAGCAGGCGCGGCTTCAGGTAGAGCTGCTTGAGCAGCTCGAGCTTCTGCTTCTCGCCCGCGGCCAGCTCGGACGGCCGCGCATCGAGGTCGAGGCGGAACGGCGTCGTGGCCAGGAAGGCCTCGAGCTCGGCGCGCTTGGCCTTCCAGTCGATCACCGCGGGCGTGCGGCCGCCGGCCAGCAGCAGGTTCTCGGCCACGGTCATGCCCGGCGCCAGCGTGAAGTGCTGGTAGACCATGCCGATGCCGAGCGCGCGCGCGACGATGGGGTTGGCGATGTCCTGCTCGCGGCCGTCGATCAGGATGCTGCCCTCCTCCGCGCGCTGGAAGCCGGCCACGCACTTGACCAGCGTGCTCTTGCCCGCGCCGTTCTCGCCGAGCAGCGCATGCACGCTGCCGGGTTCCACCCGCAGGGTCACGCTGTCCATCGCGGTGAAGGCGCCGAAGCGCTTGGTGAGGCGGTAGGTGTCGAGCGCGAGCGCGCCGGTGCCTGGGGGGAGGCCGCCGATGGCGTGGGTGCTCATGTCCGTGCTCCAGCTTCGTTGGCGCCCGAGAGGTTTCGTTCGGGGCGCGTGCACAGGCCGCCGGGTACTCCCCTCCGCGAATGTCCCCCGCCTTCGGCTCCTCCTTGATTTCGCTGCGGGGAGTACCCGACGCCCTGTGCACGAAGAGCGCAGCGGTGGTGCGGCCCGCACAGGCACTGCGCCCCTCGATCACGTCGCTGGGGTGCCTTGCGCAGCGAAATCAAGGAGGAGGCCGAAGGCCGGGGGACATTCGCGGAGCAAGGCACCCCAGTGGCGTGATCGCGCCCCGGCCGTTGAAAGCCCGTCCCCATGACACGAACCGAATGACCCGTCCTCATAACGCCGCCAACAAAGCCTGCGACGAAGCATGCGCCCCGAACACCCCGCCCTGCATCGTGATCATTTTGAGCGCCGCGAGATGGTTGCCATGGTCGGTCGCCGCCGTGCAGTCCGACAGCAGCAGGCATTCGAAACCGCGGTCGTTGGCGTCGCGCATGGTGGTGTGCACGCAGACGTCGGTGGTGATGCCCGCGAGGATCAGGTTCTCGATGCCGCGCGTGCGCAGGATCAGCTCGAGGTCGGTGGCATAGAACGAGCCCTTGCCGGGCTTGTCGATCACGGTCTCGCCGGGCAGCGGCGCGAGCTCGGGAATGATTTCCCAGCCCGGTTCGCCACGCACCAGGATGCGCCCGCAAGGACCGTCGTCGCCGATGCCCACGCCGTTGGCGCCGATCTGGCGCGAGCGCCAGCGCTTGTTGGCCGGCAGGTCGGCGAGGTCGGGTCGGTGGCCCTCGCGCGTATGGATCACGTGATAGCCCAACGGCCGCAGCGCCGCGAGCGTGCGCGCGATCGGCTGGATCGGCGCCTGCACCAGCGACAGGTCGTAGCCCATCACGTCGACATAGCCGCCCTTGCCGCAGAAGTCGGTCTGCATGTCGATCACGATCAGCGCCGTGTTGTCGGGCCGAAGCGCGCCGTTGTAGGGCCAGGCATAGGGTTCGGCCGCGACGTGGCGCTGCACGGCGGCGGTATCGGTGGCGCTCATTGCTCGGGTCCTGCGTAGCTGCGTTCGGGCGGCGCGAAGCCGCAAGGCGTGCCGTCGGTCACCTTCACCTCGGCGCTCCAGGGCAGGCGGTAGGTGCCAGCGGCCATGTCGCGCATGTAGGTGTAGGGACAGTCCTGCGCCCCGCCCTTCACCGCCACGTAGCCGCGGTGGTAGAGCTGGTAGATGTTGTTCTCCACGCCCCAGCCGGTGCGCGCCTCGCGCACCAGGTCGGGCCGCAGCTCGGCCGTGACGATCTCGTCGACGCGGCCGCCGCCCTCGACCAGCACCGTGCCGTCGAAGTTGCAGAACATGCCCTCGCCCATCGAGTCGAAGCTGCCGTCGCTGCCGCTCAGGCACACGCTGGCCGTGTAGGCGAGATTGCAGAAGGCGTTGGCCTGGTTGGTGATCTTCCAGGCATGGCGGATCGGCGCCGTGTAGCCGGCCGTGCGCAGGATGATCTCGGCGCCCTTGTACGCGGCCTCGCGCGCCATCTCGGGGAACATGCCGTCGTGGCAGATGATCAGCGCGAGCTTGCTGCCGTTGGGGCCGTCGCACACCGGCACGCCGAGGTTGCCGGGCTCCCAGGGCTCGACCGGCACCCACGGATGCAGCTTGCGGTAGTAGAGCCGGATCGCGCCCTGGTCGTCGATGATCAGCCCGCTGTTGTAGGGGTTACCGCGCGGGTTGGCTTCCATGATCGAGAAGCAGCCCCAGATGCGGTGTTCGATGCAGGCCTGTTTGAAGGCCGCGACCTCGGGGCCGTCGAGCGTGCACATGATCTCGGGGTTGGTGTCCATCGAGAGGCCGTGCAGCGCGTACTCGGGAAACACCACCAGGTCCATGGTCGACTGGTTGCGGCGCGCCTTGCCCACCAGCGCGCAGATGCGCGCGGTCTGGGCCGCGAGCTCGGCGCGCGTCTTCACGTTCGGCAGCTGCAGCTGCACCAGGCCGACGACGACGCCGTTGGCCGATTTGTTGAGTCCGCCGAGGCCGCTCATGGGCGTTGTCCTTGTGTGATGGGTTCTGTGGTCATGTCGAAGCTCAGTTCCTGGTGGCCGACAGCTCGCCGGGGCTGCCCGCGGCCGCGCTGCCGGGACGGCAGGTCAGCACCAGGATCGCCAGCGTGAGCACGTAGGGCACGGTGTTGAAGAGGTGGTAGCCCCAGCCGATGCCGATCGACTGCAGCGCGGGACCGATGGCGCCCGCGCCGCCGAAGAGGAAGGCCGCGCCCACGCAGCGCAGCGGGCTCCAGCGCGCGAAGATCACCAGCGCCACCGCGATCAGGCCCTGGCCGCTCGAGATGCCCTCGTTCCAGCTGCCCGGATAGAACAGCGTGAGCGAGGCGCCACCGAGCCCCGCGATGAAGCCGCCCGCGGTGGTGGCCGCGATGCGCAGGCCCGACACCGAATAGCCGAGCGCGCGCGTGGCCTGCGCCGAATCGCCGGCCATGCGCACCAGCAGGCCGATGCGCGTGCGCGCGAAGCCCCACCACAGCAGCAGCGCGAGCGCCAGGCCCGCCGGCACCAGCGCATTGAGCTGGAGCGCCGAGCGCACCACCGGGTTGTCGCTCCAGAAGCCCAGCGGGATCGCGGGAATCTGCGGCGCCTGCGGCTGGATCAGCGGCTTGCCGAGGTAGAACGCGAGCCCGGTGCCCAGCAGCATCAGCGCGATGCCGGTGGCCACGTCGTTGACGCGGTCGAGCGAACACAAGAGGCCGTGCAGCAGCGCGAGCGCCGCGCCCGCCGTGGCGCCGATCAGCACGCCGAGCCAGGCCGAGTCGGTGAGGTAGGCACCGCCGAAGGCCGCCATGGCCGACAGCACCAGCACGCCTTCGAGGCCGAGGTTGATGCGGCCCGATTTCTCGGTGAGGCACTCGCCCAGGCTCACGAACAGGAAGGGCGCGCCCACGCGCAGTGCGCCGCCGACGATGCCGGCCACGAGCGCGATCCACTGGTCGGCGGTCATGCTGCAGCGCTCCTGTCGTACTGCTTGGCTTCGGGCAGCATGCGGTCGCCGAACTTCTTCCAGTTGACCGTGCGCAGCCCCTCGCTCGCGAGGATCAGCACGAAGGCGATGCCCTGCAGCACCAGCACCGAGGCATCGGGCAGGCCGACGCGCCGCTGCAGCAGGCTGCCCGCGGCGCCGAAGCCGCCGAACAGGATCGCCACCGGCACGATGGCCGCAGGGTTGTGGCGCGCGATGAAGGAAACGAGGATGCCCGCGTAGCCGTAGCCCGCGATCAGCGAGGCGTTGGCGTTGGTGTGCACCGCCGCCACCTCGATCGCGCCGGCCACGCCCGCGCAGGCGCCGCCGAGGCCGCAGGCGCCGAGGATCAGCCGCGTGGCCGGCAGCCCCACGAGCTGCGCGGTGCGCGGGTTGCCGCCCACCACGCGCACCGAGAAGCCCGAGGGCGTGGCGCGCAGCCAGGCCGCGAGCCCGAGGCAGGCGACGATGCCGACCACCAGGCCCCAGTGCACGTCGGAGCCGCCGATGCCGCCGATCAGCAGGCCGTCGGGCAAGGTGTGGGTCGAGGGCTTGTTGAGGCTCGCGGGATCGCGCAGCGGCCCTTCGACCAGGTGCTTGAAGATGCCGATCGCGATGTAGGCCAGCAGCAGGCTGCTGATGGTCTCGTTGATGCCGCGGTACTGGCGCAGCCAGCCCGCGAGCATGATCCACAGCGCGCCGACCGCCGCGCCCGCGATGCACAGCAGCGTGATGCCGGCCACGCCCGAAGGCAACGGCAGTGCATGCGCGAGCGCCGCGCAGGCCAGGCCGCCGAACACCAGCGCGCCCTCGCCGCCGATCACGATCAGCCCGGCGCGCGCGGGCAGCGCCACGCACAGGGCCGTGAGCATCAGCGGTGCCGCGCGCTGCAGCGTGTTCTGCCACGAGAACCAGTCGCCGAAGGCGCCCTTGAACAGCGTGGTCCAGACCTCCACCGGATCGACGCCCGCGAAGGCGACGACCAGGCCGAAGACCAGCAGCGCCGCCGCGATGGCGAAGACCGGGAGGGCGAATTCCTTGAGCGCGTTGCGCATGGCGATGCGATGGACGGCGCTGCGCTCAGACGGAGCCGAGCACGCCCTCGACCAGGTAGTTCATCTTCTCGAGCTCGAGGTCGGTCTGCTTGAGCACCTTGCCCGCGGGCACCACCACCGCGCCCTTGTTGTCCTTGATGCCGTCCTTGAAGATGTCGAAGGTGCCCGCGATCATCTTCGCCTTGATGTCGTCGGCCTGCTTCTTCGCGGCGTCCGGCACCATGGGGCCGTAGGCCGACATCTTCACGTAGCCTTCCTTCAGGCCGCCGCGCAGGAAGTTGGGATGCGGCTTGCCGGTCTGCGCGGCCTCGATCGCGGTCTTGTAGGCGGTGAGCCAGTTCCACTCGGCGCCCGTGAGGTAGGCGTTCGGCGCGAGCTTGGCCTGGCTCGCGTGGTAGCCGCAGACCATCTTGCCGCGCTTGGCGGCCGTCTCGACCACCACCTTGGGGCCGTCCACGTGCATCGTGAACACGTCGCAGCCCTGGTCGGCCAGGCTGTTGGTGGCCTCGGCCTCCTTCACGGCCATCGACCAGTCGCCGGTGAAGATCACGCTGCAGGTGATGTTCGGCTTGACCGAGCGCGCACCGAGCGTGAAGGCGTTGATGTTGCGCAGCACCTGCGGGATCGGCTTGGCCGCGACGAAGGCGATCTTGTTGCTCTTCGTCATGTGGGCGGCGATCACGCCGTTGAGGAACTGGCACTCGTCGATGTAGCCGAAGAAGCTGCCGACGTTCTTCGGATGCTTGCCCTCGGTCCAGAGGCCGCCGCAGTGCGAGAAGCGCACGTCGGGGTTCTTGGGCGCGACGGCCAGGATGTGCGGATCGAAGTAGCCGAAGGAGGTCGGGAACAGCAGCTTGGCGCCGTCCTGCGCGATCATGCCCGACATGGTCTTCTGCACGGCCGCGGTCTCGGGCACGTTCTCCTCCTCCACCAGCTTGATGCCGGGCAGCTTCCTGATCTCGGCCGCGGCCTGCGCGTGCGCCTGGTTGTAGCCGTAGTCGTCGCGCGCGCCGACGTAGATCACGCCGACGGTGAGCGGCTTGGCCTGCGCGCGAGCGAAGGGGCTCAGCGCACCGAGGGTGCCGGCCGCGCCGAGGGCGGCCAGGGTCTTGAGGGAATCGCGGCGATTGGGTTGGCTCGTCATGCTGTGCTTTCGGGTGGGTGGAGGTGGGGGTGCAAGAAATGGGCCTCAGGCGCCGAGCAGGCTCACGTGCGCGGCGACCACGCGCCAGCCCTGGTCCGTGCGCATCCAGGTCTGGCTCTGGCGGCCGGTGCGTTCGCTGCCTTCGCGGCGGAACTCGCAGTTGGCGGTCGCGAAGTCGCGGCCGTAGGTGGTGACGACGACGCGCAGCAGCTCGCGCGCGAGCCCCTGCGCGGGGCGCGAAGCGCGGAAGGCCTGGATCGCCTCGTAGCCGTAGAGGTTCTCGGTCGCGCCGTAGCGCAGCGTGGTCGGGCTGGCCCAGAACAGTTCGTCGAGCACCTCGACCTCGTTGTTCACCAGCGCGTGCTCGTAGCGCGCGAACACGGCCTCGACTTCGGCGAGCACGTCGGGCAGGTTGATCTCGGGGGTGGTCATGAAGCGGGGTGTCCGTCGGTCGTCAAAGGGTGGCCACGGGCGCGCGCGCCACGCCCGCGTCCTCGAGCGCCGCGGCCACGCGCAGCGCGAGGTCTTCGCGCCAGGGCGCGGCGATCAGCTGCACGCCGATCGGCAGCCGCGCATGCGCGCCCCACACCGGCACGCTGCACACCGGCAGGCCGATGCACGAGATCGGCTGGGTGAGCAGCCCCATGTTGGGCCGCACCGGCAGGCTCTGGCCGTTGATCTCGAAGCGCTCGGCGCCCACCGGCGTGGCGGCGCTCGGCGTGGCGGGCGCGAGCAGCACGTCGAAGCGGCCGAACAGGCGCGCCACCGCCTCGGCATAGACGCGGCGCACGCGCTGGGCGCGCGCGATCCAGGCGGCGGGCAGCAGCGCGCCCGCGAGGAAGCGGTCGCGCGACAGCGGCTCGAAGTCGTGCGCGCGGCGGCGCAGGTCGTCGAGGTGCAGCGCCGCGCCTTCGGCGTTGGTGATCAGGAAGGCGGCCGCGCGGCCGGCCTCGACCAGCGGCAGCTCGACGCTGGCGTGCGCGGCCAGCGCATCGGCCACGCGGTCGACCGCGGCGTTGGCCTCGGCGCCGGCGTTGGCGCGGAAGTAGCCGCCGAGCACGCCGATGCGCAGGCCCTGCGTGCCGCGCACCAGCAACGGCGCCACCGGTTCGACCGCGCGCTGCGTGCAGCCGGGGTCGCGCCGGCCGGCGGGATCCTCCGGCCCCTGCATCGCGTCGTAGGCCAGCGCGAGGTCGCGCGCCGAGCGCGCGAAGGGCCCGAGGTGGTCGAGGCTCGAGACGAAGGGATAGCTGCCGCTGCGCGGCAGCCGGCCGAAGGTGGGCTTGAGCCCGAACACGCCGCACAGCGAGGCCGGCACGCGGATCGAGCCGTTGGTGTCCGAGCCCAGCGTGAGCGCGACCTGCCCCGCGGCCACGGCCGCGCCCGAGCCGCCCGAGGAACCGCCCGCGATGCACGAGAGGTCGTGCGGATTGCGCGTCGGGCCCTCGTGGCTGTTCTCGGTGGTGAAGCCGTAGGCGTACTCGTCCATGTTGAGCGCGCCGACCAGCACCGCGCCCGCGCGCTCGAGCCGGCGCACCAGCAGCGCGTCGGCATTCGCGGGCGCGGCCTCGCGCTCGATCTTCGAGCCGGCCAGCGTGGCGATGCCCGCGATGTCGAACAGGTTCTTGACCGCGAAGGGCACGCCGAGCAGCGGCAGTTCGCGCGTGCGCTCGGCCGTGGCCGAGGCCAGCGAGGCGTCGACCTGCGCCGCGCGGCGCAGCGCGCGTTCGCGCAGCACGGCGGTGAAGGCGTTGACGCGGCCGTCGGTGGCCTCGATGCGCGCGAGGCTGGCTTCGGCCAGCGCGCCGGCGCTGACCTCGCCGCGGCGCACCGCCTCGGCCATGGCGCTCGCGTCCCTGGCGATCAGGCTGGCGGCGTTCATCGGCCGGCCTCCGAAGGCGAGACCGGAACGAACTGCACCGCGGCCTCGTCGTGCACCGACAGCGGCACCGCCTCGACGGTGGCCGCGAAGCCGGCCGCGAGCGCGAAGTAGCGCAGCACGCCCTCGCGGTGGGCGGGCGAGAGCGGGAGGCCGAGCGCGGCCGCGGCCGCGTCGACGTGGCGTTCGATCTGTTCGGGCGTCATGGCGTCGGCTCCTCTCAACGGCGCACTTCGCGCTGGAAGATGTCGAGGCTGAGCTTCTTCATCGCGACGAAGCTCTCGGTGCTCAGGGTCTCGACCGTGCGCGGGCGCGCATCGCCATAGCGCAGGATCTCTGCCACCTTGGTCGGGCGCTTGGTCAGCAGCAGCACCTCGTCGGCCAGGTACACCGCCTCCTCGAGGTCGTGCGAGACCAGCAGCATGGTGGTGCCGGTCTGCATGAACACTTCCTGCAGCTTCTCGCGGATGAACAGGGTCATCTCGAAGTCGAGCGCCGAGAAGGGCTCGTCGAGGAACAGCACCTCGGGGTTCGGCGCGAGCGCGCGCATGATCGACGCGGTCTGTTGCTGGCCGCCCGAGAGCTCGTAGGGAAAGCGCTTGAGGTCGAACTTGACGTCGAAGGAAGCGACCAGCTCCTCCATGCGGCGATCGACCTCGGCCTTGCTGCGGCCTTCCAGCTTCAGCGGATAGGCGATGTTGTCGATGGTGCGCATCCACGGGAACATCGCCTCGCGGTAGTTCTGGAACACGTAGCCGATCTTGGTGTCCTTGCGCTGTTTGCCGTCGAACAGGATCTCGCCGCTGTCGATGGGGATCAGGCCCGCGATCATGTTGATCAGCGTGGACTTGCCGCAGCCGTTGGGCCCGAACACCGAGACGATGCGGTGCTTGGGGATGTCGAGGTCGAAGTTCTCGTACAGCGGCCAGCCCGCGAAGTACTTGGTGAGGCCGCGGATGGTGATGTGGGTGCCCGCCGGGCCGGGCTTGAACACCGGCTTGGGCACGTCGGCATACACGGGGCCGTTGACGACGATGTCGGGCGTGGCTTTCATCGGCCGCTCCAATGAACGATGCGGCGCTCGGCCACGAGGAAGAGGATGTTGAGCACGTAGCCCAGCGCGCCGGCCGCGAGGATGGCCGCATACATGCTCTTGACGTTGAGCACCTGCTGCGCGTCGATGATGCGGTGGCCCAGGCCGTTGTCGGAGCCGATGAACATCTCGGCCACGATCACGATCACCAGCGCCATCGAGACCGCCGAGCGCAGGCCCACGAAGCTGGGCTGCAGGCTCTCCCACACCAGCACGTCCTTGAAGATCTGCCAGCGCGAGGCGCCCATCACGCGCGCCGCCATCACGCGCTGCTTGCGCGCGTTGATGACGCCGTAGGCGCTGTTGAACACCACGATCAGCAGCGCGCCGAAGGCCGCGATCGCCACCTTGTTGATGTCGGACACGCCGAAGATCAGCAGGAACAGCGGGATCAGCGCCGACGAGGGCGTGGAGCGGAAGAAGTCGATCAGGAACTCGACGCTGCGGTAGGCGCGCTCGTTGCTGCCCAGCAGCACGCCCAGCGGCATGCCGACGACGGCGGCGATCGCGAAGGCCTGCACGGTGCGCCACACGGTGACGGCGAAGTCGAGCAGCAGCGGCCCGCCGGCCAGGCCGGTGATGAGCGCGGCCACGGTGTCGGCCGGCGAGGGCAGCAGGATCGGCTTGATGAAGCCGAGCCGCACCACCAGGTCCCAGACGATGAACAGGACGACCGGCCCGATGGCCGGCAGCCAGCGCTCCCAGGCGGGCGCCTTCGGTGCCGCGGAAGCGGCGGCGTTGCCCGCGGGTGGCGCCCACGGGGAGACGGTGGTGCTGCTGTCGGCCATGGCGTCAGGCCTTGTAGAGCAGGCCGTCCACCAGGACCTTCTTCTCGAAGATCCCCTTCTCGGTGAACAGGTCGTAGAACTTCTGGAAGTAGGCGACGTCGCTGGGCTTGAACTCGTTGTAGAGCATGTACGAGGCCAGCGGCACCTCGGCCGTGAGCTTGCCCTCGATGGCGGTGTAGCCCTTCATGTACTGGCGCGCCTCGTCGGGCTGGCCGCGCACCAGCTCGACGCCGCGCGCATAGGCGGCGATGTACTTCTTCGCGGCGTCGGGGTTCTTCTTGAGGAACTCGGTCGTGAGGCTGGCGGCGCCGCCGTGCCAGGGCGCCATCGGGTCGCCGAGGATGTAGCGCGCGACCACGCCGGCCTCGAGCACGCGCGTGGTGCCGTTCATGCGGCCCACGGTGCCCGTGGGCTCGAGCGTGTAGCAGGCATCGACCTGCCCCGCCACCAGCGCGGCCACGTGCTGGCCGATCGGCAGCTCGCTGACCGACACGCCCTTGGCGCCCGCGCGCTCGAGCATGGTCTTGCACAGCGTGACGTTCTGGATGCCCGGGCCCGAGGCCACCTTCTTGCCCGCGAGCTCGGCCATGGCCTTGATCGGGCTGTCCTTGGCGACGATGAACTCGTCGAGCACGAACTTCGCGTTGCTCGGGTTGGTGCAGAAGATCTTGAACAGGCCCGGCTGCGCGATCTCGCCGATCGCGAGGTTGGCCGAGCCGGTGCCGTTGGCGCTGCCGTCGCAGCGGCCCGCGAGCATGGCTTCCATCACCTGCTGCGCGCCCGCGAACTTCTGCGGTTCCACGTCGAGCCCCGCTTCCTTGAAGAAGCCGCGCTCGACCGCCGCGAAGAAGGGCAGGCCCGCGGCCACCGGCCAGAAGCCGACGCGGATCTTCGGTGCCGCCTGGGCGCGCACGATCGCCGGCGCGGCGAGCACCGCGAGGCCGGCGGCGCCGGCCTGCAGCAACTGTCGGCGCGAGGCGGTGGAAGGGAAGTCGGAGATGGACATGGAAGACTCCTCGGTCGGGGTTCGAAGACAACAGGGATTCAGGCGGCGCGGCTCGCGAGGTAGGCGCGCCAGCCGCCATGGCGCGTGACCTCTTCGGCGCCGGCCAGCGCATGGCCCTCGCAGATGAAGCCGTGCACCCAGCGGCCGTCGGCCAGCTCGACGCTGCCCAGGCCCAGCGGCGCGGGGATCAGCGCGAGGAAGCCGCCGACCTCGGCCAGCGGCAGGTCCCACACCTCGAGCGCGATCGCGGCGCCGCCCTCGGCGCTGCGCTGCAGGCCGGGCTTGGGCGGCACGGTCCCGGGCAGTGCGTACAGGCGGTAGCGCGGCGCGGTCTGGATCGCTTCGCGCAGCACGGCGCCGCGCTCGGTGAGCTGGCCGTTGAGCGGCATGCCGCTGAGGTGCGCGCCGACCACCGCGATCGGCAGCGTGGCGGCCTGCGCCGACGCGAGGCCACGGATCGGCCGCGGCGCGGGCAGCGGCTCGCCGGTCGCGCCCTGCGCGAGGCCGGTGGCATGGTGGTAGCGCTGGCCCAGCTCGGCCAGCGCGAGGTCGCTGCCGCAGCGGCCGATCAGCGTGATGCCGAACGGCAGGCCGTCGGGCCGCAGGCTGCTGGGCACCGAGAGCGCGGCGTAGTCGAGCAGGTTGACGAAGTTGGTGTAGGCGCCGAGGTTGCGGTTGAGCGCCACCGGGTCGGCGCGCATCGCGTCGCGCGTGTAGTGCGTGGGCGCGGTGGGCACCAGCAGCACGTCGATGTCGCGCCACATCGGCTCGGCCTGCTGCGCGAGCGCGCGCAGCCGGGTCTGGGCCTCGAACACGTCGGCCGCGTTGTAGCCGCGGCCCTGCGCGAGGATGCCGCGCACCGGCTCGACGACCTCGGTCTCGTGGCGGTCGAAGAAGGCGCGCACCGCGGCATAGCGCTCGGCCACCAGCGCGCTGTCGTAGAGCAGCGCGGCGGCTTCGGCCAGCGGCGCGAAGGGCACGGTGACGGCCGTGCCGCCCAGCGCCTCGAGGCGCCGGCGAGCATCGGCGAAGGCGGCCTCGGCGAGCGTGTCGCCGAAGAAGGCGAGGCGGTCGGGCACGCCGAAGCGGAAGGCGGCGGGGAAGGGCCTGGCATCGAGCGCGATGTCGCGCGAATAGGGATCGCGCGCATCGAAGCCGAGCGCGGCCTGCAGCACCTCGACCGCGAGCGCGACCGTGCGCGCGAAGATCGAGACGCAGTCGACGCTCTGCGCGGCCGGCACCACGCCGGCGGTGCTCAGCAGCCCGCGCGAGGGCTTGAGGCCGACGATGTTGTTGAGGCCCGCGGGCACGCGGCCCGAGCCGGCCGTGTCGGTGCCGAGCGCGAAGTCGGCCTCGCCGGTGGCGACCACGCGCGCCGAGCCCGAACTCGAGCCGCCGGACACGTAGCGTGCATCGAAGGCATTGCCGACCTCGCCATAGGGCGAGCGCGTGCCGTTGAGGCCGCAGGCGAACTGGTCGAGGTTGGTCTTGCCGAGCAGCGACGCACCGGCGTCGAGCAGCCGCTGCACCACGGCCGCATGGGCGGCCGGCAGGCGCTCGAAGGCCGGGCAGGCGGCGGTGGTGGGCACGCCGGCGACGTCGATGTTGTCCTTGACGGCGAAGCGCAGGCCCGCGAGCGGGGCGGAGGCGGAAGCGGGCGCGGCCTCCCGCGTGTCGTCGTTCTCGCGCGTCAGCGGCTGCGCGAAACGCAGGATCCACGCCGCGGCGGCCAGGTCTTTCTCGTCATGCACCATGATCAGGCATCCAAACTTGTGTACAAGTCGAGATGCAAGCGGCGTGCCAGCGCGCACGGGCTGCTGCCGATGCGCCTATGTCATCAGCCGCTCAGGTATTTATGTATGGCTCCCTCCCCCGCTGGGGGAGGGTTGGGGTGGGGGCGCCGGGCCTTGCAACAGCGCTGACCGTGTCCACCGCCCGGAGCCCCCATCCCGGCCTTCCCCCAGAGGGGGAAGGAGGAAGACAGGGCGCTCAGCTCTTCTTCGCGTCCCGGTACAGGTTCTCCACCTTCGGCAGATTCGCCTGCAGCTTCGCGATCCGGTCCGGCCCGCTCGGGTGAGTCGAGAGGAAGCTCAGCCCGCCCTGGTTCTTCGAGGCCGTGGCCATCTTGTTCCACAGCGACACCGAGGCCTTCGGGTCGTAGCCGGCGCGCGCCGCGAGTTCCAGGCCGACGAGGTCGGCCTCGGTCTCGTCGCCGCGGCTGAACTTGAGCGTGAGCAGCTGGGTGCCCGCGCGCGCGGCGAGGTCGCCGACCTGCCCCAGGCCGAGCAGCTGCGCACCGATCGAGAGCGCGGCGCCGGTGCCCGCGCTCTTGGCCATGCGGGCGCGCGCATGCTCGCGCAGCGCATGGGCCATCTCGTGGCCCATCACCATCGCGACCTCGTCGTCGGTGAGCTTGAGCTGGTCGAGGATGCCGGTGAAGAAGGCGATCTTGCCGCCCGGCAGGCAGAAGGCGTTGATCTGCTTGCTGCCGATCAGGTTGACCTCCCACTTCCATTGCCGCGCGCGGCTGTTCCAGGGCGTGGCGAAGGGGATCAGCCGGTTGGCGATGGCACGCAGCCGCTGCAGCTGCGGATTGCCGTCGCCCGCGAGCGCGTTCTTGGCGCGCGCCTGCTGCAGCAGCTCGCCGTACTGCTGGCCGCCCGCGGCCTCGATGCGGTCGGCCGGCACGAGGTTGCGCGCCACCGAGGCATTGCCGACGTCGACCTGCGCGAGTGCCGGCCCGCTCAATGCCGCGCCGGCCGCGGCCAGCAGGAAGGCGCGCCGCGGCTGCCAGGCCGAGGCATGGGAGGGGACCGGGGCGGAGCGATCGCAGCGTGTGCACATATGGGGCCGGATGATAGGAACAAATGAAGACGTCTTGGTGGATGACCCGGCGGCCGACAGGCGCGGCGCTCATGGACAATCGCCCCCACATGTCTTCCGTCCCGCCCGCCGAATCCACCGCCGCCGGTTCGCCGCCCTGGCGCGACGCCCTGAAGGTCTACCTCGAACCCGCCACCTTGCGCATGCTGGCACTGGGCTTCTCGGCCGGGCTGCCGCTGCTGCTGGTGCTGGGCACGTTGAGCTTCCGGCTGCGCGAGGCCGGCATCGACCGCGCCACCATCGGCTACCTGAGCTGGGTCGGGCTGGCCTACGGCTTCAAATGGGTCTGGGCGCCGCTGGTCGACCGGCTGCCGCTGCCGCCGCTGACCACGCTGCTCGGGCGCCGGCGCGGCTGGCTGCTGCTGGCGCAGGGGATGGTGATCGCGGGGCTGGTCGGCATGGCGGTCAACGATCCGCGCCAGGGGCTCATGCCGATGATCTGGTGCGCGCTGCTGGTGGCCTTCGGCTCGGCCACGCAGGACATCGCGCTCGACGCCTTCCGCATCGAGTCGGCCGAAACCCGCAAGCAGGCGGCGCTGGCGGCCGCCTACCAGACCGGCTACCGGCTCGCGATGATCTGGGCCGGGGCCGGGGTGCTGTGGGTGGCGGCCTGGGCCGAGGTCGCGCCGGCCGCGGCAGCGGTGGGCGCGGCGGCCGGCGCGGCCTACCAGAACGGCGCCTGGAAGACGGCCTACCTCGTGATGGCCGGCTCCATGTTCGTGGGCGTGCTCACGGTGCTGCTGTCGCCCGAGCCCGCAAAGCGCTCGCTGTCGGCGCCGCGCAATGCCGCCGAATGGCTGCGCGACGTGCTGGTCGAGCCCTTCGCCGACTTCATCCGCCGCTACAAGTGGCAGGCGGTGCTGATCCTGTCGCTGATCGCGATCTACCGCATCAGCGACGTGGTGATGGGCATCATGGCCAACCCCTTCTACGTCGACATGGGCTTCACCAAGGACGAGGTGGCCACGGTCAGCAAGATCTACGGCGTGGTCATGACGCTGGTGGGCGCCTTCGTCGGCGGCGTGCTGTCGATGCGCCTGGGCGTGATGCGGGTGCTGATGCTGGGCGCGGTGCTCAGCGCGGCGAGCAACCTGCTGTTCGCCTGGCTGGCCTCGCGCGGCCACGACCTGACGGCGCTGATCGCCGTGGTCTCGGCCGACAACCTCGCGGGCGGCATCGCCTCGGCGGCCTTCATCGCCTACCTCTCGAGCCTCACCAACATCAGCTACTCGGCCACGCAGTACGCGCTGTTCAGCTCGCTGATGCTGCTGCTGCCGAAGTTCATCGCCGGCTACTCGGGCGTGTTCGTCGACGCCTACGGCTACAGCACCTTCTTCTATGCGACCGCCCTGCTCGGCGTGCCGGTGCTGGTGCTGGTGGCGCTGGCCTCGCGCACGCTGGCCGCGCGTGCGGACAGCGGGAAATCCTGACCCGGCCCCATAGGAAACCGCCGACACGGCCCCACCCCCGCAACTGGTAGGCTTTGCGCTGCTTTCCCCAGACCCGACCACAAGAACTACTCCTCCAACCGCGTCACCGCCCAGCCACGCCCACACCGTGCCCGCCCGCATTCCCCCCCTCCAGATCAGCGCCTACACGGCCACCTCGGCCGTCGGCGTCGGCAAGGAGCCGCTTGCCGAAGCGCTCGAACATTCGCGCAGCGGCCTGCGCGCCAACGACTTCGGCCCCGCGCCGCTGCCGACCTGGATCGGCCGCGTCGACGGCCTCGAAGAGATCCGCCTGCCCGAGGCCTTCGCGCGCTGGGACTGCCGCAACAACCGGCTGGCCTGGCTCGGCCTGCAGGCCGACGGCTTCCTCGAGGCGGTGGCCGCGGCGCGCGGGCGCCATGGCGCGGCGCGCATCGCGCTGATCCTCGGCACCTCGACCTCGAGCATCGGCGAGACCGAGCTGGCCTACACCCAGCTCGACGCCGACGGCCATTTCCCGCCCGCGCAGCGCCGCCCGGCGGTGCACACGCCGCATTCGCTCGCGATGTTCGTGCAGGAAGTGCTGGGCCTCGAGGGGCCGAGCGAGACCATCTCCACCGCCTGCTCGTCGAGCGCCAAGGTGTTCGCCTCGGCCGAGCGGCTGATCCGCCTGGGCCTGGTCGACGCGGCCGTGGTCGGCGGCGTCGACACGCTGTGCGGCAGCGTGCTGTTCGGCTTCAACTCGCTCGAGCTGGTGTCGGGCGGGCCCTGCCGGCCCTTCGATCCGGAGCGCGACGGCATCAGCCTGGGCGAGGCCGCGGGCTTCGCGCTGCTCGAGCGCGCCGATGCTTCTTCCGCCACCGGGCTGCAACTGCTGGGCTACGGCGAGGCCAGCGACGCGCACCACATGTCGACGCCGCATCCCGAGGGCCTGGGCGCCGAGCGCGCGCTCGACGAGGCACTGGCGCGCGCCGGCCTCGCGCCCGAGGCGATCGACTACATCAACATGCACGGCACCGCGAGCCAGAAGAACGACGAGGTCGAGGGCGCGCTGGTGGCACGGCGCTTCCCGGCGCGCACGCATGCGAGTTCGACCAAGGGCTTCACGGGCCACACGCTGGGCGCCGCGGGCATCGTCGAGGCGGTGATCAGCCTGCTGGCGATCGAGCGCGGCCTGATGCCGGGCACGGTCAACTCGGCCGCGCTGGACCCGGGCTTCGGCCCGCAGATCCGGCTCGCGCCGGCGCACGGCGAGGTGCGCTACGCGCTCTCCAATTCCTTCGGCTTCGGCGGCAACAACTGCGCACTGGTGTTCGGCAAGGCGATGGGCGCATGAGCACGACACCGACGATCTACATCGAGGGCCCGGCCTTCTGGGCCCCGACCCTGCCCGGCTGGGAGGCCGCGCGCGCGGCCTTCCGCGGCGAGGGCGCGCTCACCGATCCGCCGGCCAAGCGCCCGGCGCCGCAGGTGCTGGCCCCGGCCGAGCGCCGCCGCGCGCCCGACACCGTGGCGCTGGCGCTCGAGGTGGCGGCCGCCGCCATCGCCGGCTCGGGCCGGCAGGCCGCCGACCTGCCCTGCGTGTTCGTCTCGGCGCACGGCGACCTGTCGATCAACGACTACATGTGCAGCACGCTCGCCACCGATCCCTCGGTGCTGTCGCCCACGCGCTTCCACAACTCGGTGCACAACGCCGCCGTGGGCTACTGGACCATCGGCACCGGCTGCATGGCCGCGAGCAATTCGATCTCGGCCTACGACAGCAGCTTCGGCGCGGCCCTGCTCGAGGCCGCGGCGCAGTGCGCGGCCGACCGCGAGGCGGTGCTGCTGGTGGGCTACGACGCGCCCGCCTCCGGCCCGCTGGCGGCGGTGACGGGCAGCCAGGGCCAGCTCGCGCTGGCGCTGGTGCTGGCGCCCGAGCCCACCGAACGCACGGTGGCGGCGCTCGACTGGTCGCTGGCCAGCGACGGCGCGGTCGGCACGGCGCCCACCTCCGAGGCGGCGAAAACGCTCGCGCAGGTCAACCCGATGGCGCAGGCGCTCGGCCTGTTCGAGGCGCTGGCGCGGCTCGACGGCCGCACCGATGCGCCGGTGACGCTGCCGCTGTCCCCCACCCTCTCGCTGAGACTGCTACTGCGGCCCGGCGGGCATTGACGGAAAACCCCGAATGAAGCCGACCGCCCCTCGTTACGACGCAGTGATCATGGGTGGCGGTCTGGCAGGGCTCACGCTCGCGCTGCAGCTGCGCCAGCGCTTCGACGACCTCTCGGTGCTGGTGCTCGAGCGCCGCGCGCACCCGGTGCCGCATGCGGCGCACAAGGTGGGCGAATCGTCGGTCGAGATCGGCGCCCACTACTTCGACACCGTGCTGGGCCTGAAGCCGCACTTCGAGAACGCGCAGCTGCGCAAGTTCGGCTTCCGCTTCTTCTTCAGCGAGGGCCGGACCGACATCGACGGCGTGACCGAGATCGGCGCCAGCCGCTACCTGTCGGTGCCCAGCTACCAGATCGACCGCGGCATCCTCGAGAACTACCTCGCGCAGGAGGCCGCGCGCCACGGCGTGCACTTCGCCGACGACGCCTTCGTGCGCCGCATCGAGCTGGCCGAGGACGGCGCCACCCACCACCGGCTGCAATGGACCCAGGGCGGCGAAACGCGCGACACCGAGGCGCGCTGGCTGATCGACGCCTGCGGGCGCGCCGGCCTGCTCAAGCGCAAGCTGGGGCTGGCGCAGCCCAACGACCACGACGTGAACGCCGTGTGGTTCCGCATCGGCGAGCGCATCACCATCGATCACTGGAGCGACGACGAGGCCTGGCGCGCGCGCTGCGATCCGCAGGCGCGCTGGCTGTCGACCAACCACCTGGTGGGCGCGGGCTACTGGGTGTGGCTGATCCCGCTGGCCTCGGGCTCGCACTCGGTGGGCATCGTGGCCGACCAGAAGCTGCATCCGCTGGCCACCATCGACACCTTCGACAAGGCCATGGCCTGGTTCGCGACCTACCAGCCACGGCTTTACGAGGCGCTCGACGGCAAGCGCCACCTGCTGCAGGACTTCGCGTTCCTGCGCCACTTCTCGTACGGCTGCAAGCAGGTGTTCTCGGACCGGCGCTGGGCACTGACCGGCGAGGCCGGCCTGTTCCTCGATCCCTTCTATTCGCCGGGCAGCGACTTCATCGCGATCGGCAACACCTACATCACCGACCTGATCGCGCACGACCGGCGCGGCCGCTCGATCGAGGCGCGCGCGCAGCTCTACGACCAGATCTACCACTCGTTCTACGAGAGCACGCTGGCGCTCTACCAAGACCAGTACCCGCTGTTCGGCGATCCCGAGGTGCTGCCGGTGAAGGTGATCTGGGACTATGCCTACTACTGGGGCGTGCTGTCGCAGATCTTCTTCCAGGGCCGGCTCACCGACCTGGCGCTGCTGGGCAGCGTGCGCGACGAGCTGCAGCACTGCCAGCGCCTCAACCTCGCGGTGCAGGCGCTGCTGCGCGTCTGGTCGGGCGCGAGCGACAAGCGCAACCGCGCGGCGATGCTCGACCAGGCCGCGATGCCATGGTTCGCCGAGCTCAACCGCAGCCTCAACGACCGGCTCGACGACGCGGCCTTCAAGGCGCGCATCCGGGCCTCGACCGCGCAGCAGCGCCGGCTGGCCGGCGAGATCCTGGCGCGGGCGCGCGACTGCGACCCGGCGCTCGAGGCCGCAGCGCTCGAGGCCCTGCTCGCGCAGCCCGAATACCGCGGCGCGGAGCGGCTTTCGGCGGGCGCGCAGGACGACGGCGCTATGCTTTTCGCAGTGCCGGCCGGTTGACACCGCGGCACCAGGTTTACCCAACTTTACGGAGCGTTCAAGCCAGCTTGCTCCCGGTGGAACACCATGAAGCGCATGAGCACCCCCCAACTCCTGATGATCGAAGACGACCAGCGCCTGGCGCAGATGGTCGGCGAATACCTCACCCAGTCGGGCTTCGGCTTCAACCATGCCGGCGACGGCGCCAGCGGCCTCGAGCAGCTGCAGCAGCACGCGCCCGACCTCGTCATCCTCGACCTGATGCTGCCCGACACCGACGGCCTCGAGGTCTGCCGCCGCATCCGCGCGCTGCCGGGCGCGATCTCCAAGGTGTCGGTGCTGATGCTGACCGCCAAGGGCGACCCGATGGACCGCATCATTGGCCTGGAGATCGGCGCCGACGACTACCTGCCCAAGCCCTTCGAGCCGCGCGAGCTGCTGGCGCGCATCCGCGCCGTGCTGCGCCGCCGCGGCGAGAGCAGCACCGAGGCCGAGGCCGCGTCGATGATGCGTTTCGGCACGCTCGAGATCGACCGCAACGCGCGCACCGTCTCGGTGGCCGGCCAGGTGGCCGACCTCACCTCCTACCAGTTCGACCTGCTGGTCGCGATGGCCGAGCGCGCGGGCCGGGTGCTGACGCGCGACCAGATCATGGAAGCCGTGCGTGGCCGCGAGCTCGAGGCCTTCGACCGCTCGATCGACGTGCACATGGGCCGCATCCGCGCGGCGATCGAGGTCGACGCGAAGAATCCGAAGCGCATCCTCACGGTCCGCGGCGTGGGCTACGTGTTCGCCAAGCAGCAGGACTGAACGGCCGACGGGTGATTTCCGTCCCGCGCGTGGCACCTCTCCAGAAAAAGCGGCCGGCCCCGGCCGCCGCACTCCCCACCTCCCCATGATCAATCTGTACTCCCGCCACCTCTACGTGCGCATCTGGCTCGCGGTGGTCGGCGGCGTGGTGATCCTCACGCTGATGGCCAACTGGATCGTGCGCGTGGCGGCCGAGGCCGAGCGCGAACGGCTGGCGCCGGTGCCGCGCGAGGTGGTGGTGCTCGACGCGCAGGACAAGCAGATCGGCGCCGGCAAGGCGCTGCGCGTGCCGGGCCAGGGGCTGGAATTCGACGTGACGCTCAGCGACGGCAAGGAGATCACGCTGCGCGTGGCGCCGCGCGAGCGCGCCACCGGCACCAGCGGCTTCGCGCCCTGGCGCACGCCCTTCGGCCTGGGCTGGATGATCGCGCTGGTCGGCGTGGCGGTGGCGCTCGGCGTCTATCCGATCGTGCGCCGGCTCACCAAGCGGCTCGAGACGCTGCAGCGCGGCGTGCAGCGCTGGGGCGAGGGCGATCTGTCGGTGCGCGTCACCGAGGAAGGGCAGGACGAAGTGGCCGATCTCTCCAAGCGCTTCAATGCATCGGCGGTGCGCATCGAACAGCTGGTGCGCTCGCACAAGTCGCTGCTGGCGAATGCCTCGCACGAGCTGCGCTCGCCGCTGACCCGCATCCGCATGAGCCTGGAGCTCATGGGCGACCAGCCGAGCCCCGCGGCGCGCGCCGAGATCTCGCGCAACATCGCCGAGCTCGACCAGCTGATCGACGAGATCCTGCTGGCCAGCCGGCTCGACGCCAGCGAGGCCGACATGGGGACCATCGAGGCGGTCGACCTGACCGGCCTGGCCGCCGAGGAATGTGCGCGCGTCGATGCCGAGCTCGACCTGGTGGAAGGCACCGACAACGCCGCGCTGACCGTGCCGGGCGTCTCGCGGCTGCTGCGCCGCGTGATCCGCAACCTGCTCGAGAACGCGCGCCGCTACGGCGCCGGCGAGATCTCGGTCGAGCTCGGCAGCGCCGACGGCCAGGCCACGGTGCGCGTGAACGATCGCGGCCCGGGCGTGCCGGCCGCGCTGCGCGAGCGCATCTTCGAGCCCTTCTACCGGCTGCCGGGCGCGAGCGAGCGCAACGGCGGCGTCGGCCTCGGGCTGGCGCTGGTCAAGTCGATCACCGAGCGCCACGGCGGCACGGTGCGCTGCGAGGACCGGCCCGGCGGCGGCGCGAGCTTCGTGATCCGGCTGCCGCGCGGCTGAAGCACGGCGCGGCCAAGCCCCGCGCGCCCCGGGGTGAAGTCAGGTTGCGCCGGAATCCGGCCCCCTAGAATTCGCGCCCTATGCAGAGATCGCACATCGTCCGGCCCGCGGCCATGTTCTGGGGGCTCGCGGTGTACATGCCGGTCGGCGTCACCTACCTCTCGGCCCTGCTGCTGCTGGTCGCCCTGCTGGTCGCGGGCAGCGGCCGCGAACGCATCGCGCGGCTGCGCGCCAATCCGCTGTGGTGGCCGGTCGTGGCCTATGTGGCCTGGACCCTGATCGTGCTGGCCATCCGGCCGCACTACCCCGAGACCCCCTCGAACCTGGTGCACGGGCTGCGCATCGCGGCCACGCTGCTGATGGCGATGGCGCTCGCGCGCGACGAGGCGATGTGGGCGCTGCGCGGCTTCCTGCTGATCTCGGCGCTCAACCTGCTGCTGGTGGTGGTGTTCTACGCGGTCGGCGGCTTCCACATCTGGGCGCCGCTGCGCGGCGTGGTGATGGAGGTCGGCAACAAGTCGATCAGCAATGCGCTGCTGTTCAGCGTGGTGGCATCGACGGCGGCGGTCTGGGGCCTGTCGCAGATCGCGGCGCACCGGCCGCTGCGCGCGCTGCCGGCTTTCGGGCTGGTGCTGCTGCTGATGGCGGTGGTGGCGCTGCCGCTGACCTCGCGCACCTCGGTACTGGCGCTGCTGCTGGTGCTGCCGCTGGTCTGCATCCACCAGTGGCGCAGCCACCTGAAGGCGCTGTCGGCGGCGCTGATCGTGGGCGCCGTGGTGCTGGGTGCGGGCCTCTACCAGCTGCCGCAGCTGCAGCAGAAGGTCGAGGTCGGCATCCAGGAGATCGAGAAGGCGCAGGCCGGCGAGATCTTCCACGGCAGCATGGTCATCCGCTATTTCATGTACCGCGACACCGGCCGCATGATCGCCGACCGGCCGCTCACCGGCTGGGGCATCGGCGGCTGGACCGAGCAGTGGCACCAGCGCGGCCCCGCGTTGTTCGCCGACTCGAACATGCCGCACAACGACTTCCTCTGGATGGGCGCGCAGGGCGGCCTGCCGGGCCTCTTGAGCCTGCTCGCGATCATGGTCGCGGCCGTCTGGCAGGCCTGGAAGCGGCCCGACATCGCGGGCCGCTATGCGCTGGCCGCGACCCTGATCGCGCTGATCGCCTCCTGCGTGAACTCGGCGCTGCGCGACGCCCAGATCGGGCTGGCGCTGCTGTGGATCGCGATGGTCTACCTGCGGCTGGCGCAGGAGCGGCAGGACCCCGAGCCCTGGCGCGACCTCTGGCCGGGCCGGCGGATCGGCAGCGAATCCGAGGCCTCGAAGCGCGCGGCGGCACCGGGCTGACTCCGGGATTTCGTACTAGACGACTGGTCTAATCGGCGCTAGAGTCCGGCGCCATGACTGCCGTCGCCACGCCTCCCGACGTTCGCCGCCACATCCTCGACGTGGCGCATCCGCTGCTGCTGCGCAAGGGCTTCACGGCCGTCGGGCTGGCCGAGGTGCTGAGCCTGGCCAAGGTGCCGAAGGGCTCGTTCTATCACTACTTCGGCTCGAAGGAGGCCTTCGGCGAGGCGGTGCTCGAGGCCTATTTCAGCGACTACCTCGCGCGCACCGACGCCCTGCTGGCCGAGTCGGGCACGGGCGCGCAGCAGCTGGTCGCCTACTTCCAGGACTGGCTCGACTCGCAGACCGGCGATGACGCCCAGAGCCGCTGCCTCGTGGTGAAGCTGGGCGCCGAGGTCTGCGACCTGTCCGAGACCATGCGCGCGGCGCTGGACCGCGGCATCCGCCAAATCACCGACCGGCTCGCGCGCTGCATCGAGACCGGCCGGGGCGACGGCTCGCTGCCGGCCGCCGAAACTGTCGATCCCGCGCAGACTCAGGCCGTCTCGCTCTACCAGAGCTGGCTCGGCGCCAGCCTGCTCGCGAAGATCGCGCGCGACCGCGCGCCGCTCGACCGCACCATGGCCGGCACCCGGCAGGCGCTGGGTCTGGCCCCCGTTCCCACCCCGGTCGGCTGAAAGGCGGGACGACCGATGTCGCTCCCGCTTTTTTGCGGCCCTTTTCTAGACGACCGGTCTAATTACCTGCCAGGTCATCGCCCTTCCACCACCCAGGAGCCCCTGCCCATGCCCCAAAGCGACACCGTCAACCGCCGCCTCGTCCTCGCCGCGCGCCCGCGCGGACTGCCGACGCCCGCGCACTTCCGCCTCGAGGAGGGCGCCGTGCCCGTGCCCGCCGAGGGCCAGGTGCTGCTGCGTACGCTGTACCTCTCGCTCGACCCCTACATGCGCCAGCTGATGGACGAGGTCGCACCGATCTACGCGGCCTCGGTGCCGCTGGGCCAGCCGATGGTGGGCGGCACGGTCAACCGCGTCGTGGCCTCGAAGCACCCGCAATTCCGCGCCGGCGAACTCGTGCTCGGCAATGCCGGCTGGCAGGACTACGCGCTGTCCGACGGCCAGGACCTGATGCCGCTGGGCGACATGGCGCGCCCCTCGCTCGCCCTGGGCGCGCTCGGCATGCCGGCCTTCACCGCCCACGTGGGCCTGCTCGACATCGGCCAGCCGAAGCCCGGCGAGACCGTGGTCGTGGCCGCGGCCACCGGCGCGGTCGGCGCGATGGTCGGCCAGATCGCGCGCCTGAAGGGCGCACGCGTGGTCGGCATCGCGGGCGGCGCGGACAAGTGCCGCCACGCGGTCGAGGCGCTGGGCTTCGACGCCTGCCTCGACCGCCACGATCCCGCGCTGGCCGAGCGCCTCGCCGCGGCCTGCCCGAAGGGCATCGATGTCTATTTCGAGAACGTCGGCGGACCGGTGTTCGATGCGGTGCTGCCGCTGCTCAACATCGGCGCGCGCGTGCCGGTCTGCGGCCATATCGCCGACTACAACGCCGACGGCGAAACCCAGGGGACGAACCGCCTGCCGCTGCTGATGGCCTCGCTGCTGCAGAAGCGCATCCGCATGCAGGGCTTCGTCATCCTCGACCACTACGGCGATCGCTTCGAGGCCTTCCGCCGCGAGATGGGCGACTGGATCGCACGCGGCGAGGTGCAGCCGATGGAAGACGTCGTCGAGGGCCTGGAGAACGCGCCGGCCGGTTTTATCGGCCTGCTGCAGGGGCGCAACTTCGGCAAGCGCGTGGTGCGCGTGGCCGAGGCCTAGTTCGAAAAAAGCGCTCTGATGCGCGCGTCGTGCGCCTCGATATTCGGCGCGTGCGCCGGATCGAGCGTGCGCAGGAAGGCCGCGTTGGCTTCGGCCTGCACGGCGAGCTGCGCATCGTGCGTCTCGGCCGCGCGCTCGATCGCGGCGGCCGCCTCGAAGACCTCGAACTCGGGGTAGTAGTAGCCCACCTCGCGCAGGAACGGCGAGTTGTGCACCAGCGCGTAGTTGCCGTAGAGCGCCTCGTACAGCAGGTAATTGAGGCCGTTCTCCCACTGGTGCGACACCACGATGTCGGTGTGGTGCGCGGCCCATTCGACGAAGGGCCCGCGCGGGTCGGCCGTGGCCTTGCCGTCCTGCACCATGCGCAGCCCCAGCGCGATGTGCTTGAAGGCCGTGTTCTCCTTCTTGTCGAAGGTGTTCGTCATGTACACGTGCTGCACGAGCTCGGGCCGCCGCACGTGGCATTCGTTGGCCGCCAGCATCGGGATCAGCGAGCTCTTCACCACGTTGAGGTTCGGCTCGAAGAAGGCGATGCGCTTGGCCCGGCCCTGGTTGCGGTAGCCGAAGCGCGCCTTGAGTTCGGCATTGGCCGCGAGGCTCTGCTCGAGGAAGTACGGCGACCACACGTGCGGCAGCACATGCACCGGCGCGCGGTACACGGCCTCGAAGTAGCTCTTGCAGGTGTGGGCGTGCTGCGGGTTGGTCCAGAGCTCGTCGAACTGCACGCGGTGCGGGTTCGGCAGCCAGGGATTGGCCTGGAAGTTGATGGTCTCGACCGCCACCACGTAGTCGTTGCCGAAGCGGTACGACACGCAATGCCCGCCGCGCTGGCGCACCGCCTCGACGTGCGTCGGGTGCACCAGCGCATTCATCTCGATCAGCAGGTCGGTCTGGTGGACCACCGCCGAGAGCGGCCGCAGCGCGCCAGCCAGTTCGCCGAGCATCATGCCCTCGGCATAGGCGGCGACGCCGTCGCCGTGCACCAGCCAGACCTCGCCCACCAGCGGCGAGCGCTTCAGCAGCATGTAGAGGTACACGCAGTGCTGGTTGGCGCCGTTGAACCAGATCGATTGCCGTGCATCGGCCCGGATCTCCATCGTGATCGCGACGTTGATCTTCATGGATGTTCCGGGCCTCCCCCGGTCTCTTTTTCTAAGGTTGCGTCAGTGCCGCGCCGACACCACCTCGCCGGCCTTGAGCCGGTAGGTGGTGCCGCAGTACGGGCACCTGGCCTCGCCGGTGCGCGCCACGTCCAGGTAGACCTTGGGGTGGCTGTTCCAGAGCTTCATGTCGGCCTTGGGGCTGGGGCAGAACACGCCGCCCTGGTGGTTGAGCTCCTTCGCGAGGAGTTCGACGACTGCAGTGGTGGACATGTTCTTCAGACCTTCGTGAGCCAGTGGGCGTACTTGGGGTTCTTGCCGTTCACGATGTCGAAGAAGGCCGCCTGGATCTTCTCGGTGACCGGGCCGCGCGCGCCGCCGTCGCCGCGGTTGCCGATCTCGACGCGGTCGAGTTCGCGGATCGGCGTGACTTCGGCCGCGGTGCCGGTGAAGAAGGCTTCGTCGGCGATGTAGACCTCGTCGCGCGTGATGCGCTTTTGCACCAGCTCGATGCCGAGGTCCTTGCACACGTGCAGGATGGTGTTGCGCGTAATGCCGTTGAGGGCGCCGGCCGACAGGTCGGGCGTGTAGACCACGCCGTTCTTGACCACGAACACGTTCTCGCCCGCGCCTTCGGACACGAAGCCGCTCGCGTCGAGCAGCAGTGCCTCGTCGTAGCCGTCGTCCAGCGCTTCCATGTTGGCGAGGATCGAGTTGGTGTAGTTGCTGACCGTCTTGGCCTGCGTCATCGTGATATTGACGTGGTGGCGCGTGTAGCTCGAGGTCTTCACGCGGATGCCACGGCGCATGCCTTCCTCGCCGAGGTAGGCGCCCCAGGACCAGGCCGCGACCATGGCGTGGATCTTGTTGCCCTTGGGGCTCACGCCGAGCTTCTCGGAGCCGATCCAGATCAGCGGGCGCAGGTAGCAGCTCTCGAGCTTGTTCTCGCGCACGACCTGCTTCTGGGCCTCGTTGAGCTGTTCCTGCGTGAACGGGATCTTCATGCGCAGGATCTTGGCGCTGTTGAACAGGCGCTCGGTGTGCTCGGCCAGGCGGAAGATCGCCGTGCCGCCGTCGGCCGTCTTGTAGGCGCGCACGCCCTCGAAGGCGCCGCAGCCGTAGTGCAGCGTGTGGCTCAGCACGTGGATCTTGGCGTCGCGCCAGTCCACGAGTTCGCCATCCATCCAGATCTTGCCGTCACGGTCGTCGAGCGAGGGGGGGATCGAGCTCATTTCCTGATTCCTTTGGGAGCTTTTGCAGAAAGCCTTCAGCGGGGGGAGGCTGTGGGGTGCGGCCTGAAGGCCGCCAAAGCCGCCGATTTTACGGCGCCGTGCCACGCTTGCCTGACCGGCGCCCCGGGCCATGCACCGCCGGTGGCGCGAACCGGCCCGGGGCCGCGACAATGGCCGGTTCCGCCAAACAAGCGATTGAAGGGAAAGATTCTCCGTGTCCGTATTCAAGAACGTCATCGTCTACCGCATCGAGCCCGGCTGGTCGCAAACGCTGGCCGAGGCCGAGGAAGGCCTGGGCAAGCAGCGCTTCGAGCCCTGCGGCGCCTCGCAGGAGAAGTCGGCCGGCTGGGTCGAGCCGCGCGGCGAGGCCCACGGCCCGCTGGTGGAATCCATCGACGGCCAGTGGCTGCTCGAGTACATGATCGAGAGCAAGTCGGTGCCGGGCTCAGTGGTGCGCCGCAAGCTCGACGAGCGCTGCGCGCAGATCGAGGCCACCACCGGCCGCAAGCCCGGCAAGAAGGAAAAGAAGGACCTCAAGGAGGACATCACGCACGAGCTGCTGCCGATGGCCTTCACGCGCACCGCGCGCGTCACGGTCTGGGTCGACCAGGCCGAGCGCCGGCTGGTGGTCAACAGCTCCAACGCGGCGCGCGCCGACGAGGTGGTCAGCAGCCTGGTGCAGAACTTCACGGGCTTCGGCACCATGCAGCTCAACACCCAGATCGAGCCGGCCGCCGCCATGTCCGAATGGCTGGCCTCGCAGGAGCCGCCCGCGGGCTTCACCATCGACCGCGAGTGCGAGCTCAAGGCCACCGACGAGTCGAAGGCCGTGGTGCGCTATGCCAAGCACCCGCTCGACATCGACGAGGTCAAGCAGCACATCGCCGACGGCAAGCGCCCGACCCGCCTCGCGCTGACCTGGGACGACCGCGTGTCCTTCGAACTCACGCACGGCCTGCAGATCCGCAAGATCGTGTTCCTCGAGGGCACCGACGAAGGCGCCGGCGGCGGCAAGAAGGAAGACAACTTCGACGCCGACGTGGCGATCGCCACCGGAGAGCTGGGCCAGCTGGTGCCGGCGCTGCTCGACGCGCTCGGCGGCGAGGCGGCCTTCACCGCGGCGCCGGCCGAGGAAGCGCCGAAGGCCGCCGCCAGCGCGACGGCCGTGACCACGGCCGAAGAGGAAGACGCGCCGTTCTGAGCCGGCGCGGCCGGCGTCAGGCCACCAGGTAGGTCTGCGCCAGCCGCACCCAGCAGGCCGCGCCCAGCGGCAGCACCTCGTCGTTGAAGTCGTAGCCGGGGTTGTGCACCATGCAGCCGCCGAACTCGCCTTCGCCGTTGCCCAACAGCACGTAGCAGCCGGGCAGCTCGGCCAGCATCCAGGCGAAGTCCTCGCTGCCCGCGAAGCCGCGCGGCACCGTGGCCGCCACCTTGTCCGCGCCCACCAGCTTGGCGCACACCTCGGTCATCAGCCGGCTCTCGGCCTCGGTGTTGACCACCGGCGGCACCAGTGGCCGGTAGTCGATGGAGGCTTCCACGCCATGCGCCTGCGCGGTCAGCGCGACGATCTCGCGGATGCGCGACTCGACCAGCGCGCGCGTCTCGGGCCGGGCCGCGCGCACGTTGAGCCCGAGCGCGACCGATTGCGGGATCACGTTGTGGGTGGCGCCGCCGCGGATGAAGCCGACCGACAGCACCGCCGTGTCGTCGGGCGCGACGTTGCGCGCCACCACGCTCTGCAGCGCGGTCACGGTGGCGGCGGCCGCCACCACCGGGTCCTGCGCGCGGTGCGGCATCGCGCCATGGCCGCCCTTGCCCTGGATCGTCACGTCGGCCACGTCGGACGAGAGCGTGACCGGCCCCGCCTGCACGATGAAGCTGCCGGCCGGCACGCCGGGCGCGTTGTGCAGCGCATAGACCGCGTCGCAGGGAAAGCGCTCGAACAGGCCGTCCGCGATCATCGCGCGCGCGCCGCAGAGGTTCTCCTCGTCGGGCTGGAAGATCAGGTTCAGCGTGCCGTCGAAGTCGCGGCTCTTGGCGAGCGCCTTCGCGGCCGCGAGCAGGATCGCCGTGTGGCCGTCGTGGCCGCAGGCATGCATGCGGCCGTGCTGCCGGCTCGCATAGGGCAGGCCCGTGGCCTCGACGATCGGCAGCGCGTCCATGTCGGCGCGGATGCCCAGGCGCCGCGTGCCGCTGCCGAGCCTGAGCTGCCCCACCACGCCGGTCTTGCCGATGCCGGTGTGCACCTCGTAGCCCCATTCGCGCAGCAGCCGCGCGACCAGGTCGCTGGTCGCGCTCACCTCGAAGCCGAGTTCGGGCTCGGCATGGATCCGGCGCCGGATGTCGACGAAGGCCTCGGTGTCGATCTCGATCGGCGGCAGCAGGCGGGACAGGAGCTTGGTGGTCTGGAGGCTGAGTTCGCGGGTCATGGGAAGGAATCGTTTCGCGGAAAAAGGGAGAGGAAGGCGGCGCTCAACCGACGCGCCGCTCGCGCAGGCTCAGCAGCGCGCCGATGCTCAGCACGCCGCAGGCCATCATGTAGAAGGCCGGCGAGAGCGGGTTGCCGGTCTGCGCCAGCAGCCAGGTCACGATGAACTGCGAGGAGCCGCCGAAGATCGTGACGCCCACGCTGTAGATCACCGAGATGCCGCTGGCGCGCACGCCGATCGGCAGCATCTCGAGCAGCATCAGGAACATCGGCGTGGTGCCGATGTTCACGCTCGCGGTCAGCAGCGCCGACAGGCACAGCACCAGCGGCACGCTCGGATGGTGGCTGATGAGCCAGAACACCGGCCCCACCGCGACCAGGCTGAACAGCAGCGAGCCGATCGCCAGCGGCTTGCGGCGCTCGAGCCGGTCGGCCAGCCGGCCCGCCACCAGCGACACCACGAACAGCGTGATGCCGGTGACGCAGCCCGACAGCAGCGACAGCGAGGGCGGCATGTGGAGCACGCGGATCATGTAGGTGGGCATGAAGAACACCACCAGGTACATGGTGGCCGTGCCCGCGGTGGTCGCGAGGATGCCCTTGAACACGGTGCCGCCGTGGGCGCGCAGCAGCCGGCCGATCGGGCTGGCTTCGTGGCTCTCGGCCTGGTGCGTTTCCTCGAGGTGCGAGCGGATGTACAGGCCCACCGGCGCGATCAGCAGGCCCAGCAGGAAAGGCAGGCGCCAGCCCCAGCTCTCGAGCGAGGCCTGCGGCAGCAGCGCATACAGCAGCGCACCGGTGAGCGCGCCGGCCAGCGCCGACAGGCCCTGGCTCGCGAGCTGCCAGCTGACGCGGAAGCCGCGGCCCTTGACGCCGCCGGCCTCCATCAGCATCGAGGTCGCGGCGCCGACCTCGCCGCCGAGCGAGAAGCCCTGCAGCAGCCGGCCCGCGACGATCATCAGCGAGCCGAACACGCCGGCCGAGGCATAGGTGGGCGCGAGCGCGATGCACAGCGTGCCGGCCACCATCAGCGCGATGGTCAGCGTCATCGCGGCCTTGCGGCCCTTGCGGTCGGCGTAGTTGCCGATGATCACGCCGCCCAGCGGCCGCATCACGAAGCCGATGCCGAAGGTCGCGACCGCGAGCAGCAGCGAACCGAACGCGCTCTCGGAGGGAAAGAACAGCTTGCCGATCAGCAGCGCGAAGAAGCTGTAGACGGTGAAGTCGTACATCTCGAGCGCGTTGCCGATCGAGCAGGCGGCGATCAGCCGGAACTGGCTCTGGCCGCTCTTGGCGGCGGCAGCATTGGCGGGCGGGGCGGAACCCAGCACGGGGCTGGCAGGCAGGGCGGCGGCTTCGCTCATTCGATCTCCACGGGGCGTTGTTGCGGACGACGGATTCGCGAAGCGCGAACTTCATGCGGCGCATGGCACCCCGAACCCGTGGCGGCGGAGTATTCAGGCAAAGCGCGGTGGCGAGGAATCACATATTTTCATGCCGATAACCAAAAGGCATCCCCCGCAGAAGCAGGACCGCGAAGCCATCGGTGGAACTACCGAGATGGCGCATCGCGCGCCATTCGCGGGCATGGCGCCTTCACAATGGCGCGTCGGCGCCCTGCCGCTTCCCAGCCCTCGAGAAAAAGGACAACACCATGAAGCTCATCCGCCACTGCCTCTGCCTGCTGGCCCTCGCGCCCTGCTGCATGATGGCCGCCTCGGCCCAGGGCAGCCGGCCCGTCGTGCAGTTCATCGCCACCGGCGGCACCATCGCGATGAAGGTCGACCCCGTCACCAAGGGCGTGGTGCCCGCGATCTCGGGCGACGACCTGATGCAGACCGTGCCCGATGCCGGCAAGTACGCCACCATCGAGGTCAACAACTTCTCGGCCATGTCGGCCAACTACGTCGAGCCCAAGTGGTGGACGCGCCTGACCAAGGCGGTGGACGACGCGCTCGCGCGCCCCGAGGTGGCGGGCGTGGTGATCGCGCACGGCACCGACACCATGGAGGAGACGGCCTACTGGCTCGACCTCACGGTCAAGTCGAACAAGCCCGTGATACTGATCGGCGCGCAGCGCAATGCGTCCTCGAGCGACTTCGACGGCCCGCGCAACCTGCTCAACGCGATCCGCATCGCCACCACGCCCGAGGCCGTGGGCCAGGGCGTGATGCTCGCGATGAACAACCAGATCAATGCCGCGCGCACCGTGACCAAGACCCACACCGGCAACGTCGAGACCTTCAAGTCGGGCGACTTCGGCTTCATCGGCGAGGTCTGGGACGACAAGGTGGTGTTCTCGCGCACCGCGCTGCGCCGCCAGCACATCGACATCGGCAGCGCCGAGATGCCGCGCGTGGAGATCCTCGCGATGTTCGGCGGCGCCGACGGCTCGCTGCTGCGCTACGCGGTGGACCAGGGCGCCAAGGGCATCGTGGTGCAGGCCGTGGGCATGGGCAACATGAACGTCTCGATGTACGAGGCCGTGAAGTACGCGCTGTCGCGCGGCGTGCCGGTGGTGATCGCCACCCGCGTGCCCAATGGCCGCACCATGCCGCTGTACGGCTTCGTGGGCGGCGGCAAGACCACCTTCGATGCCGGCGCCGTGATGGCCGGCGACCTGAGCCCGCAGAAGGCGCGCCTGCTGCTGATGCTCAAGCTGCACCAGGGCGTGAGCGACAAGGCCGGCCTGCAGGCGGCCTTCGACCGTTGAGGCCCGGGCGCGCGCGATGAAGCTGCAGCAGTTGCGCGTGCTGCTCGCGGTGGCGCAGCACGGCAGCATCCACGAGGCGGCGCGCAGCCTGCACACCACCCAGCCGGCGCTGTCGAAGGCGATCGCCGAGCTCGAGCGCGAGCTCGGCGTCACGCTGATGTCGCGCTCCACGCGCGGCGTGAGCCTCACGCCGTACGGCGCGGCGCTGGTCAAGCGCGCCAGCGTGGTCGAGCAGGAGCTGCGCCATGCGCTCGAGGACATCGAGGCGATCCGCGGCCACGACGAGGCGCGGCTCGACATCGGCTTCACCGCGGTGGCCTCGAACGGCCCGCTGCCCGAGGCCATGGCCGCGTTCCGCCAGCGCTTTCCCAACGTGGCGCTGCGCGCCTTCGAGATGCGGCCGCAGCAGATGCTCGAGGGCCTGCGCGAGGGCCGGCTCGACCTCGGCCTGATCTCGACCTGCAGCGGGCCCGGTTCGAACGTGTTCCAGTGGGAGCCGCTGTTCTCGGTGGCGATGCACCTGTCGGTGCGCGCCGGCCATCCGCTGCGCCGCGTGCGCAAGCTGCGGCCGCTGCTCGATGCCGACTGGCTGGTGCTCGACCCGGTCGACGATCCGTTCAGCCCGCTGGTCAGCACCATGCGCCTGCACGGGCTCGAGATGCCGCGGCGCATGGTGCAGAGCGCCTCCAACCTGCTGGGCCTGCAGCTCGCCACGCAGACCGACCTGGTCAGCATGTGGTCGGACGCGGTGTTCCACGGCGCCGGGCCGCTGCGGCTGAGCGGCGACGCGCTCGAGCGGCTGCCGATCACCGACGAGCTGCCCGACTTCGAGGTCTACCTGGTCTACCGCTCGGCCGACCTGATGACGCACGTGTGCACCGAGTTCGCGAAGGAGGCGCGCCACCATGCGCGCATCAACCCGCCGTGGCGCGCGCCGCGCGGCGCGCGCAAGAGCGTCGATTAGGCCGACGGAGAGGCCGGCGCCTCGGGCTCGTCGTCCTGGACTTCGGGCCGCGTCAGCGTCCAGCTCTGCAGCCGGCCGCCGTTGAACACCGTGTCGACGTACGAGCCGCCGGCATCGGTCCAGCGGTAGTGCTCGGGCTGCTCGTCCTGCGGCGAGCGCAGCTGGCCGAGCGCGCGCGTCATCGCGACCACGTGCATCAGCGTCACGCCCGGCTTGAGCTTGGCGTTGAGCATCACCGAGCTGGCCACCGTACCCACGGGCCGGTCGGCCGCGCGCTTGAGCACCTGCATCACGCGGTTGAAATGCATCAGCAGGAACATCACGATCGCACCGGCCGCCAGGGCCACGCCGCCCCAGCCATAGCTGCGCCAGGCCACGCCGAGCACGACGAGCGCCCCGACGGGCACGAGAAACTTCTGGAAATTCATGGCCCGCATTGTCGCCGCGCCGGCGCGCCGGGGTAGCGAGCCCGGCTACCGCCAGGCGCATCTCGCGCTACCGGGCCACAAAGCCGCCCGCGCCGCGGGCCGTCGCGGGCACATTTCGCCGCACGGGCATCGGCCCGGGCCCCGCGGACACCGCAGATGAACATTCCACGCTCCGTCACCTTCGTCCGGCTCAGCCTCGCCGCCCTGCGCGGCACCGGCGAATCCCGGCACGAACCAGGCGGCCGCGGCGGCCCACGTTGTCAGGGAGAGGCCGCCGTCGGCGGCCGGAACGCGATGAACCCGGCCCCGTCGCCCGGCGGCCAATGCCGGCGCGACGGCGGCCCGGCGTTCACGCCACGCAGCGACGCACGAATCAGGGGGTAGGAGGTTGGGAGCTCGCCGGGCGCGCCGCCACCGATGCGCCAGGCGTTTTTTCACGGGCCGTTGCGGCCCGTTTTTTTTGGGCGCTCGCTCACTCGAGCTCGCGCACCACGTCCATCGCCTCCTCGATGCGGTCCACCGCGTGGATCGTCAGGCCCTCGATGTCCTTCGTGCCCTTGCGCGGCGCATTGGCCCTGGGCACCACCGCGATGCTGTAGCCCAGCTTGGCGGCCTCGCGCAGCCGCTCCTGGCCGCGCGGCGCGGGCCGCACCTCGCCCGCCAGGCCCACTTCGCCGAAGGCGATGAAGCCCTTGGGCAGCGGCTTGCCGCGCAGGCTCGAGGTGATGGCCAGCATCACCGCGAGGTCGGCCGCCGGTTCGCTGATGCGCACGCCGCCGACCGCGTTGACGAACACGTCCTGGTCCATGCAGGCCACGCCCGCATGGCGATGCAGCACCGCCAGCAGCATCGCGAGCCGGTCGCGGTCCAGGCCCACCGACAGCCGGCGCGGGCTCGGCCCGCCGTCGTCGACCAGCGCCTGGATCTCGACCAGCATCGGCCGCGTGCCCTCGAGCGTGACCAGTACCACGCTGCCGGGCACCGGCTCGGTGTGCTGGCTCAGGAAGATCGCGCTCGGATTGGCCACGCCCTTCAGGCCGCGCTCGGTCATCGCGAACACGCCGATCTCGTTGACCGCGCCGAAGCGGTTCTTGATCGCGCGCACCAGGCGGAAGCTCGAGTGCGTGTCGCCCTCGAAGTACAGCACCGTGTCGACCATGTGCTCGAGCACGCGCGGCCCCGCGAGCGCGCCCTCCTTCGTGACGTGGCCCACCAGCACCACGGCCGTGCCGCTGGTCTTGGCGAAGCGCGTGAGGTGCGCCGCGCATTCGCGCACCTGCGCCACCGAACCCGGCGCCGAGGTGAGCTGGTCGGAGTAGACGGTCTGGATCGAGTCGATCACCGCGATGGCCGGGCGCGTGGCGTCGAGCGTGGCGATGATCTTCTCGAGCTGGATCTCGGCCAGCACCTGCACCTGCGAATGGTCCAGGCCCAGACGCTTGGAGCGCAGCGCCACCTGCGCGCCGCTCTCCTCGCCCGTGACGTAGAGCGCGTTCTGCCCCGCGCGCTGCAGCGCATCGACCGCCTGCAGCAGCAGGGTCGACTTGCCGATGCCCGGGTCGCCGCCGATCAGCGTGACGCCGCCGGCCACCACGCCGCCGCCGAGCACGCGGTCGAGCTCGTCGAGGCCGGTGGGCGTGCGCGCGACGTCGCTGGCCTCGATCTCCGAGAGCACCGCGAGTTCGGAAGCCCCGGCGAGCGACGCGAACTGCGTGCCGAAGCGGTTGTTGGCCGGGGCGTTCGCGCCGCCGGCCGCTTGTTCGATCAGTGTGTTCCAGGCGCCGCAGCTCGGGCACTTGCCGAGCCACTTGGCGCTGGTGCCGCCGCATTCGCTGCAGACGTAGATGGATTTGTCCTTGGCCATGGCCGGGAGTTTAGGGCGTGGCCCCGCGCCACCGCGGCGCGGGGACGCTCGCTCAGCACACGCGGTTGACCAGCGCGCCCACGTCGCCCGCCGCCAGGGCCGCCGCGTTGTCGAGCAGCATCGGCAGCACCTGCTGCGCATAGACGTCGCTCAGGCCGCCGATGTGCGGCGTGGCGATCACGTTCGGCAATCGGCGCAGCGGATGGCCGGCCGCGAGCGGCTCGGTCTCGTAGACGTCGAGCCCGGCACCGGCGATGGTCCCGCTCTCGAGCGCCGCGAGCAGCGCGTGCTCGTCGACCACGCCGCCGCGCGAGAGGTTGACGAGGAAGGCATGCGCCGGCATCGCCGCGAGCACCGGCGCATCGATCAGGTGGTGGGTGCGCGCATCGTGCGCGGTCAGCACCACCACGAAATCGGCCTGCGCCACCACCTGCGGCAGCCGCTCGCGCGCCTGCACGTCGTCGAAGCCGTCGATAGGCGCGGGCGTGGCCGAGATGCCGCTGACCCGCATGCCCATCGCCTGGCAGCGCCGCGCCAGCTCGCGCGCGACATGGCCGGTGCCGACCAGCACCGCGTGCCGGCGCCACAGCAGCGGCTGCGGCCAGCGGTGCCAGGCGCCTTCGCGCTGGTCGCGCAGCATGCGCGGCAGGTCGCGCGCCAGCGCCATCATCAGCAGCAGCGCGAGCTCGGACATCTGTGGGCCATGCACGCCGCGCGACGAGGTCACGAGCGTGCCGGGCCGCAGCGCGGGCGAACCGGTGATGGTGTCGGTGCCCGAGGTCAGCGCATGGACCCAGCGCAGCGCGGGCCCGGCCGCGAGCATCGCGTCGTCGACCCACGGTCCCGAGACCACCAGCGCCTCGACCTCGGCCAGCAGGCGCAGCGCCTCGGCGCGCTCGGTGGTGGCGTGCACGGCCAGCGCCGGGCAGCGCGCGCGCAGGGCCTGCGCATAGAACCCGGCCTCGCCGTTGAAGACCAGCAGCGAGCGCAGCGGCGGCGCCGTCATTCGAGCTTGATGCCGGCGGCCTGGATCACGGCGCGCCACTTGGCATTCTCCGAAGCGATGAACTCGGTGAAGCGGGCCTGCGAGGACGGCGCGGGCTCGACGCCGATGAGCGCGAGCTTCGCGCGCACGGCCGGATCGGCGATGACCTTGTTGAGCTCGAGCGCCAGCCGGTCGACGATGGGCTGCGGCGTGCCCTTGGGCACGGCCAGGCCGGCCCAGGTGTCGAAGTCGATCTCGCCGACGCCCGCCTCGGCCAGGGTCGGCGCCTCGGGATAGAGCGCCGAGCGCGTTTTGCCCGCGGTCGCGATGATCTTCGCGCGGCCGCCCTGCACGTGCGGCAGCGCGGCCGGCAGGTCGGCGAACATGAACGACACGCGGCCGGTGGCGACCTCGGGCGCGGCCTGCACCATGGCCTTGAACGGCACCGCCGTCATGTCGGCCTTGAGCTGGCGCTTCATCAGCTCCGAGCCCAGGTGGCCGCCGCTGCCGCTGCCGCCGATCGCGAACAGCAGCGGCTGGCTGCGCGCCGCCGCGAGAAACTTGGGCATGGTGTCGAGCGGCCCGCCGGCCTCGACCATCAGGAACAGCGGGAAGTGCACCAGCTGCGTCACCGGCGTGAGCGCATCGCTCGCATAGGGCAGCTTGTCGTAGAGGTTCGGGATCACGGCCATGGTCGACAGCGCCGCGAAGAACACGGTGTAGCCGTCGGGCGCCGCGGAAGCAGCCGCGGCCGCACCGATCACCGTGTTGCCGCCGGGCCGGTTGTCGATCACGATCGGCTGACCCAGTGCCACCGAGAGCTTCTCGGCAATGATGCGCGAGCTCTGGTCGGTGCCGCCACCGGGCGTGTAGGGCACCACCCAGCGGATCGGCTTGCTCGGCCAGACGGCCTGCGCACCGGCGCTCGTGGCGCCCGCTGCGAGTTGCAAGGCCACGGCGGCCATGCCCAGCAGCGCGGCCGCGCGGCGCGGCCATCCAACGGTCTTCTTCTTCGTCATCGTGTGTCTCCTGTCGTTCTCGTTGGGGCTGCCGGCTTCAGGTCGCGTACGACGGATCGATGCGGTCCAGCAGCCGGCGCAGCGCCGGCCAGTCGTTGTCGCGCGCCGAGCGGCCGGGCCGGTCGAGCGCCTGCGCCACCTTCTCGGCGATCTCGTCGCTGCATTCGATGAGTTCGGCGCCGCCCGACTGCGCGCGCACCTGCGCCTCGCAGGCGCGCTCGAGGTAGTAGAGGCGCTCGAAGGCCTCGCGGATGGTGTCGCCCGCGGCCAGCAAGCCGTGGTTGCGCAGGATCATCACGTTGTGCGGGCCGAGGTCGCGCACCAGCCGGTCCTGCTCGCTGAAGTCGAGCGCCACGCCTTCGTAGTCGTGGTAGCCGATGCGGCGATGGAAGCGCATGGCGTGCTGCGACAAGTTGAGCAGCCCGCGCCGCTGCGCCGCCACCGCGATGCCGGCGGCGGTGTGGGTGTGCAGCACCGCGTGCAGGTCGGGCCGCGCGCGATGGATGCAGCTGTGGATCAGGAAGCCCGCGGGATTGATGCCGATGCCGGTCGGGTCGAACACCACCTCGCCGTCGATGTCGACCTTGACCAGGCAGGAGGCCGTGACCTCGTCGAACAGCACGCCGTAGGGGTTGATGAGGAAATGCGCCTGCGTGCCCGGCACCTTGGCCGTGAGGTGGGTGTAGATCTGGTCCGTCATGCGGTAGTAGCCGGCCAGCCTGAAGGCCGCCGCCAGATCGACGCGCTGCTGCCACTCCGCGTCGGACACGGCGGCGCGCGTGTGCGCGAATGAAAAGCCCGAGCCGTTCATCGAGTCTCCTGTTGTCGTTGGCGCCCTCCGGATGCAGGGCATGGGCGCGATTGGAGCGGAGGACGCAGCGCGAGAGAATCGAAACTTATTTTGCAAGCGTCGAAATAAATTCATGAATCACGATGGCTCGATCCCCGGCACCAGCCTGCGCCAGCTGCGCGCCTTCGTGGAGGTCTATCGCTGGCGCAAGCTCAGCGCGGCGGCCGACCGGCTCTACCTCACGCACTCGGCCGTCAGCGTGCTGGTCCGCCAGCTCGAGGCCGCCACCGGCACCAGCCTGTTCGACCGCACCACGCGCTCGCTGAGCCCGACCGAGGCCGCGCACGAGATGCTGCCGATCGCGGAGCGCATCCTGCGCGACGTGCGTTCGCTCGAGACCGGCTTCCGCGGCCAGGCCACGCCCAGCGGGCGCATCGGCATCGCGGTCACGCCGACCATCGCGCTGACGCTGGTGCCGCCGGTGATCCGGCATTTCAACGACCTGCATCCGGGCGTGCGCGTGCAGCTGGTCGACTGCGAGACCGAGCAGTTCGTGCCGCGCATCCTCTCGGAGCAGGTGGACTTCGGCATCGGCTCGCCCGACCAGGAGGTGGCGGCGCTGAGCCAGCGCACGCTGATCCACGACCACCTCGCGCTGGTGTGCCTGCCCAGCCATCCGCTGGCGCGGCGCCGCCAGGTGCGCTGGAGCGACCTCGCGGGCCATGCGCTGATCACGGTGAAGGCCGGCTACGGCATCCGCAATGCCATCGACCGCACCGCGCGCGCGGCCAACGTGGCGCTCGACATCCAGCAGGAGGTGTCGCTGTTGACCACCGCGCTCGCGATGAGCGCCTCGGGCCTGGGCGCGTCGATCGTGCCGGCCGAGCTGGTGGCGCAGTGCGGTTTCAAGGAACTGGTGGCGCGCAAGATCCACGCGCCGGTGGTGACGCGCAACATCTCGGTGGTCGCCAAGCGCGACCGCACGCTCTCGGTGGCGGCCAAGACCTTCATCGAGACCATGCAGGCCTACCTGGCGCGGCCTCGCGCCTGAGCCTTCAGATCGCGAATTCGCTCGCCAGCAGGTCGGCGAAGGCGGCCGCGGCCGGCGACAGCGAACGGCCCTGCCGCGTGACCACCGCGATGTTGCGCGCCACGGTCGGCCGGATCAGCCGGCGCGCGACCAGCCGCGAGGGATCGGCATGCGCGAGGATCGAGGCCGGCAGCAGCGCCGGCCCGAGCCCGCCCGCGGCCATCGCGAGCGCGGTGGTCAGCAAGGTCACCTCGTAGGCGATCTCGAGCCGCACGCCGGCCTCGGCGGCCGCGGCATCGATGCTGTTGCGCACGCCGTAGCCGGGCTTGACCGTGATGAGCCGCAGCGCCGCGAGCTGGCGCCAGGTGATGCCCGCGGCGCCGCCGGGCAGCGGCAGGTCGCGGTCGGCGATCACGGCGAGGTGGTCGTGCACGAACACGCGCTCGTCCAGGCCCGGCGTGCGCGCCTGCAAGGTGCCGACGCCGAAGTCGACCTGGCCGCTCAGCACGGTCTCGACGAACTGGCTCGGCGCGCAGTCGTCGATCGCCACCTTCACCTCGGGATGCTGCTGCGTGTAGCGGCGCAGCGCGCGCGGCATCAGCGTCTGCGCGATGGTCGAGGTGACGGCGATGCGCAGGCGGCCGCGCCGCCCGGCCGCGAGCTCGGCCATGCCGCTGCCCAGCGCGTCGAGCTCGGCCAGCACGCGCTCGGCATGGCCGATGGCCTCGTCGGCCGCGGCGGTGCGATGCAGGCTGCGCGTGGTGCGGTCGAACAGCCGCACGCCGAGCCGGTCCTCGAGCTCGCGCAGCAGCACGCTGACCGCCGGCTGGGTGAGCGACAGCGCCGCGGCGGCGCTCGACAGCTGGCCGCTGTGATAGACGGCCGCGAAGGCGCGCAGCTGGCGCACCGAGGGCACGCCGCGCATTGATAAAGGCTTTTTATGAATGGCCATGAAAGTTTCACTTCTGTCGGATGGCACTTCGGCACTGTAATGGCCGCCGTCCACAACGAGAGACAAACGAACCCATGACAGAACCACTGCAGGCGCAGGTGCTGATCGTCGGCGGCGGGCCGGTCGGCCTCACGCTGGCCATCGACCTGGCGCAACGCGGCATCGACGTGCTGGTCACCGAGATCCGCCACCGCGGCGAGCCGCCGAACGTCAAGTGCAACCACGTGTCGGCCCGCTCGATGGAGATCTTCCGCCGGCTCGGCGTGGCGCAGGCACTGCGCGACGCGGGCCTGCCGGCCGACTATCCGAACGACGTGGCCTACCGCACCACGGTGACGGGACCCGAGCTCTCGCGCATCCCGATCCCCGCGCGGCGCGAGCGCTACACCGCCACCGGCGGCCCCGACACCTGGTGGCCCACGGCCGAGCCGCCGCACCGCATCAACCAGATCTTCCTCGAGCCGGTGCTGTTCGCGCATGCCGAGGCCACGCCGGGCCTGCGCATCCGCAACCGCACGCGCATCGACGATTTCGAGCAGGACGACGAGGGCGTGTGGGCGACCGGCGTCGACCTCGACGACGGCAGCGCGGTGCGCATCCGCTGCAGCCACCTGATCGGCTGCGACGGCGGGCGCTCGACGGTGCGCAAGAAGATCGGCGCCAACCTGCGCGGCACCGACGTGGTGGGTCGCGTGCAGTCGACCTACTTCCGCGCGCCCGCGCTGCTGGGCCTGCTGAAGAACAAGCCGGCCTGGGCCACCTTCGCGCTCAATCCGCGGCGCTGCGGCAACGTCTATGCGATCGACGGGCGCGAGACCTGGCTGCTGCACAACTACCTGCTGGCCGACGAGACCGACTTCGAATCGATCGACCGCGACTGGGCGATCCGCCAGATCCTCGGCGTGGGCCCGGACTTCGAGTACGAGGTGATCTCGAAGGAGGACTGGATCGGCCGCCGCCTGGTGGCCGAGCGCTTCCGCGATCGCCGCGTCTTCATCTGCGGCGACGCGGCCCACCTGTGGATCCCGATGGCGGGCTACGGCATGAACGCCGGCATCGCCGACGCGATGAACCTGTCGTGGCTGCTCGCGGGCCACCTGCGCGGCTGGCTCGCCGAGGTCGCGCTCGGCGCGCACGAGGCCGAGCGCCAGCCGATCACCGAGCAGGTCTCGAAGTTCGCGATGAACCATGCGCTGGCCCTGCAGAAGCAGCGCGAGGGCGTGCCCGAGGGCATCGAGGCACCGGGCCCCGAGGGCGACGCGTTGCGCGCCGCGCGCGGCCAGGCGCTGTACGACCTCAACGTGCAGCAGTACTGCTGCGGCGGGCTCAACTTCGGCTACTTCTACGATGCCTCGCCGCTGATCGCCTACGACGGCGAGGCCGCGCCGGCCTACACCATGTACGACTTCAAGCCGTCGACCGTGCCCGGCTGCCGCACGCCGCACCTGTGGCTGGCCGACGGCCGCTCGCTCTACGACGCGATGGCCGCGCTCGGCGAGGGCTACGTGCTGCTGCGGCGCGATCCGGCGCTCGATGTCGCGCCGCTCATGGCCGCGGCCGCCGCGCGCGGGCTGCCGCTGCGCGTGCTCGACATCGACGGCCCCGAGGCCGCCGCGCTCTACGACCGCGCGCTCGTGATCTCGCGCCCCGACCAGCACGTGGCCTGGCGCGGCGATGCCGTGCCGGCCGATCCCGAGGCGCTGGTCGATCTGCTGCGCGGCGCCACACCAGCCGCTGCTTCCGAATCCAACGAAGAAAGAGAGACATCCGCATGAACCGCCGCCACGCCCTGCGCCAGCTCGGTGCACTGTCCGCCGCCGCCTGCGCCGCCGGCCCGCTCGCCGCGCTGGCGCAGAACGACAGGCCCATCACCATCGTCGTGCCCTACGCGCCCGGCGGCACCACCGACATGCTCGGCCGGCTGATCGCGCAGCAGCTCGGCACGGCGCTCGGCCGCACCGTGATCGTCGACAACAAGCCCGGCGCAGGCACCGCCATCGGCGCCTCGCAGGTGGCGCGTTCGGCGCCCGACGGCTCGACCCTGCTGGTGGCCACCAGCACCACGCTCGCGATCAATCCGTGGCTCTACAAGAAGCTCTCGTACGACCCGGCGAAGGACTTCGCGCCCGTGGGCCTGATCGGCGCGGTGCCGCTGATGGTGGTGGTGCATCCCTCGGTGCCCGCGCGCACGTTGGCCGAGCTGGTGGCGCTCGCCAAGTCCAGACCCGAAGGCCTGAGCTACGGCTCGGCCGGCAACGGCAGTCCGCAGCACCTGGGCGCCGAGATGTTCAAGTTCGCCACCGGCACCGCGATGACGCACGTGCCCTACAAGGGCAGCGCGCTCGCGCTCACCGACCTGCTCGGCGGCCAGCTGCAGCTGATGTTCACCGACATCGCGCCGGCGCTGCAGCACGTGCGCAGCGGCAAGCTGCGCGCGCTGGCCGTGACCTCGAAGAAGCGCCAGCCCACCTTCCCCGACGTGCCGACGGTGGCCGAGTCGCGGCTGCCGGGCACCGCCGATTTCGAGGCCGTGGCCTGGCAGAGCATCGTCGCGCCCGCGGGCACGCCGGCGCCGGTGGTCGAGCGGCTGAGCCAGGAGATCGCGAAGGTGATCGCCCAGCCCGCGCTGCGCCAGAAGCTAGAGAACGACGGCTTCGAGCCCGGCTCGAGCACGCCCGCGCAGCTCGCGGCCTACATCCGCAGCGAATCGGAACGCTGGGGGCAGGTGATCCGCGCCTCGGGCGCGACCGTCGATTGACGCAAGCCACCCTGGCCCGCGCGGGCCAGGGTTATCCCGTAGCCGTGTTTTTTTGCCGATCATTTAACATGTTAAATAAATCGATCGACATGAGCACCGCCTTCACCCACCGCAACCTTCCGCGCCTGCTGCTGCAGGCGCGCGAAGCCGTCATGGCCCACACCCGGCCCAGCCTGCGCGTGCATGCGCTGTCGGACCAGCAGTGGCGCGTGCTGCGCGTGCTCGGCGAACACGGCGCGGTCGAAACCGGCCGCGTGGCGCGCGAGGCCTTCATCCTCGGGCCCAGCCTCACGGGCGTGCTCGCACGCATGGAGCGCGACGACCTGATCACGCGCAGCCGCGACCCGGCCGACCAGCGCCGCACCGTGGTCGAGGCCACGCCGCGCGGCATGAAGCTGGTCACCAAGCTGTCCTCGAGCATCGAGGCGCACTACCAGTGGATGGAGCAATCCCTGGGCAAGGACAAGCTCGGCCAGCTCTACGAGCTGCTCGACGAACTGATCGCACTGGAACAGCCATGAGCCCCCCTTCTTCACCTTCCCATTTCCTTCCCGCCGGCACCGTCTACGGCACGCTGCTCAACTTCCGCGCCGAGGTGGAAGCGCTCGCGCCGCAGATGAGCGCGCCGCCCTACAAGGCGCCGCCCAAGGCCCCGGTGCTCTACGTCAAGACCGCCAACACCTGGAGCCCGCATGGCGCCGCGATCCCCGTGCCGGCGAACGTGCCCGAGGTCGAGGTGGGCGCGAGCATCGGCATGGTGGTCGGCGCCGACGGCGACATCGAGGGCTTCGTGCCGATGAACGACCTGTCGGTGCCGCATGCCAGCTTCTTCCGCCCGCCCGTCAAGTTCAAGTGCCTCGACGGCTTCCTCGGCATCGGCCCCGCGCTGCGCGACGCGCAGGAGGTGGACGATCCCGCGGCATTCCGCGTCGAGGTGCGCATCAACGGCGAAGTCAGGCAGACGCTGGACTTCTCCACGCTGGTGCGCCCCGCGCGCCAGCTGCTGGCCGAAGTCGGCGAATTCATGACGCTGGCGCACGGCGACGTGCTGATGCTCGGCTGCGGCGCGGGCCGGCCGCTGGCGCGCGTGGGCGACCGCATCGAGATCTCGGCGCCGGGCTTCGAGACGCTCACCAACACCCTGGTTGCAGAAGAGACGGGAGCCGCCGCATGAAGCACGCACGCATCCGCTACGAGAACGCCGTGCACGAGGCCGTCGAACACGACGGCGCGCTGCGGCTGGCCGATGGCCGCGTGGTCGGCTTCGACGCCGTCGACTGGCTGCCGCCGCTCGCGCCCACGCCGCGCCCGCGCACCATCCTCGCGCTCGGCCTCAACTACGCCGACCATGCGAAGGAACTCGAGTTCAAGGCGCCCGAGGAGCCGCTGGTCTTCGTCAAGGGCCAGAGCGCGCTGATCGGCCACCGCCAGAAGACCTTCCGCCCGGCTGGCGTGCAGTTCATGCACTACGAGTGCGAGCTCGCGATCGTCATCGGCAAGACCGCGCGCCATGTGAAGCGCGACGACGCCTACGACTTCATCGGCGGCTACACCGTGGCCAACGACTACGCGATCCGCGACTACCTCGAGAACTGGTACCGCCCCAACCTGCGCGTGAAGAACCGCGACACCTGCACGCCGATCGGCCCCTGGCTGGTCGATGCGAAGGACGTGGCCGACCCGATGGCGCTCGCGCTGCGCACCACGGTCAACGGCCAGGTCACGCAGCAGGGCAACACGCGCGACATGATCTTCGACGCGCCCTTCCTGATCGAGTACTTCAGCCGCTTCATGACGCTGTCGCCGGGCGACCTGATCCTCACGGGCACGCCCGACGGCGTGGTCGACTGCCAGCCCGGCGACGAGGTCGTGACCGAGATCGAGGGCATCGGCGCGCTGGTCAACACCATCGCCGCGGCCTGATTTTTTCCAGCGCGCCGGCGCGGCGCGCTCTCCTTTTCCATTCACACGCCCAAGAAATCAGCGGAGACGACACGACATGATCACCGGCAAGAAGCTTCTCCAATCCGTGGCCACAGCCACGATGGCGCTGGCCGTCTCGGCCCTCGCCGTCGCGCAGACCGCCTACCCCGCCAAGCCGGTGCGCTGGGTGGTCGGCTATCCGGCCGGCGGCGGCACCGACTTCCTCGCGCGCACCGTGGGCGCGCAGGTGTCGCAGCAGCTGGGCCAGCCGGTGCTGGTCGACAACCGGCCCGGCGCCGGCGCGATCATCGCGTCGGAGAACGTGGCGCGCTCGGCCGGCGACGGCTACACCGTGTTCTCCGCCGACAACGGCGTGCTGGTCTACAACCCCGCGCTCTACAAGAAGCTGCCCTACGACGCCGAGAAGGACTTCGCGCTGGTCGGCATGATGGGCCGCTCGCCGCTGATCATCACGGCCGCGCCCAATGCGGGCATCGCCGATGCGAAGGCGCTGCTGGCCGCGCTCAAGGCCTCGCCCGGCAAGTACAGCATCGCGACGCCGGGCACCGGCAGTCCGCACCATCTCGCCTACGAACTGTTCCAGCGCGAAGCCGGGGTGTCGATGCTGCACGTGCCCTACAAGGGCGGCGCGCCCGCGCTGCAGGACCTGATGGGCGGCCAGGTCGCGCTGATGATGCTCGACCTGCCCAGTGGCGTGAGCGCGGTCAAGGCCGGCAAGGTGGTGCCGCTGCTCGCCATGTCGGCCGAGCGCGTGCCGCAACTGCCGAACATTCCCACCGCCAGGGAACTGGGCTTCGCCAACGTCGAGGCCTACACCTGGCAGGGCCTGGTCGTGCCCGCGGCCACGCCCAGGGAGGTGCAGGCGAAGCTCGGCACCGAGCTGCAGAAGGCCATGGCCGATGCCGGCGTGCGCCAGAAGCTCTACGACGCCGGCTGGGAGGCCCGCCCCGCCGACGCCACCGAAATGACGCGCTACACCGATGCGGAGCGCAAGAAATGGCATGCCTTGATCAAGGCGCGCGACATCAAACTGGACTGAACCGGATTCCCTCATGCAACAGATCGACCATCTCATCGGCGGCAAGTCCGTCAAGGGCTCGGACTACTTCGAGACCGTCAACCCCGCCACGCAGGAAGTGCTGGCCGAAGTCGCCTCCGGCGGCGAGGCCGAGGTGAACGCGGCCGTGGCCGCCGCCAAGGAAGCCTTTCCCAAGTGGGCCGGCATGCCCGCGCCCGAGCGCGCGAAGCTGATCCGCAAGCTCGGCGACCTGATCGCGAAGAACGTGCCCGAGATCGCACAGACCGAGACCAACGACTGCGGCCAGGTCATCGCGCAGACGGGCAAGCAGCTGGTGCCGCGCGCGGCCGACAACTTCTACTACTTCGCCGAGATGTGCACGCGCGTCGACGGCCACACCTATCCCACGCCCACGCACCTGAACTACACGCTGTTCCACCCGGTCGGCGTGTGCGCGCTGATCAGTCCGTGGAACGTGCCCTTCATGACCGCCACCTGGAAGGTCGCGCCCTGCCTGGCCTTCGGCAACACGGCCGTGCTGAAGATGAGCGAGCTCTCGCCGCTCTCGGCCGCGCGCCTCGGCGAGCTGGCGCTCGAGGCCGGCATTCCGCCCGGCGTGCTGAACCTGGTGCACGGCTACGGCAAGGAAGCGGGCGAGCCGCTGGTGGCGCACCCCGACGTGCGCGCGATCTCGTTCACCGGCTCCACCGCCACCGGCAACCGCATCGTGAAGAGCGCGGGCCTCAAGAAGTTCAGCATGGAGCTCGGCGGCAAGAGCCCGTTCGTGATCTTCGACGACGCCGACCTCGACCGCGCGCTCGACGCGGCCGTGTTCATGATCTTCAGCAACAACGGCGAGCGCTGCACGGCCGGCTCGCGCATCCTGGTGCAGCAGTCGATCTACGCCGACTTCGCCGCCAAATTCGCCGAGCGCGCCAGGCGCATCACGGTGGGCGATCCGCTCGACGAGAAGACCATCGTCGGCCCGATGATCTCGCAGGCCCACCTGGCCAAGGTGCGCAGCTACATCGAGCTGGGCCCGAAGGAAGGCGCCACGCTGCTGTGCGGCGGCCTCGAAGCACCGAACAACCTGCCCGACCGCGTGAAGAAGGGCAACTACGTGGTGCCCACGGTGTTCGCCGACGTCGACAACCGCATGAAGATCGCGCAGGACGAGATCTTCGGCCCCGTCGCCTGCCTGATCCCGTTCCGCGACGAGGCGCATGCCATCGAGCTCGCCAACGACATCCAGTACGGCCTGTCGAGCTACGTCTGGACCGAGAACATCGGCAAGGCGCACCGCGTGGCCGCGGCCGTGGAGGCCGGCATGTGCTTCGTCAACAGCCAGAACGTCAGAGACTTGCGCCAGCCCTTCGGCGGCACCAAGGCCTCGGGCACGGGCCGCGAAGGCGGCACCTGGAGCTACGAGGTGTTCTGCGAGCCGAAGAACGTGGCGGTGTCGCTGGGCTCGCACCACATCCCGCACTGGGGCGTGGCATGAGCCTGGGTCGCCGCACGTTGCTGCAAGGCACGGCCGCGCTCGCGGCACTGCCGATGCTGGCGCGCGCCCAGGCCGCGTGGCCGGCCCGGCCGGTGCGCATCGTCGTGCCCTTCCCGCCCGGCGGCACCACCGACTTCGTCGCGCGACTGGTCGGCACCGAGCTCGCGAAGACCTTGGGCCAGCCCGTGGTGATCGAGAACAAGCCCGGCGCGGGCACGGTGATCGGCGTCGACACGGTCGCCAAGGCCGCGCCCGACGGCTACAGCTTCGTCTGCGTGGCCAACAGTTTCGCGGCCAACCAGACGCTGGTGCGCAAGCTGCCCTACGACACGCTGAAGGACCTGCGCCCGGTGGCGCTGATGGGCATGTCGGAGCATGTGCTCGCCACCCATCCGGGCAGCGGCCTGAAGACGCTGGCCGACCTGCGCGACCAGGCCAAGGCCAGGCCCGGCACGCTGAGCTTCGCCTCCTTCGGCAACGGCACCTCGGCCCACCTCTCGGGCGAGATGCTCAAGCTGCAGATGGGCCTGGACATCGTGCACGTGCCCTACAAGGGCCAGGGCCCGGCGCTGACCGACCTGCTCGGCGGCCAGGTCACGATGATGTTCGGCAACTGGCCCGAGTTCCGCGGCCACGTCGAGGGCGGCAAGCTGGTGGCGCTGGGCATGGCGACCGCGCAGCGCTCGCAGTACGCGCCGAACATTCCCACACTGGCCGAACAGGGCGTGGCGATCGAGTCCAATTCGTGGAACGGCCTGCTGGCGCCCGCCGGCACGCCCGACGCCGTGGTGCAGCGCGTGAACGCCGAGGTCAACCGCGCGCTCGCGGGACCGGTGGTGACCGAGGCCTTCCGCAAGGGCGGCATCGCGTCGCTGTCGGGCTCGCCCGAGCGCTTCGCGGTCTTCGTCCAGAGCGAGATCGCGAAGTACGGCGACGTGATCCGCAAGGCCAACATCCAGATCGAGGGCTGACCATGAGCCTCTATGCGATGCAGAAATTCCTGTTCGCGCTCAACCGCGATGCCGAGGTGCAGCGGCGCTATGCCGAAGGCGGCGACACGCGCAAGGCGCTGCTCGGCGGCTACGACCTCAGCGACGAGGAGCGCGAAGCGATCGACGGCGGCGACGTCGGCAAGCTCTACGTGCTGGGCTGCAACGGGCAGCTCTTGATGCACTTCGCGCCGCTGCTGGGCATTCCGTGGGCCGACTACCTCGAGGCCATGCGCGAGGGCGTGCGCAAGTACGGGCCGGTGCGCGCCGGCATCTATGCAATGACGACAAGCACAGACGAAAAGGTGGCGGGCGTATGAGCCTCGTATTCGCAGGCGTGTGCAGCCACGCCCCCGGCATCACCGGCCGCGCGCATCTCGCCGACCCGGCGGTGAAGGACGAGTTCCACGCGCAGTTCCATCGCTTCGGCGAGGCCATGCGCGCGACCAAGCCCGACGCGGTGATCGTGATCGCGGCCGAGCACTTCGCGAACTTCTTCATGAACAACATGCCGGCCTATGCGATCGGCATGGCCGACAGCTACGAGGGCCCGATCGAGGACCCGAAGTGGCTCGGCATCGAGAAGCACACCATCCCGGGCGACGCCGCGCTGTCGCAGCGGCTGATCCGCGAGGTGATGCAGACGGTGGACGTGGCCTATGCCGAGGAGTGGAAGTTCGACCACGGCATCATGGTGCCGCTGAACTTCCTCACGCCGGACTTCGACACCAAGGTGATCCCGGTCAACATCAACTGCCAGGGCCCGCCGCTCACGCCGCTGCACCGCGCCTGGGCCTTCGGCGAGGCGCTGCGCCGCGCCTGCGACAAGGTGCCCGAGCGCATCGCGCTGGTGGGCACCGGCGGCATCTCGCACTGGCCGGCCACGCCCGATTCGGGCAAGGTCAACGCCGAGTGGGACGCCGAGTTCATGCGCCGCTGGTGCGCCAACGACCGCGAGGCGCTGCTGTCGCTCGACGACTACGGCGACGAGGCGACCTACCGCGAGGCCGGCCAGGGCGGCTTCGAGATCCGCACCTTCCTCAGCGTGGCCGCGGCCGCGCGCGGCCAGGGCGAGATCTTCCACATGAAGGCCATTCCGATCTTCGCGGTGACCTGCACGGCCGCGACGATGTCGGTGGTTTGAACGGAGCACGACCATGCCGCACCTGGTGATCCTCTACACGCCCAACATCGAGGCCGAGACCGACATGTCGGCGCTGTGCCGCACGCTGGCCGACACCATGCTCGAGCAGCGCGACGAGGCCGGCAAGCCCGTGTTCCCGATCGGCGGCACGCGCGTGCTGGCCTACCCGGCCGCGCACTACGCGGTGGCCGACGGCAAGGCCGACTACGCCTTCGTCTACCTCAACCTGCGCATGGCCGCGGGGCGCTCGGAGGCAGTGAAGAAGAAGGCCGGCGACGAGCTGCTGGCCAGGGTGCGAAGCCACTTCGAGCCCGTCTTCTCGCAACGCCACATCGGCATCACGCTGCAGATCGACGAGAGCCCCGGCCAGGTCTACGACGGCAAGCACAGCAACCTGCACCCCCTGTTCAACAAGAGCTGACCCCCACACACACCGCCATGCTTTCTTCCGACACCATCGCCCGGCTCGCGGCCGAACTGCACGAGAGCGAACGCTCGCGCGTGCAGGTCGAGCATTTCTCCAAGCGCTTTCCCGAGATGACCATCGAGGACGGCTATGCGATCTCGCGCGAATGGGTCCGGCAGAAGATCGCCGAGGGCCGCGTGGCCAAGGGCCACAAGATCGGCCTGACCTCGCGCGCGATGCAGCAGTCGAGCCAGATCACCGAGCCCGACTACGGCACGCTGCTCGACGACATGTTCTTCGAGCAGGGCTCCGACATCCCGTTCGCGCGCTTCATCGCGCCGCGCATCGAGGTCGAGCTGGCCTTCATCCTCGGCAAGCCGCTCAAGGGCCCGGGCGTGACCATCTTCGACGTGCTCGCGGCCACCGACTACGTGGTGCCGGCGATCGAGATCATCGATGCGCGCATCGAGCAGTTCGACCGCCACACCAAGGCGCCGCGCAAGGTCTTCGACACCATCGCCGACAACGCGGCCAATGCCGGCATCGTGATCGGTGGGCGGCCCGTGAAGCCCGACGCGGTCGACCTGCGCTGGGTCAGCGCGCTGCTCTACAAGAACGGCGTGATCGAGGAATCGGGCGTGGCCGCGGCCGTTCTCAACCATCCGGCCACCGGCGTGGCCTGGCTCGCGAACAAGCTCGCGCCCTGGGACGAACACCTGGAGGCCGGCGAGGTCGTGCTCGGCGGCTCGTTCACGCGCCCGACCACCGCGCTGCCCGGCGACACCTTCCATGCCGACTACGGCCCGCTGGGCGCCGTGTCGTTCCGCCTCGTCTGACCTTTTCGGAATCCTCCATGCACACCCCCATCAACCTGTTCAAGAAGGCCATGGCCGAGAAGCGCGCCCAGATCGGCCTGTGGGTCGGCCTGGCCGACGGCTACGCGGCCGAGATCCTGGCCGGCACCGGCTACGACTGGCTGCTGGTCGACGGCGAGCACGCACCCAACGACGTGCGCTCGGTGCTCGCGCAGCTGCAGGGCATCTCGAGCGCCTGGTCGGCGCTGCCCGAGGGCGCGACCCGGCCGCAGCCGATCGTGCGCGTGCCCGTGGGCGACACCACGCTGCTCAAGCAGTACCTCGACATCGGCGCGCAGACGCTGCTGGTGCCGATGGTCGACACCGCCGAGCAGGCCGCGCGCATGGTGCAGGGCATGCGCTATCCGCCCGAAGGCATCCGCGGCATGGGCAGCGCGCTCGCGCGGGCCTCGCGCTGGCAGGCCTATCCGAACTACCTGCACGAAGCCAATGCCCAGACCTGCCTGCTGGTGCAGGCCGAGACGGTGGAGGCGATGAAGAACCTCGACGCGATCGCGGCCACGCCCGGCGTCGACGGCGTGTTCATCGGCCCGGCCGACCTGTCGGCCTCGATGGGCTTCGTGGGCCAGCCGAACCATCCCGAGGTGCAGGCGGTGATCGCCGACGCGGTCGCGCGCATCCAGAAGGCCGGCAAGGCCGCGGGCATCCTCTCGACCACCGAGGAGCAGGCACGCAAGTGGCTCGCGGCCGGCGCCACCTTCGTGGCCGTGGGGGTGGACACCATCGTGCTGGCCGCGGCCGCGCGCCAGCTCGCCGCCAAGTTCAAGAACGGCGCCGCCCCGGCCGCGCCCGCTCCCAGCAGCTACTGAAGCAACGACAGGAGTCCGCATGCGCCGCCTCGCCCTCAAGTTCCTCGCCGCCGCCGCCGTGCTGGGCCTCGCGGCCTGCGCCCAACTCCCCGCCACCGGCCCCGGCGCGCAGCAGGAAGCCAACCGCCAGGCCGTGCTGGCCTTCTACGAGAAGGGCCTGAACCAGAAGGACGCCGAGGCCGCGCTCCAGTACGTGGGCAACCGCTACGTGCAGCACAACCCGACCGCGGCCGACGGGCCCGAGGGCTTCCGCAAGTTCATCGCCTTCCTGCGCGAGAAATTCCCGAACTCGAAAAGCGAGATCAAGCGCAGCTTCGCCGAGGGCGACTACGTGATCCTGCACGTGCACGCGGTGCGCGAGCCCGGCACGCGCGGCAACGCGATCGTCGACATCTTCAAGCTCGAGAACGGCAAGATCGTCGAGCACTGGGACGTGATCCAGCCGGTGCCCGAGACCGCCGCCAACAGCAACGGCATGTTCTGACCCTTTTCCCCCACCCGAGCCAGCCCGCCGCCAGCCGATGACCACGCCCACCGATCCCAAGCCGCCGCGCTTCCGTTCCGCCACCATCCGCGAGGGCACGATCCGCGCGACCACGCGCAGCTTCCTGCATGCGCTGGGCCAGGACGACGAGGACATCGAGCGCCCGCACGTCGGCGTGTTCCACACCGGCGGCGAGATGAGCCCGTGCAACCTGAACCTGCGCGAGCAGGCGCAGCATGCCAAGACCGGCATCTACGCGGGCGGCGGCACGCCGCACGAATGCCCGGTGGTGTCGGTCAGCGACGGGCTGACCATGGCGCACTCGGGCATGCGCTTCTCGCTGATCTCGCGCGAGCTGATCGCCGACAGCGTGGAAGCCTCGGTGCGCGGCCACCAGTGGGACGGCATCTTCGCGATCGGCGCCTGCGACAAGAACCTGCCGGGCCTGATGATGGGCATGGTGCGCTGCAACGTGCCGAGCGTGTTCGTGCACGGCGGCTCGGCGCTGCCGGGCCAGATGCCCGGGCCCGACGGGCGCGACCTCAACGTGGTCGACACCTACGAGACCATCGGCAAGGTGCTGGCCGGCACGGCCACGCACGACGAGCTCGACGCCATGAGCCGCGCCTGCCTGCCCACGGCCGGCGCCTGCGCGGGCCAGTTCACGGCCAACACCATGGGCATGGTGTCGGAGGCGCTGGGCCTCGCGCCGATCGGCTCGAGCATGGTGCCGGCCGTGTTCAGCGAGCGCGCGCCGCTGATGCGCCGCGCCGCGAAGACGCTGATGAAGGCCGTGATGGGCGACAGCCCGCTGCCGCGCGAGATCGTCACGCGCAAGGCGCTCGAGAACGCCTGCGCCGTGGTCTCGGCCACCGGCGGCTCGACCAATGCCGCGCTGCACCTGCCGGCGATCGCGCACGAGGCCGGCATTCGCTTCCACCTCGACGACGTGGCCGAGGTGTTCGCGCGCACGCCGCTCATCGCCGACCTGCGCCCGGGCGGGCACTACCTCGCGCGCGACGTGTTCTACATCGGCGGCGCCGGCGTGATCCTGCGCACGCTGCTCGAGCAGGGCTTCCTGCACGGCGACGTGCTCACCTTCACCGGCCGCACCATGGCCGAGGAACTGGCCGACGCGCTGGCGCCCGACGGCCGGGTGGTGCGCGAGGCCGGCAACCCGATCACGCGCGACGGCGGGCTGGCGGTGCTCAAGGGCAACCTCTGCCCCGACGGCGCGCTGCTCAAGACCGCCGGCCTGCAGACGCTGGTGCACCGCGGCCCGGCACGCGTCTTCGATTCGGAGGAACAGGCGCAGACGGCGGTGCAGAACCGGCTGTACGAAGCGGGCGACGTGATCGTGATCCGCAACGAGGGCCCGAAGGGCAGCCCCGGCATGCGCGAGATGCTGGGCATCACCGCCCTGCTCTACGGCCAGGGCATGGGCGACAAGGTGGCGCTGCTGACCGACGGCCGCTTCTCGGGCGCCACGCGCGGCCTGTGCATCGGCTATGCCGGGCCCGAGGCGGCCGACGGCGGCCCGATCGCGGCGCTGCGCGACGGCGACCTGATCGCGATCGACGCGCGCGCGGCGGCGCGCACCATTTCGGTGGAACTGACGGACGAGGAGATCGCGCGGCGCCTCGCCGGACGTGAGGTAAACGCGGGGGTCCCGCGCGGTGGCTTGCTGGAAAAATACGCGCTCACCGTGCGCCCGGCCCACCAGGGCGCGGTGACCCATTCGGGCGCGGTCACCTGGCTGCGCGACGAGTCCTGACCCCCAACCACCGTTACCCGGAGACAGAACCATCATGAGCTTCACCCGCCGCCAGCTGCTGCAGTCCACCGGCGCCTCCGCGCTGCTTGCCGGCATCGGCCAACGGGCCTTCGCGCAGGCCGGCATCGAGACCGCGACCATCGTCACCGGCTTCGCGGCCGGCGGCACCTCGGACACGATCTGCCGCCGGGTCGCGACCAAGCTGAGCCCCGACTACGCGCGCGCGGCGGTGGTGGAGAACCGCACCGGCGCGGGCGGCCAGATCGCGGTCGGCTACGTCAAGGGCCGGCCGGCCGACGGCACCACGATCCTGCAGACGCCGACCTCGATCCTCACGATCTACCCGCACATCTACAAGAAGCTGCCGTACGACCCGATGGTCGACCTCACGCCCGTGACCATCGGCTGCATCTTCGACTTCGGCTTCGCGGTCGGCCCGGCCGTGCCGGCCAGCGTGAAGACCGTGCCCGAATTCCTGGCCTGGGCCAAGGCCAACCCGGCCGGCGCCAACTACGGCTCGCCGGCCGCCGGCTCCACGCCGCACTTCATCGGCGCGCTGCTCGGCAAGAAGGGCGGCGTCGAGCTCAAGCACGCGGCCTACCGCGGCACGCAGCCGGCCATGCTCGACCTGCTGGGCGGCAACATCTCGGCGGTGTCGGGCCCGATCGGCGACATCACGCAGCACCTGCCCACGGGCAAGGTGCGCATCCTCGGCGTCTCGGGCGCCAAGCGCAGCCGCTTCGCGCCCGACGTGCCGACCTTCGGCGAGCAGGGCATCCAGGACATGGCGCACAGCGAGTGGTTCGCCTTCTTCCTGCCGGCCAAGGCCTCGCCCGAGCTGGTCGCGAGGCTCAATGCCTCGATGAAGAACGCGTTGGCGCAGAAGGACGTGGTCGACGGCCTCGGCACCTTCGGCCTGGAAGCCATGTCGTCCACGCCCGCCGAGCTGACCGAACTGTTGAAGAAAGACACCGCCAAGTGGGCGCCGATCGTCAAGGAAGTCGGCTTCACCGCGGAAGGCTAACCCCATGAAGGAACTGCAATGACCCCTCTCGCCACCACCACGCCGTCGTCCGCGTCGGCCCTGGTCCATCCCTCGATCCATCCCGACGAGCGCGCCGCGCGCGAGGAGCTCGCGGCCTGCTATCGCATCTTCGCGATGCTGGGCTGGACCGAGATGATCTACAACCACATCACGGTGCGGCTGCCCGACAGCGTGACCGGTGGCGAGAAGCAGTTCCTGATCAATCCCTTCGGCCTGCACTACAGCGAGGTCACGGCGAGCAACCTGGTGAAGATCGACCTGCAGGGCCGCGTGCTCGACGGCTCGACCTTCCCGGTCAACCCGGCCGGCTTCACGGTGCATGCCGCGATCCACGACGGCCTCGAGGGCGCGCACTGCGTGATGCACACGCACACCACCGCGGGCGTGGCCGTGGCCTGCCTGCAGGGCGGCCTGCAGCAGACCAACTTCTATACCGCGCAGCTGCACGGCATGGTGGCCTACCACGAGTTCGAGGGCATCACCATCCACGCCGACGAGGGCCCGCGCCTGCTGCAGAGCATCGGCGACCGCAACGCGGTCATCCTGCGCAACCACGGCCTGCTGGCCTGGGGCCAGACCTTGCCGCAGACCTTCGCGATCCTCTGGACCCTGCAGCGCGCCTGCGAGATCCAGATGGCGACCTTCTCGATGGGCGCCGCGATCCCCGTGAGCGAGGAGATCGCGCGCCGCTGCACGCGCGACGCGCTGCAGTTCAGCCCCGCGCATGGCGCCGGCCAGGACGTGTTCAATGCCCTGGTGCGCCAGGTCGACCGCATCGATCCTTCCTACCGCGCCTGACCGCTACGATCCGACCATGAAGATCTGCATTTACGGCGCCGGCGCGATCGGCGGATGGATCGGCGTCGGCCTCGCACAAGCGGGCCAGCGCCTCAACGTGGTGGCGCGCGGCGCCACGCTCGAAGCGCTGCAGCGCGACGGCCTCTCGCTGATGCGCGGCGACGTGCGCACGCGCGTGCCGGTGAACGCGGTGGCCGACCCGGAAGAACTCGGCGTGCAGGACCTGGTGGTGATCGCCGTCAAGGCGCCGGCGCTGGCCGGGGTGGCCGAGCGCATCGCGCCGCTGATCGGTGCCGACACCATGGTGCTGACCGCGATGAACGGCGTGCCCTGGTGGTTCCTCGAGGGCGGCTTCGGCGGCCCCATCGCGGGCCACCGCCTGGGCGCGGTCGACCCCGACGGCGCGATCGCGCGTGCCATTCCAGCGGCCAACGTGATCGGCGGCGTGGTGCACTGCAGCTGCTCGCTCGACGCGCCCGGCGTGGTGCGGCATCACTTCGGCAACGGCCTGATCGTGGGCGAGCCCTCGGGCGAGGCCACGCCGCGCGTGAAAAAGCTGGTCGAGCTGCTGCAGGCCACGGGCATCGAGACCACGCTGTCGCCGCAGATCCAGCGCGACGTCTGGTTCAAGCTCTGGGGCAACATGACGGTGAACCCGATCAGCGCGCTGACCGGTGCCACCACCGACCTGATCATGGGCGACGACTACGTGCGCGGCTTCATCTCGGCCGTGATGCTCGAGGCCAAGGAGATCGGTCGCCGCATCGGCATCGAGATCGCGCAGAGCCCGGAAGACCGCCACGCCGTCACGCGCAAGCTCGGCGCCTTCAAGACCTCGATGCTGCAGGACGTGGAGGCCGGCCGCTCGGTCGAGCTCGACGCCCTCGTGACCGTGGTGCGCGAGCTCGGCGAACTGACCGCCGTGGCGACGCCGTTCACCGATGCGCTGCTGGGGCTGGCGCGCCTGAAGACGCGGCAGCTCGGCCTGTACTGAGCTGTACTGAGCGGCGCTGGCCCTGGCGCTACGCCAGCGTGCGCAGCGCGGCCTCCAGCACGCGCGCGTGGTCCCGCGGATGCGCGGGCAGCCATTCGTGCAGCTTGTGGCCCGCGCCCGCGAGCCGCAGCACTTCCACGCTCTTCGCGCGCCGCGCCCGCTGCGCGTACTGCGCGAGCACCGCGGCGGGAATGACAGCGTCCTCGTCGCCGAGCACCAGCAGCAGCCGGCCCTCGAAGCGATCGAGCGCGGCGAAGGCCGGCGAGGCCGCGTAGTCCTCGTCGCGGGTCGCGCGCAATATGCCCTGGAAGCGCGGGCCGAAGGGCGCGCCCTCGGCCTCGGCCACGTAGGCGGCCGGGCAGAACAGCACCAGCGCGGACGGGTTCAGCACCGGGATCAGCGCGCAGGCGATGTGGCCGCCCATGCTGCTGGTGATCAGCGACATCGACCGGCCCGGTGCCACCCGCTCGGTGACCGTCCGCGCCTGCGCCACGCGGTGCGCGAGGCTCGAGCCCTCGAGCTGCCCATCGCTCTCGCCATGGCCGCAGAAGTCGAAGGAGGCGCAGGGCACGCCACCCTGCACCAGGCCGTCGAGCAGGTAGCGGATGCCGCGCCGCGAGGCCTGGACGCCGCCGCCATGCAGCGCCAGCACGCGCGGCGGCTCGCCCAATGCATTCGGAAGGATCGAGCCCCGCAGGGTGTGGGGGCCATGGGCCACGGAGAAATCGGTCATGCACGCCGAGGATGCCATGCCCGGCGGGCTCAAGCCCGGCGCGGCGGCAGCGTGACCCACCACGCGGCCGCGACGATCATCGCGCCGCCGATCCAGCCGCCGGGGCCGACCCGTTCGCCGAAGCCCCAGACCGCGATCAGCGCGCCGAACACCGGCTCGCTGCCCATCAGCAGCGACACCCGGCTCGGGCTGGTGCGCGAGGCCGCATGGTTCTGCGCGAAGAAGGCGAACACGGTGCACAGCAGCACGAGGTAGGCCATGCCCCACCAGAACGAGGCCGTGGCCGGCGGCACATGCCAGGCGCCGCCCGACACCGCGAGCGCCAGCACGGCCGCGCCCAGGGCCATGGTGCCCGCCTGCACCGCGGTCAGCGTGAGCGCCGGCAGCGCATGGCGGCCCGCGAGGCGGCGCGTCAGGCAGACCATGAGGGCGCGCAGCACGGCGGCCGCGACCATCAGCGCATCGCCCCAGCCCAGGCCAGCGGACGTCGCCGAGGCATGCGCGCTCAGCGACAGCAGCGCGGCGCCCGCGAGCGAGATCGCCGCGGCCGCGAACACGCGCGGCGCGGGCCGCTCGCCGAGCAGCCACCATTCGGCCAGCGGCGTGAAGGCCACGCACAGGCTGATCAGGAAGGCGGCGTTGCTCGCGCTGGTGAGCGAGACGCCGAAGGTCTCGCAGACGAAGATCGCGAGCAGGTTCGCGCCCAGCAGCCCGCCCACCGCGAGCCCCTGCCGCCATTGCGGCCCGACGAGCGGGCGCAGCGCGGGCAGCAGCACGAGGAAGGTCAGGCCGAAGCGCAGCGCGACGAACTCGAGCACCGGCAGTTGCAGCGTGGCCTGCTTGGCGACCGCATAGCTGCCGCCCCAGACCGCCGCCACCAGCAGCAGCATGAGTTCGGCCATGCCGAAGCCGGGCCGGGCCGGCACGCCGCCGGGGGTGAGGGCGACGCCGCCCGCGCGCTTTGAATCCATACTCCGCCTGTTCGATGCCGGTGCCCGCGCGCCATGCGCGGGACCGAGGCGGAATTGTTCCGGGCATCGATCGCGGCGAGTAGCCATCCGCAGGAACAGGACTGTTGCACCGTGGGACCGAATTCATTCCTCAAGGTACTGCCCGAGATGGTGGCCTTCCTGCGCGTGGCCGAGCTCGGCAGCTTCTCGGCCGCGGCCGAGCTGCTGGGCATCACGCCCTCGGCCGCGAGCCGGCAGGTGAAGCGGCTCGAGAAGGAGATCGGCGTGCAGCTGCTGCAGCGCACGACGCGCCAGCTGCGCCTGACCGAGGCCGGCGCCGAGGCCTTCGAGCGCTGCCGCGAACTGGCGGCCGCGGCGCAGGACACGATGGCGCTGGCGCAGCGCTTCTCGGCCGAGCCGCGCGGGCTGGTGCGGCTGAGCGCGCCCAAGGCCTTCGCGCGCCGGGTGCTGCATCCGCTGGTGCTGGACTTCCTCGCGCGCCATCCCGCGGTCGACGTGCAGCTGATCGTGGAGGACCGCGACATCGATCCGATCCGCGAGGGCGTCGACCTCGTGGTGCGGCTCACCACCGAGCCGCCCGAGGGGCTGGTGGCGCGGCGGCTGATGGCGGTGGCGCACATCCTGGTGGCCGCGCCCGCGTACCTCGAGGGCCATGCGGCCATCGCGCACCCGCGCGACCTCGCGGCCCACAGCTGCCTGTCGCTGGGCGAGCACGAGCGCGACAACCACTGGCGCTTCAGCCGCCCCGGCGAGGACGACGTGGAGGTGACGGTACATGGCCGCTACATCGCCAACCACAGCGAGATGCGCATGGAGGCCGCGACGGCAGGCCTGGGCGTGGCCTGCGTGCCGGCCTTCTCGGCGCAGCAGTCCCTGGGCGAGGGCCGCGTGGCGCGCGTGCTCGGCGACTGGGAGTTCCGCGGCAACTACCACGGCCATGCCTGGATCCTCTATCCGCCGAACCGCTTCACCGTGCCCAAGTGCCGGGTACTGATCGACCACCTCGTGGCGCACCTCGGCACCGAGGGCTGAGCCTCACTGCGGCTGCAGCCCCGCCTGCTTCATCATCGTCTCGGTCAGCGCCATCTCCTGCGTGAAGCCGCGCGTGTACTCGCGCGCGCCCTGCGGGCTGGCCAGGCCGCCGTTCTCGGCCAGCGTGGCCTGCACCGCGGGCTGCGCGAGCGCCTTCTCGAAGGCCGCGCGGATGCGCTCGGCGATCGCATCGGGCGTGCCGGCCGGCACCGAGATGCCGCCCCAGGAGGTCAGCTCGACGCCCTTCACGCCGAGCTCGGCCAGCGTGGGCACCTCGGGCAGTGTGGGGTTGCGGCGCGCGCCCGCGATCGCGAGCGCCTTGAGCCTGCCGGCCTGGATCTGCGGCGCGGCCACCGACAGGATCGGCGTGCCGAACACCACCTGCTGGCCGAGGATGGCGTTGACCAGCTCCGAGGCGCCCTTGTAGGGCACGTGCGTGGCCTGCGCGCCGAGCGCGTTCAGCAGCAGTTCCACGCCGAGGTGCGAGGGCGTGCCCACGCCGCCCGAGGCGTAGTCGAGCTTGCCGGGGTTCGCGCGCGCCTTCGCGGCCAGCTCGGCCAGGCTCGCGATGCCGGCGTTGGCGTTCACCACCAGCACGATGTCGGAGGTGGTGAGCCGCATGAGGTGGCGGAAGTCCTTGAGCGCGTCGTAGCCGGGGCTGCGGTACATGCGCATGTTGGCGGCCATCGGCGCGGCCGAGTAGATCCAGGTGTAGCCATCGGCCGGCGCGCGCGCCACCAGCCGCGCGCCGATGTTGCCGCCCGCGCCGCCCTTGTTCTCGATCACCACCGGCTGGCCCAGCAGCGGGCCCACGGCCTCGGCCAGCACGCGCGCCGTGATGTCGGGACCGGTGCCCGCGAGGTAGGGCACGACCCACTTGATCGGGCGCTCGGGCCAGGGCGCGGCGGCCGCGCGGGCGCGCGAGGCGGCCGGCAGCGCGAAGGCGGCCAGCGCGGCGGAAGCGGTGCCGAGGAAGCGGCGGCGGTCCGTGAAGCACATGGGGTTGTCTCCTTGTCGTTCTTGGTTGATGCGTTCAGCCCGGAAGCTCACCGAGCAGCTCGCGCGCGATGGTGTTGCGCTGGATCTCGCTGGTGCCGGTCAGCACGCGGTACATGCGCAGCATGCGGAACAGGAACTCCACGCGCCGGCCCTGCACGATGCCCTCGCCGCCATGGATCTGCACCGCGCGGTCGGCGATGCGGAAGGCCGACTCGGAGCAGAACAGCTTGGCCATCGAGGCCTCGGCGCGCGCCTCGGAGCCGGCATCGATCTGGCGCGCGGTCGCGAGCATCAGCGCGCGCGCGGCCGCCAGCTCGGTCGCCATGTCGGCCAGCAGGTGCTGGATCGCCTGGAACTGGCCGATGGCGCGGCCGAACTGGCGCCGCCGGCTCGCGTACTCGCAGGCATCGCGCAGCGCCACCGCGGCCAGCCCCACCATCGCGGGGCAGTGCAGCAGCCGGTTGACCGTGATGCGACCGAGCGCGAGCGCGAGGCCGCGGCCGGGTTCGCCCACGAGGTTCGCCACCGGGATGCGGCAGTCCTCGAGCACGATGTCGCCGGTGTGCGACTGGCCCGCCATGGTCTTGTAGCCGGCCTCCACGCGCACGCCGGGCTGCGCGAGGTCGACGAAGAAGGCGCTGACCTCGCGCTGCGCCGGGTCGCTCGCGGTGGAGGCCATCAGCACCGCGAAGTCGGCGAAGGGCGAGCCCGAGATGAAGCGCTTGCGGCCGTTGAGCACGAAGTGTTCGCCCTCACGCACGGCGCGTGTCTGCACCGCGCCCGCGTCGGAGCCGGCCTCGGCCTCGGTCAACGCGAAGCAGATCGCCTTCTCGGCGCGCGCCACCGGCACGATGAAGCGCTCCATGTGGTGCGGCGTGGCCTTGCGCACCAGCGCACCCACGCGCGGCGGGCCGCTGAGCTCGCCGAGCACGTGCGGCGCCAGCGGCGAGCCGCTCGCGTAGATCGCTTCCTTGACGAGCACGTGGTCGAGCACCGACAGACCGAGCCCGCCCATGGCTTCGGGCAGGGTCATGCCGTAGAAGCCCAGCGCCTGCGAGCGGCGCCAGACCTGCTGCAGCAGCTCGCGGCTCGCGCCGTGCTCGTGGTCGATGCCGTGCGCGCGCACCAGGTCGGCGAGTTCGCCGTGCAGGAAGTCCTCGATGCGCGCGATCAGCTCGGCCGCGCGCGCGGAACCTTCGAAGGGGCGCGCATGGGCGCCGGACGACGGGAGGGATGCGTTCATGTCCGTCCCCGCCTTCAGTTGACCATGCGGCTCTGGCCGGCCCAGTACGGCGCCTGGATCGCCTTGCGCGCGACCTTGCCGTTCGGGTTCTTCGGCAGCGCGCCCACGAACTCCACGCGGCGCGGCCGCTTGAAGCCGCCGAGCCGCTCGGCGCAGAAGGCATCGAGCGCGCCCGTGTCGAGCGCATGGCCGGGCTTGAGCACCACGTGCGCGGCCACGGCCTCGCCCCACTTGTCGTCGGGCACGGCGAACACGCAGGCATCGGCGACGGCCTCGTGCTGGTAGAGCACGGCCTCGACCTCCGAGGGATAGACGTTGAAGCCGCCGCTGATCACCATGTCCTTCTTGCGGTCGACGATGTAGACGAAGCCCTGGTCGTCGGCGCGCGCGAGGTCGCCCGTGTGGTAGCGGCCGTTCTGCAGCACCTCGGCCGTGAGCTCGGGCGCGCGCCAGTAGCCGGCGAACACGTCGGGGCCGCTGACCACGATCTCGCCGATCTCGCCGCGGGCCACGGGTTGGCCCGCGTCGTCGACGATCTCCACCAGCGACTCGAGGAAGGGCCGGCCGCACGAGGCCAGCCGCCCGGGCGCGGCGGCGCGCGCGAACAGGTGGTCCTCCACGCCGAGGCCGCAGACGCCCGAGGTGGTCTCGCCCGCGCCGTAGCCCTGCGACAGCACCGGGCCGAACACGTCCATGGCGCGCAGGATGCGCGCGGGCGCCATCGGCGCGGCGCCGTAGCCCAGGCGCTGCAGGTCGGGCAGCGGGCGGTAGCGGCCCTCGAGCTCGGCCAGCAGCATGTTGATCATGGTCGGCACCATGAAGGTGTGGGTCACGCGCTCGGCCTTCATGTCGGCGAGGAAGCGGCCGGGCTCGAAGCCCGCGAACAGCCGGATGGTGGCGCCGCTGCACAGCGCGGGCACGATCTGCATGCCCGAGGCATGGGTGACCGGACCGACCAGGCCCAGCAGGTGGCCTTCGCGCATGCCCTCGGAACGCACGAGGAACTTGCGCAGCTGCGCGAGCCGGTTGCCGAAGGTCTGCATCGCGGCCTTGAGCACGCCCGAGGAGCCCGAGGTGTAGTGCAGCACGGCGATCTCGTCGGCCTCGACGCTCGCGGCCTCGAAGGCATCGCTGGCGCGGCCGAGCGCGCCCTCGTAGGAAGCGGCGTCGCCTTCGGGCACGTCGACGAACAGCAGCATGGGGCGCGCGTCGCCCTTCAGGTGCGGCAGGAAGCTTTCGGCGCGTTCGGCCGTGGTGACGATCAGCGCGGCGCCGCTGTTGGCGACGATCTCGCCGACCTCGGCGGGCGAGAGCCGCGCATTGAACGGCGCCTTGACCAGCGCAGCCTTGTAGCAGGCCAGCTCGACCTCGACGATCTCGATGCAGTTCGGCAGGTAGATGCCGACGCGGTCGCCGCGCGCGAGGCCCAGCCCCAGCAGCGCGTTGGCGAGCCGGTTGGAACGGCGGTCGAGCGCCTCGTAGCTGAGGCTGCGGGATTCGGTGCGCAGCGCGATCCGCGGGCCGTGCAGGCGCGCGCAGCGCGAAACGAGTTCGCCGACGTTGGCGACCCGGGGGGTGGTCTGTGGCAAGGGGTGTCTCCTGGGGGCAGGCATGCGTTCGTGCATGCGATGCGCCACTGTCCGCCAAAGCGGCCCAGCACGGGAAATACCGTTTGCTGATGCCGAGCCATCAATCGCATTGATGGCCTCGGTTGCAAGACCGGCGCCGCGCTATGCCTCGGGCTCGACCTCGGCCAGCAGCTCGGCCTCCCAGCGGCCCTCGGCGATCAGCCGCGCGGCCTGCCGCACGAGGGCGCGCGCCACCACCTGGGCGGCGGGATCGGGGGCGCGGTCAGCCGGCGTGGCGATGGCGTAGCTGCGCTGCAGCGCGGGCCGCACCACGCGCGCCGCGATCCAGCCTTCGCCCGCGGGCGGGTTGTCCGACAGCGCGCAGGCCGGCGTGAAGGTGAAGCCGGCGCCGCAGACATAGAGCGAGCGGATCACGCGCGCCGAGTCGTGCTCGTGCGCGAGGTTGAGCGCCACGCCGAGCGTGGCCGCGGCCTCCTCCACGCGCTGGCGGATCGCGAAGCGGCGCGACTGCAGCACCAGCGGCAGCCGGGCCGCGTCGGCGAAGTCGATCTCGGGCCGCGGCGCGGGCCGGGCCTTGCTGCGCCGGCCGGCGCGCAGGCGCGGCGCCACGCTGCCGTCGCGGTCGAAGCCGCAGGCGAAGATGGCCTCGCGCGCGAGCGGGCGGCAGGCCAGGCCCTCGACCTGCGGCGTGTCGACCAGGATGCCGACGTCGGCGCGGCGGTCGAGCATGGCCTTCTTCACCATCAGGCTCAGGTCGTCGAGCACGAACACGCGGATGCGCGGATGCGAGGCCTTGAGCTCGGCCAGCACCGGTCCGAGCAGCAGCGAGGCCAGCAGGAAGGGCACGGCCACCGTGACCGAGCCCTCGGGGCCCTGGGGCAGCCGCTGGATGCGCTCGCGCACCGCGTCGGCATCGGACAGCAGGCGCCGCGCGTCCTCGTAGAGCTGCAGGCCCGCGGGCGTGGGCGTGACGCCCGCGTGCGAGCGGTCGAACAGCTGCGCGCCGAGCTCGGCCTCGAGCTTCTTGATCTGCGCCGTGAGCGCCGGCTGCGCGATGTAGAGCGTGCCCGCGGCGCGCGAGAGGCTGCCGGCCTCGAGCACGGCGATGAAGTAGCGCAGGGTGCGCAGGTCCACGGTGCGGGCCTCGCCTCAGCGCCCGAGCAGCATGCGCACCGCCTCGGGCAGGCTGCGCGCCTCGGGCAGGAAGTGGTCGAGGGTGGCGCCGAGGAGCACGGCGCAGGCGACCGCGCCCAGCAGCGGCTTCCAGGTCAGCCGCACCGCCGCCAGGAGCCAGCCCTCGCGCGCCACGCGCACCGCGGCGCGCGCCGAGACGTACGAGAACGCCACCTCGATCGCCACGGCCAGCAGCGCGTCCCAGCTGAAATACAGCAGCACCAGCGAGCCGGCGCCGAGCACGACGGCGATGCAGACCAGGAAGATCGCGACCACCGGCACGACCACCACGGCGCCCTCGTCGGCACCGCCGGCGACCTCGAGCGCGCCGCTGGCGGCATCGGACAGCAGGCCGCCGTCGGCCCTGGCACCCGAGCGCGCGAGCGCGCTGCCCGCGTCGAAGGCCAACTCGCCGGCATCGCCCGCATCGACCGCGTCACCGAGGTCGGCGCGCCCCTCCACCAGCCGCTGCGCCCACCAGCGCAGCACCAGCAGGTAGCCGAGGTAGCCCACGCCCAGGGTCATGAAGTAGCGCACCGCGAGCGACTGCACGCCCAGCAGGTGCATCTGCAGCGCCGAGGCGCCCCACATCAGCAGCAGCGTGAAGCTGCCGATCAGGATGCCGTGCGTGCGCAGGCTGTGGTGGCGGTGCAGGTCGCGCTCGACCTGCGTCTCCCAAAGGCGCACCGAGCGCCAGTTGGAGAGGACCTTCATCGGTCGTGGTCGACGGTCTCGGGTGCGAAGGGCACGCGCTGGGCCACCGCGCACATCAGCTCGTAGCCCACGGTGCCCGCGGCCCGCGCCACCTCGTCGATGGGCAGCACCGCATCGTTGACGGCCGAGCGGCCCCACAGCGTGACCTCGGTGCCGAACTGCGCGTCGGGCACGGGCGTGAGGTCGACCGTGATCATGTCCATGCTGACGCGCCCGACCATGCGCGTGCGCACGCCGTTGACCAGCACCGGGGTGCCGGTGTCGCAGTGGCGCGGATAGCCGTCGGCATAGCCGACCGCCGCGATGCCGATCCGAAGCGGCGCATCGGCCGTGAAGCGCGAGCCGTAGCCGATGGTGTCGCCGGGCTGCAGGGTCTGCACGCCGATCAGCTTCGTCGACAGCGTCATGGTGGGCTGCAGCTGCCAATGGGCGGCATCGTTGGCCGGGAAGTCGGGGGCGCTGCCGTACAGCACGATGCCGGGGCGCACCCAGTCGCCGCGCGTGCGCTCGGCATGACGCAGGGTGGCGGCGCTGTTGGCGATCGAACGCTCGCCCGGCAGGTCGCGCGCGGCGCGCTCGAAGACCTCGACCTGGTGCGCGATGCCGCGCTCGCCGTCGGCGTCGCTGAAGTGGGTCATCAGCGAGATCTCGTCGACCTGGGTCAGCGCGTTGAGGCGGGTCCAGGCGGCGGCGAAGCGCTCGGGCGTGAAGCCCAGGCGGTTCATGCCCGAGTTCATCTTGAGGAATACGCGGTGCGGCTGCAGGGTCTTGTGGGCCGCGAGCATGTCGATCTGCTCGTCGCAATGCACCGTGTGCCAGAGATCGAGCCGCGAGCACAGCTCGAGGTCGCGCGCCTCGAACACGCCCTCGAGCAGCAGCACCGGGCCGCGCCAGCCCAGCGCGCGCACGCGCTGCGCCTCGGCCAGGTCGAGCAGCGCGAAGCCGTCGGCGCCACGCAGCCCCTCGTAGACGCGCTCGATGCCGTGGCCGTAGGCATTGGCCTTGACCACCGCCCAGACGCGGGAATCGAGCGCATTGCGGCGCACGCGCTCGAGGTTGTGGCGCAAGGCAGCGGTGTGAACCGTGGCGAGAATGGGGCGGGGCATGGCGAAGGGTCTTTGAAAACGATTTGCAGACCACGTTTTAGCATCTTCGGGAATGGGGTCGAATACGCAGAAGCTGCCTGCAGGGCCTGTCGTACCCCCATGCTATAACCGCCCACTCGCCTTCCACGCGACACTTTTTCACTACTGCCAGCGACCCCCCTGGCCAGCCAGCCCATCGATGAAGCGCGGTTTCTACACGATCATGTCGGCCCAGTTCTTTTCGTCGCTGGCCGACCAAGCGCTCTTCGTCGTTGCGGTCGATCTCATGCGAAACGCCGGCGCGCCCGAATGGCAGCGCGCGGCGCTGGTGCCGATCTTCGCCGTCTTCTACGTGGTGCTCGCGCCGCTGGTGGGCGCCTTCGCCGATGCGCTGCCCAAGGGGCGGGTGATGTTCGTCAGCAACGCCATCAAGGTGTTCGGCTGCCTGATGATGCTGTTCGGCTCGCACCCGCTGTTGTCCTATTCGATCGTCGGCCTGGGCGCGGCCGCCTATTCGCCGGCCAAGTACGGCATCCTCACCGAGCTGCTGCCGGCCTCGCAGCTGGTCAAGGCCAACGGCTGGATCGAGGGTCTGACGATCGCCTCGATCCTGCTGGGCATCGTGCTCGGCGGCTCGCTGGTGGGGCACGCGGTGTCGAGCAAGCTGCTGGCCTTCGACATGCCCTTCATCGACACCGGCATCGATTCGCCGGCCGAGGCCGCTCTCTCGGTGCTGATCGTGGTCTACATGGTCGCGGCCTGGTTCAACACGCGCATTCCGCACACCGGCGTCGAGATGCGGCCGATGCGCTCCAACCCCGAGCACAGCCTGGCGCGCAACCTGGTCGGCCTGCTGCCCGACTTCTGGCACTGCAACGCCCGCCTGTGGCGCGACCGCCTGGGCCAGATCTCGCTGGCCACCACCACCCTGTTCTGGGGCGCGGGCGGCAACCTCAAGTACATCGTGCTGGCCTGGGCCTCGCTGGCGCTGGGCTACAACACCACGCAGGCCTCGATCCTCACGGGCGTGGTGACCATCGGCACCGCCGTGGGCGCCATCGTGGCCTCGATGCGCATGCGGCTGGACATGGCCACCCGCGTGATCCCCATGGGCATCGCGATGGGGCTGATGGTGATCTGCATGAACTTCATCGGCAACGTGTGGCTCGCGGTGCCCTTCCTCATCATCCTGGGCGGCCTCGGCGGCTTCCTGGTGGTGCCGATGAACGCGCTGCTGCAGCACCGCGGCCACAACCTGATGGGTGCCGGCCGCTCGATCGCGGTGCAGAACTTCAACGAGCAGGCCTGCATCCTGCTGCTCGGCGGCTTCTACAGCGTGTGCACCGGCCTGGGCCTGTCGGCCTACGGCGCGATCAGCGCCTTCGGCTTCGTGGTGGCGGGCTGCATGTGGATCATCAAGCGCTGGCACGAGAACAACCTCAAGAAGTACCCCGAGGAAGTCGAGCACCTCCTGGCCATCGCCCGCAGCGACAAGCACCACTGAGGGCCCGGCTATGCTCGGCGGTTTGCCCGCCCGATGCCCGCCCTCGCCCTGATCTTCAATGCCTTCGTCTGGGGGCTGTCGTGGTTTCCGTTCCGCCACATCGAAGGCCATGGCCTGCATCCGGTGTGGACCACCTGCCTGATCTACCTCGCGATCGCCACCGTGGTGGGCCTGCTGCGCCGCGGCGCCTGGGCCGGCTTCGCGGGCCATCCGATGCTGGTGCTGCTGGGCCTCGCGGCCGGCTTCACCAACGTGGGCTTCAACTGGGCCGTGACGCAGGGCGACGTGGTGCGCGTGGTGCTGCTGTTCTACCTGATGCCGCTGTGGAGCGTGCTGCTGGGCTGGGCCGTGCTGGGCGAGCGGCCCACGGGTGGATCGCTGGCGCGCGTGGCGCTGGCGCTGGCCGGCGTGGCGGTGGTGCTCAAGACGCCGGGCACCGACTGGCCCGTGCCCTCGAGCCTGCCCGACTGGCTCGGCGTGGCAGCGGGCTTCGGCTTCGCGGTCACCAACATCGTGCTGCGCCAGCTGCGCGCGGCGCCCGGCGAATCGCGCGCGCTCGCGATGTTCTGCGGCTGCGCGGTGGTGGCGGGCACGGCCGCGCTGACCGGCACCGCGCTCGGCGCCTTCGCGCCGCCGACCGCCGCCGCGCCGGGCTGGATCGGCTGGGCCGCGCTGCTGGGCTTCGGCTTCGTGATCGCCAACGTCTGCCTGCAGTACGGCGCCGCGCGGCTGGCGGCCAGCGCGACGGCGGTGATCATGCTGTCGGAGGTGCTGTTCGCGAGCGTGTCGTCGGTGGCGCTGGGCGCGGCCACGATGAACTCGCGCATCCTCGCGGGCGGCGCGCTGATCGTGGCGGCCGCGGTCTGGTCCTCGTTTGCGCGAACGCCCGCCGCGAGCGAAGATCGCGCTCCTTCGACCCCTTGAGGAAATCCCCATGACCAGCGTCTACGACTTCGAGGCCAGACAGATCGACGGCCAGCCGGTGAGCCTCGCCGCCTACAAGGGCAAGGTGCTGCTCATCGTCAACACCGCGAGCAAGTGCGGCTTCACGCCGCAGTTCGCGGGCCTCGAGGAACTGCACGAGAAGTACGCCGGCCAGGGCCTCGCGGTGCTGGGCTTCCCGTCGAACCAGTTCGGCGGCCAGGACCCGGGCACCAACGAGGAGATCGGCGCCTTCTGCATGAAGAACTACGGCGTGAGCTTCCAGATGATGGAGAAGATCGACGTCAACGGCAGCGGCGCCGCGCCGCTGTACCAGTGGCTGGTGAAGGAGAAGCCGGGCCTGCTGGGCAGCACCGCCATCAAGTGGAACTTCACCAAGTTCCTGGTCGGGCGCGACGGCCAGGTGCGCAAGCGCTATGCGCCGCTCGACACGCCGGCCTCGCTCTCGCGCGACATCGAGGCGGCGCTCGCCGCCTCCGCCTGACGCTCAGTACCTGAAGCTCGCGGTCGTCGAGCCGCTGCCGACCGTGACGGCCTGGCTCTTCGACTCGCCGCCCTGGGTGGTCGCGACCACCGTGTAGCGGCCCGCGGGAATGTCGACCAGACAGACCGGCCCCGAGGCGCGCAGCGAGAGCGCGGCGGCGCCGTCCGCGCCCTTGATCTCGACCTGCAGGTCGGCCAGGTAGGCGCCGTCGGCACGCGCGAACAGCAGCGCCAGCGGATGTTCCTTCATCGCGGCGCGCATGGCCTTCGACTCGTCGGAGCCGATGCCGCCGCAGACGTAGCGCGTGGCGCCCTCGCCCTTCCAGGCGGGCATGGCGGATTGCGCCTGGGCGCTGGTGAAGGCACCGGCCGCGAGCGACAGGAAGGCGGCCGCGAACGCGGCACGGGTGGGAAAGCGGGACATGGGACGTACTCCTTGGCGCGATGGATGCAGAAATGATGCGCCGGCGCCACAGTCGAGCGAGTCGGACCAGGGCGCGGCAGCGTGTGCGGCGGTGGCGCAGCCGGCCGGAAGCGCCAGGACGACCGGAACCGCTACAGTCGGCGCTCCCGCACTTCCACGCCGCCGTCCTGGCGCCCGTCACGCCATGCGCCATCGCGCCACTCCGCTGATCCTCCTGGCCCTGGCGGCCGTTCTCGCCGGCTGCGCGACCCGCACCGCGCCGCGCGTGACCATGCTCGGCGACGGCGTGCTGCGCTCGCCGAGCCCCGAGGAGGCCGAGGCCTACTGCCGCAACTTCGGCGCGCCGCTGCGCTTCGTGCCGCCGACCAAGGGCCGCGCGCCGCAGGGCGAGGTCACCTACCGCTGCGATTGAGGGCTCAGCCGGCCGGCTGCAGCGCCGCGTCGAGCAGCTCGACCCAGTGCCGCACCGGCAGCTCGCCGCTGCCGCTCTGCAGGTGCGTGATGCAGCCGATGTTGGCCGAAGCGATCGCCACCGGCTGCAGCTGCTTGAGGTGGCCCAGCTTGCGGTCGCGCAGCGGATAGGCGAGCTCGGGCTGCAGCACCGAGTAGGTGCCGGCCGAACCGCAGCACAGGTGCGATTCGTTCATCGCCACGCGCACGTCGAAGCCCAAGGCACGCAGATGGGTCTCGATGCCGCCGCGCAGCTTCTGGCCGTGCTGCAGGGTGCAGGGCGGGTGGTAGGCGATGGTGCCGGGCGTCGCGCGCACGCGTGGCTTGAGCGCGGGCACCAGGTCGGGCAGCAGTTCGCCGAGGTCGCGCGTGAGCTCGCTGATGCGCGCGGCCTTCAGCCCATAGGCCGGGTCGTTGCGCAGCACGTGGCCGTACTCGCGCACGGTGACGCCGCAGCCCGAGGCGTTCATCACGATGGCCTCCACCTCGTTGCGTTCGACCAGCGGCCACCAGGCGTCGATGTTGGCGCGCATCTGCGCCTTGCCGCCCTCCTGGTCGTTGAGGTGGAACTTCACCGCGCCGCAGCAGCCGGCCTCGGGCGCGAGCACGGCCTGGATGCCGCCCGCGTCGAGCACGCGCGCGGTGGCGGTGTTGATGTTCGGCATCATCGACGGCTGCACGCAGCCCGCGAGCATCAGCACCTTGCGCGCGTGCGTGACCGTGGGCCAGGCACCGGCCGCCTGCTTCGCGGGCACCTTGGCCTTCAATGCCTCGGGCAGCAGGCCGCGCACCGACTGGCCCAGCTTCATCGCGGGGCCGAACAGCGGCGAGGGCAGGCCTTCCTTGAGCACCCAGCGCGTGGCCGACTCCATCGCGGGGCGCGGCACCTTCTCGTCGACGATGCGCCGGCCGATGTCGACCAGGTGGCCGTACTGCACGCCGCTCGGGCAGGTGCTCTCGCAGTTGCGGCAGGTCAGGCAGCGGTCGAGGTGCAGCTGCGTGCTGCGCGTGGGCGCCTGGCCCTCGAGCACCTGCTTGATCAGGTAGATGCGCCCGCGCGGGCCGTCGAGCTCGTCGCCGAGCAGCTGGTAGGTCGGGCAGGTGGCGGTGCAGAAGCCGCAGTGCACGCACTTGCGCAGGATGGCCTCGGCCTCGCGGCCGTCGTCGGTGCCGCGGAATTCGGGAGCGAGCTCGGTTTGCATCGTGGGATCGGTTCTTGTCGTTGTCTCGTGAAACTCGCCGGCCTCAGGGGCCGGAGGACGCGTCGTTCTTGCGCCGCGGGCGGATCGCGCCGAGCAGCTGGCGCAGATGGGCCGAACGCCGCACGTCCTCGATGAAGGGCGGCAGCGACAGCGCCAGCAGCAACGCCGCCAGCGGCACCACGCAGACGAAGCCGACGTAGGTGAAGCCGGCCGCGCCGACGATGCCGCCCGTGACGAACATGCCGACCAGCCCCGCGAACAGCCGCAGCCGCGCGGCGTTGTGGCGCACCGGTCCCGCCAGGGTTTCGCCGGGCTTCGCGCGGCGGTTCCAGTACAGCAGCTTGCCGAGCTCGATGCCGAGGTCGGTGAGGTTGCCGGTCATGTGGGTGGTGCGGATGCGGCCGCCCGAGGTCTTGGAGCCCACCGCGTTCTGCAGCCCCATGATGAAGGACAGCAGCAGCACCGTGAGCGGCACCGCGAAGGGCGTGTGCCAGGTCAGCGTGATCGCGCCCATCAGGCCGAAGGGCAGCATCAGCGCCGACTCGAGCAGCAGCGGCAGCGCATAGACGCTGCGCAGGTGGTGCTGGCGCGCCCAGTTGACCAGCAGCGCCGAGACCGCCGCTCCCGCCACGAAGGCCAGGATCGCGCCCAGCGCATTGAGCAGCAGGGTCGCGTTGCCGAGCACCAGGCCGTCGGCCACCTGCGAGGTGAAGCCGGTCATGTGCGAGGTGTACATGTGCAGCACCAGGAAGCCGCCCGCATTGACGGCGCCGGCGTTGAACGCGAGCAGCAGGCCGAGCATGTGGTTGGTCGAGGGCGCGCGGTGGCGGCCGGTGAGAAAGCGCAGGCGCCGCATGGGGGTCGTTCAGTCGAAGGCGTGGAGCCGGCCGCGGTCGAACACGGCATGCGGATCGAACTCGCGCATCAGCGCGCGGTGGATGCGCTCGACCGCGGGCTCGAGCCGGTCGAAGCGCGGCGCCGCGGCCTCGTGAGCTTCGCCGTGCGCGGGCAGGCGGAACAGCGTCGCATGCCCGCCCGCCGCGCGCGCGGCCTCGCGGATGCGCGCGGCCGCGGCCGGCGTGGGCGGTGCCTTGTACCAGCGCTGGCCGCCATGCCATTCGACCAGCGGCGCGCCGAATGCCTCGAGCCCCAGCACCGGCGCGGTCTGCGGCACCGACAGGCGCCATAGCGCATCGGGCCCGGCCGCGGTGTCGAACCACGGCAGGCTCTGCTCGCGCAGCGACTGCCAGTCGGCCGCGGCGCGCTCCTTGTCCTTGCGTTCGCCGCCGAGGTGCGTGCACGCGGCCTCGACCGCCGCCACCGCGCCGCGCAGCCGCAGGTAGAGCGCGCCGGTGCCCGCGTACTCGAACCAGCAGCTCGCGTTGAGCGGCAGCGGCCGGCCGCCCCATTCGTTGAGCAGCCGCAGCGCATCGGCCTGGTCGCACGCGAACTCCAGCGTGGCCTCGGCCGGCGGCACCGGCAGCACCTTGAGGCTGACCTCGGCGATCAGGCCCAGCGTGCCGAGCGAACCCGCGAGCACGCGCGAGACGTCGTAGCCCGCCACGTTCTTCATCACCTGGCCACCGAAGCTCAACACCTCGCCGCGGCCGTTGACCAGCGTGGCGCCGAGCACGTAGTCGCGCACATTGCCCACGCTGGCGCGCGACGGGCCCGCGAGGCCCGCGGCGACCATGCCGCCGACGGTCGCATCTGCCGCGAAGTGCGGCGGCTCGAAGGCCAGGCACTGGCCCTTCTCGGCCAGCGCCGCCTCGAGCTCGGCCAGCGGCGTGCCCGCGCGCACGGTCACGACCAGCTCGCTGGGTTCGTAGCTCGCGATGCCCGCGAGCGCGCGCGTGTCGAGCAGCTCGCCGCGCGGCGCCTCGCCGTAGAAGTCCTTGCTGCCGCCGCCGCGGATGCGCAGCACGGTGCCGTCGGCGGCCGCGGCGCGGATGCGCTCGACGGCCTGGCCCAATGCGTGGTCGATGCCGCTGCTCATCAGAACCTCGGCAGCTCGGGATGCGGCAGCCGGCCGCCGCGCACCACCTGCTTGCCGTACTCGGCGCAGCGCTGCAACGTGGGGATCACCTTGCCGGGGTTCAGCATCCCCTCGGGATCGAAGGCGCGCTTGACGCCGAACATCTGCTCGTTCTCGGCGGCCGTGAACTGCACGCACATGCTGTTGAGCTTCTCCACGCCCACGCCGTGCTCGCCCGAGACGGTGCCGCCCATCGCGACGCTGGTCTCGAGGATGTCGGCGCCGAACAGCTCGCAGCGGTGCAGCTCGTCGGGGTCGTTGGCATCGAACAGCACCAGCGGATGCAGGTTGCCGTCGCCCGCGTGGAACACGTTGCAGCAGCGCAGGCCGTACTTCTGCTCCATCGCCTGGATCGCGAGCAGGATGTCGGCCAGCCGCTTGCGCGGGATGGTGGAGTCGAGGCACATGTAGTCGGGGCTGATGCGGCCCGAGGCCGGGAAGGCGTTCTTGCGCCCGCTCCAGAAGCGCATGCGCTCGTCCTCGCTGTTGCTGACCGCGATGGCGGTGGCGCCGCAGCCGCGCAGCACGGCTGTCATGCGGCCGATCTCCTCCTCGACCTCCTCGGGCGTGCCGTCGGATTCGCACAGCAGGATGGCGGCTGCGTCGAGGTCGTAGCCCGCGTGCACGAAGTCCTCGACGGCGGCGGTCATGGGCTTGTCCATCATCTCGAGCCCCGCGGGGATGATGCCCGCGGCGATCACCGCGGCCACCGCGTCGCCGGCTTTGCGCACGTCGTCGAAGCTGGCCATGATGCAGCGCGCCAGCTGCGGCTTGGGCACCAGCTTCACCGTGACCTCGGTGGTGACGGCGAGCATGCCCTCGCTGCCGATCACCAGCGCCAGCAGGTCGAGGCCGGCGGCATCGAGCGCCTCGCTGCCGAACGCCACCGGCTCGCCCTCGGCCGTGAAGCCGCGCACCTGGAGCACGTTGTGCAGCGTGAGGCCGTACTTGAGGCAGTGCACGCCGCCCGAGTTCTCGGCCACGTTGCCGCCGATCGAGCAGGCGATCTGGCTCGAGGGATCGGGCGCGTAGTAGAGGTTGTAGGGCGCGGCGGCCTCGCTGATGGCGAGGTTGCGCACGCCGCACTGCACGAGCGCGGTGCGCGCGACCGGGTCGATCTTGAGGATGCGATTGAACTTGGCGAGCGACAGGGTCACGCCCATCTCGTGCGGCATGGCGCCGCCCGACAGCCCCGTGCCCGAGCCGCGCGCCACCACCGGCACGCCCAGCCCGTGGCAGGTGCGCAGCACGGCCGCCACCTGGTCCTCGGTCTCGGGCAGTGCCACCACCAGCGGCCGCTGGCGGTAGGCCGTGAGGCCGTCGCACTCGTAGGGCGTGGTGTCCTCGGCATGCCAGATCAGCGCGTGCGCCGGCAGGTGGGCCTGCAGCGCGCGCACGACCTGCGACTGGCGTTCTGTCTTCTGGAGCGACGCATGCTGCGTCGGGCTCGGGGGCGCGTTCATGGGCGAAGTCTCTTCTCGGTGTTCTTCTGCGGATGGCTGGCGGGGGCCGGCCCCCCACTCTAAGGAAATGCGCGGCCTCCGGGTTGAAGGATTTTTGCGGCGGACTTGAGGAATCTTCGCCGCGCCGCACGGGCTCAGCGCAGCGCCTGCACCAGCCAGTCGGCGAAGGCCGCGCACTCCCAGCGCTCGAGCGCGCCCGGCTGCCAGCACAGCGTGTGGCGGTGCGGCGAGCGCACGGCATGCTCCGACAGCGCCACCAGCCGGCCCGACTCGAACCAGGCCGCGCCCATCTTCTGGCGCACCAGCGCAACGCCGAAGCCGCTGGCGGCCGCGTCGTAGACCAGGCCCAGGTCGTTGAACTGCGAGCCCAGCTGCGGCTCGGGCTGGTCGATGCCGCAGCTCGCGAACCAGGTGCCCCAGGGCTCGAGCGGGCTGCGGATCAGCCGCGCGGCCGCGATCTCGGCCGCGGTGCGGAAACCGTGGAACGGGCCGAACTCGTTGAGGTAGCTCGGGCTGCAGGCCGGCACCACCAGTTCCTCGAGCAGCGGGCGGTGCTCGCAGTCGGCGTAGTTGCCGCCGCCGTAGCGCACCTCGAGGTCGGCCGGCTCCGCGGTCACGTCGAGCAGCGGGATCGACACCTGCAGCACCAGGTCGATGTCGGGATAGATGTTGCGGAACAGTTCGAGCCGCGGCATGAGGAACTGGCGGCTGAAGGTCGGCGTGACCGCGAGCCGCAGCCGCGTGGCCGCGCGCTGGCCCGCCGCCGCGCTGGCGCCGCCCGCATGCGCCTGCAGCGCCGCCAGGCCGGTGCGCACGTTGGCGAGATAGGCCGCACCGTCGGCCGTGAGGCTGAAGTCGCCGCGGCCGAACAGCTTGAAGCCCACGTGCGACTCGAGCTGGCGGATGCGGTGGCTGACCGCGCTGGCGGTCACGCAGAGCTCGTCGGCCGCGCGGCCTGCATGGCGCAGCCGCGCCAGCGCCTCGAAGGTCACGAGGCACTGGATCGGCGGGATGTGCTGCAGGGCCATGCGGCGCGGGCTAGTCCTCGAAGAAATGGACCGGCAGGCCGGGCGTCTCGACGCGCATCGACAGCACCATGCCCGAGGCGGGTTTCTGCGCCAGTTCGGCATCGGGCCGGCCCTTGCGCGCGGTGGTGACGAACAGCGTGCGCAGGTCGTCGCCGCCGAAGCAGGGCATGGTCGGGCACTGCACCGGCAGCGCGAAGGCGGCCACGACCTCGCCCGAGGGCGCGAGGCGCAGCAGCTGCGCGCCCTCGAACATCGCGACCCAGTAGTGGCCCTCGGCATCGACCGTGGCGCCGTCGGGCCGCCCGCCGTAGGCCAGCGCCGAGCCGGGCGCCCAGCCTTCGGGCTTGGCGTCGAACCGCTTGAAGACGCGGCCGTGCGAGAGCGTGTTGTGCGCCGCGTCCCAGTCCCAGGCGCGCACCGCGTGGGCCGGCGTGTCGGCCCAGTAGAGCGTGCGCGCGTCGGGCGAGAACGCGAGGCCGTTGGCCGTGGTCACGCCCTCGGCCATCTGCGAGAGCATCGGCGACTGGCCGTCGTCGCGGCGCGCGTCGAGGCAGTAGAGCGCGGCATTGGCCCGGTCCTTCGCCTCGTTGATGCTGCCGGCCCAGAAGCGGCCGAGCGCGTCGCACTTGCCGTCATTGAAGCGCATGGTGGCCGCGTCGTGCTCCACGCGCGCGATCGCGGCCAGCGCGCCGCCCCATGCACGCGCGCGGTAGATGCCGTCGCGCAGCGCGATCACCAGGCCGCCGCTGCGCGCGGGCGCCATGCAGCCGGGTTCGGTCGGCAGGTCCCAGCGCTCGACCGCGCCGCCGGCGCCGATCTCGCCGCGCGTGCGCAGCACCGCGCGGCCGGGAATGTCGAGCCAGTACAGGGAACGTTCCTGCGGGTGCCAGAACGGCGATTCGCCGAGGGCGCTGAGGCTGTTGTCCAGGGGGGTCCACATGACGGGGATTGTGCCCCCGCGCCACGGTCCGCCGCTGTCGGACCGCACCGGGCCGCGCCGGGTCGAGGACAAAAAAAAGCCCGCTCGCACCGGAGTGCTTGCGGGCTGAACATCCAAAGGAGACTCTCGCTGAAAAAATGGGCTTCAGGAAACCTTGGAAGGACCTTGGAAGGACCTTGGAAAAACAGGGTGGTGGTCTGGTGGTGGACCGCGGGTCCCTTCCTCTGGAGCGAGGAACCCGCGGTGTCCTTGTCGCGTGTCGGAGCTTGTCCGATCAGCGGTTGTAGGCGGTTTCGCCGTGCGACGAGATGTCGAGGCCTTCGCGCTCTTCCTCTTCGGTCACACGCAGGCCGAGCACCAGGTCGGCGATCTTGAAGGCGATGAACGCCACGACGCCGGACCAGACGATGGTGAACAGCACGCTCTTGATCTGGATCCAGACCTGGGCGCCCATCGAGAAGGTGTCGGGGGTCAGGCCGCCGGTGCCGCCGAGGCCCTGGGCCGCGAACACGCCGGTCAGGATGGCACCCAGGATACCGCCCACGCCGTGGACGCCGAACACGTCGAACGCGTCGTCGGCACCGAGCATGCGCTTGAGACCGCCCACGCCCCAGAGGCAGACCAGGCCGGCCAGCAGGCCCAGCACGATCGAACCCATCGGGCCGACGAAGCCGGCGGCGGGGGTCACTGCGACGAGGCCGGCGACGGCGCCCGAGGCGGCACCCAGCATCGAGGCCTTGCCCTTGTGCAGGCTCTCGCCCAGGATCCAGGACAGCGCGGCGGCGGCGGTGGCGAGCACCGTGTTCACGAAGGCCAGGCCCGCGGCGGCGTTGGCGGCACCCGCCGAGCCGGCGTTGAAGCCGAACCAGCCGACCCACAGCAGCGAGGCGCCGACCATGGTGAGCGTGAGCGAGTGCGGCGTGAAGGCTTCCTTGCCGTAGCCGACGCGCTTGCCGATCATGTAGGCACCGACCAGGCCGGCCACGCCGGCGTTGATGTGCACCACGGTGCCGCCCGCAAAGTCGAGCGCGCCGTCCTTGCCGAGCAGGCCGCCGCCCCAGACGATGTGGGCCATCGGCACGTAGGCGAAGGTGAACCACAGCACCGAGAACAACAGCACGGCCGAGAACTTGGCGCGTTCGGCGAAGGCGCCGACGATCAGCGCCACGGTGATGGCGGCGAAGGTGCCCTGGAACGCGACGAACACGTACTCGGGGATCGTCGTGAGCGCACCGAAGGTCTCCTGCGACACGCCCTTGAGGAAGATCTTGTCGAAGGTACCGACGAAGCTTCCTTCACCCGTGAAGGCGAGGCTGTAGCCGTAGATGGCCCACAGGATGCTGATCAGCGAGAAGATCACGAAGACCTGCATCAGCACCGACAGCATGTTCTTCGAGCGGCCCAGGCCGCCGTAGAACAGCGCGAGGCCGGGGATGGTCATCAGGATCACGAGCAGCGTGGAGGTCAGCATCCAGGCGGTGTCGCCCGAATCGACCTTGGGTGCCGGTGCCGCGGCCGGTGCGGCGGCGGGCGCAGCGGCAGCCGGTGCCGCTGCGGCGGGCGCCGCGGCCGGTGCCGAGGCCTCGGCGGCCGGCGCCGAAGCGGCGGCGGCGGGCGCGGGCGTCTGCGCGAAGCCGGTGGTGCCGGCGGCAAGCACGCTCAAGCCGAGCGCGAGGGAGACAAGCAGTTTTTTCATGGACGTTGTTCTTTCGGGCCTGGACTCGATCAAAGGGCTTCGCGGCCCGTTTCGCCGGTGCGGATGCGCACGACCTGCTCGAGGTTGTAGACAAAGATCTTGCCGTCGCCGATCTTGCCGGTGCGCGCGGCGCCCTCGACGGCTTCGATCACGCGTTCGACGAGGTCATCCGAGACCGCCGCCTCGATCTTGACCTTGGGCAGGAAGTCGACGACGTACTCCGCGCCGCGGTAGAGCTCGGTGTGGCCCTTCTGGCGGCCGAAACCCTTGACCTCGGTGACGGTGATCCCCTGCACGCCGATGGCCGAGAGGGCTTCGCGCACTTCGTCGAGCTTGAACGGTTTGATGATGGCTGTGACCAGCTTCATGAGTTGCTCCTTTGGATGGAAAGAATTCGCGCGGCAGCATGGGCCGCGCCTCGTTGTGTTGCGTGCTTACAGCGTCTTCGTCAGCGTGAGGATGAAGCGCGGCTTGTTGGGCGAGTAGACCTGCTGCACGGTGTAGAAGCCGAAGTCGTACAGCGGGCCGGCCGCGACGTTGAACGCGTCCTTCTTGTTCGCGCCCTGCACCGAGCCGGTGAGCGTGAGACCGCCGCCGAAGTCGTAGGTGGCGCCGACGTTGTAGTCGACGTAGTTCTTCGCGGCCGTGTTGTGGCGGATGTCGCTGGAGAAGCGGGTGAAGCCCACGGCGGCCTTGAGCGTGACCTTGGGCACGATCTCCTTGCTGTAGCTCAGGTTCAGGTAGCCGGTGTTGCGGCCCTTGAGGCCCGAACCGTTCTTGTTGCCGGCGTAGCCGAAGTAGTCCTTCGACACCGTGTGCGAGTACTTGGCCGTGAACGAGCCGAAGGTTTCGTTGGCGTAGGTGGCCGCGCCGTAGAGCTCGGTGGTGTTGCCGAGGGAGTTGCCCGGGTAGATGTAGGTGAGCGCACCGACGTCCATGTCCAGCGGGCCGGCCTTGAACTTGTAGCCGCCGTACAGGTCGACCTCGACGCTGTTGCCCTTGAGCCAGTTGACGCTGGAGTTCCAGTTGCCGACATAGAAGCCGCTCTCGCCGAAGGCGTAGTCGAAGCCGCCCTGGATGGCGGGCTTCACGCCGCGGGTCTTGGCGAAGTCGTCCCGGCCGATCATGTCCTGGTCCTGGCCGCGGAACTTGTAGTTCGTGGTCAGCGAGATGTTGGCCGTGATCGGGGAAGCAGCGGGTGCCGCGGCAGGCGCCGCCGCAGCGTCTGGGGTGGCCTGCGCCAGGGCGGCGCCCGACGTGGTCAGGGCGGTGGCCAGGACGATCAGGGCCTGGGCGGCGGAACGGTGCGTCATCGGGAACTCCTCGCAAGTAGTGTTGTGGAACCTGATGACCCTCAAAGCAGGGAGCGTGCCAAAGTGCACATCCCCCGGTGACCGGTTGAAGCGCGCCCAAGGAAGCCAGCCAAAAATGGTTACAAGCGCAAGGCTTTGTGCCTTGCACCGAAAAAAGAACAAGACGCCCGCGACGACCGGAATCGGGCGCACCAATATAGGGAGGAAGCAGAGAATGAGTCTGTCTTTGGTGCAAAGCCGCGCCTTGCTCGGGCTGGAAGCGGCCAGTGTCACGGTCGAGGTGCATCTGGCCAACGGCCTGCCGAGCTTCACGCTGGTCGGGCTGGCCGAGACCGAGGTCAAGGAAGCGCGCGAACGCGTGCGCTCGGCCATCCAGAACGCCGGGCTGGAGTTCCCGCACAACAAGCGCATCACCGTCAACCTGGCGCCGGCCGACCTGCCCAAGGACTCGGGCCGCTTCGACCTGCCGATGGCGCTGGGCATCCTCGCGGCCAGCGGCCAGATCGAGGGCGCGCGGCTCGCGGGCCACGAGTTCGCGGGCGAACTCTCGCTGTCGGGCGAGCTGCGGCCGGTGCGCGGCGCGCTCGCGATGGCGCTCGCGCTGCACACGCGCGGCATCGCCACCCGGCTGGTGCTGCCCACGCCCAGCGCCGACGAGGCCGCGCTGGTGCCCGGCGGCGAGGTCTACGGCGCCAGGCACCTGCTCGACGTGGTGCGGCGCTTCCTGCCGGCCGACGCGCAGGCGGGCCTGGAGGCGGACGACGAGGGCTGGTCGCGCGCCCATGCGTCCACGCAAGCCCATGCCCCCGCCTATGCCGACATGGCCGACGTGAAGGGCCATGCCGGCGCCAAGCGCGCGCTCGAAATCGCCGCGGCCGGCGGCCACAGCCTGCTGATGATGGGCGAGCCGGGCTCGGGCAAGTCGATGCTGGGCCAGCGCTTCGCCGGCCTGCTGCCGCCGATGCGCATCGATGAAGCACTCGAGAGCGCCGCCATCGCGAGCCTCGGCGGCCGCTTCTCGACCGAGCGCTGGATGCACCGGCCGACCGCGTCGCCGCACCACACCTCGAGCGCGGTGGCGCTGGTCGGCGGCGGTTCGCCGCCGCGGCCCGGCGAGATCTCGATGGCGCACCACGGCGTGCTGTTCCTCGACGAATTCCCCGAGTTCTCGCGCGCCGCGCTCGAGGCGCTGCGCGAGCCGCTCGAGACCGGCACCATCACCATCGCGCGGGCCGCGCGGCGGGCGGATTTTCCGGCGCGCTTCCAGCTCATTGCCGCGATGAACCCCTGCCCTTGCGGTTTTCTGGGCGCGCCCACGAAAGCCTGCCGCTGCACGCCCGACCAGGTGGCGCGCTACCAGCGCAAGCTCAGCGGCCCGCTCCTGGATCGCATCGACCTGCACATCGAAGTGCCCGCGGTGTCGGCGCAGCAACTGCTCGATGCGCCCGCGGGCGAGACCACGGCCGCCATCCGCGCGCGCGCAGCCGCCGCGCGCGAACGCGCGATCGAACGCCAGGGCCGGCCCAACCAGGCGCTGCAGGGCGCCGACATCGATCGCCATGCGTCGCTCGGCGACGAGGCGCGCCGCTTCATGCACACGGCCGCCGCCCGGCTCGGCTGGTCGGCGCGCAGCACGCACCGCGCGCTCAAGGTGGCGCGCACCATCGCCGATCTCGCGGGAGCGGCAGTGATCGAGACGGCGCACGTGGCGGAGGCGGTGCAGTACCGGCGGGCGCTGCAGAAGGGCCTGTAGCGCCCCGCGCATCGCTTAGAGTGCGGCGCAGTCCCGCTCACTCCAGGCCCGCCATGACAAACCGCGCCCTCCTCGTCATCGACATGCAGAAAGGCATGCAGGAACCGCGCGCGGGCCGCCGCAACAACCCCGGCGCGGAAGCCCAGGTGCAGCGCCTGCTCATGCACTGGCGCGACAGCGGCCGCCCCGTGGTCCATGTGCGCCACATGTCGCGCTTCGCCGAGTCGGTGTTCTTCCCGGGCCAGCCCGGCGCTGAATTCCAGGACGCGCTGGCACCGCTGCGCGCCGAGCACGTGGTCGAGAAGAACGTGACCGATGCCTTCACGCACACGGGCCTCGAGCGCTGGCTGCGCGTGCGCGGCATCGAGGCGCTCGTGGTGGTCGGCGTGGCCACCAACATGTCGGTCGAGGCCACGGCGCGCACGGCGAGCTGCCTCGGCTTCGCGGTCACGGTGGTGTCCGATGCCAGCTTCGCCTTCGACCGCGCGGGCATCGATGGCGCCACTTTCGGCGCGGAGCAGGTCCACGCGATGGCGCTGGCCAACCTGCAGGGCGAGTACGCCCAGGTGGTGACGGCAGCCAGCCTGCTCGGCTGACCGCCGCCTTCGCCCCTTACTTGAACTCGTGGCTCACCACCGGCGCTGACTTGCTGTCCTGCACCGTCACGCGCTGCCGGTAGACCTCGAGGTCGCCGTTGCGCACCTCGATGTTGTAGATGCCGGGGCGCAGCGACAGCGACTTGAGCGGCGGGCTCACGCCGCGGTCGGCGCCGTCGACGAAGACCTGGCCCCAGGGCCGGATGTTGAGCGTCACGCGGCCCATGCCGGCCGCGGCGCCCGGCACCGGCGGAACCGCCGTGCCGCCCGCGACCGGAGGCACGGCACCCGGCGCACCCGGCACGCCGGGCGTGCCCGGCGGCACGGTGCCCACCACCACGGGCTGCGTGGAGGCCGGCTGCGCGAGCCGGTTGAGTTCGGCGATGGCATTGCGCGCATCGCGCGCATGCGGGCCGCGGCGGTAGCGGCGCAGGTAGGCCTCGTAGCCCTCGCGCGTGTTCTCGGCCTGCGCGAGGTTCCAGTCCTCGGCCTCGCTGATCGCCAGCGCGGGCTCGGGCGGCGGGCTCGCGGGCGTCACGGGCACGTTGTCGAGCGGGCTCAGCGCGCCGTTGCTGCCCGGCGCGGTGGCCGGCGGCACGGCGGTCGGCGAGTTGCCGCCGGTGGGCGCGGCCGCGACGCCGGCACCGCCATCGGTCGACGGCGGCTGCGAGGCGGCGGGCACCGTGGCCGAGGCCGGCGCGGCGGGCGGCATCACGGCGGGCGGCGAGGCGGGGTTCGACATCGGCGCGCCCGGCGGCGGCACCGGCGGTGCCATCGCGGTGCTGGTGGGCGGCGGCGACTGCGTGATGCGCAGGCCGATCCAGCTGCCGACCGCGACCAGCGCCACCAGCAGCACGCCGACCAGGCCCCAGCGCGGCAGCGCGGACTTCTTCGCGGGCCGGCGCGCGGCCGGCGCGCGGGCCGGCGGCGCGACCGGCGGCGGCGCCTCGAAGGGCGCGGGCGCGGAGACCGGCGCATACGACTCGGGCAGCGCGACGGGCACCACGGGCGCCGCTGCCGGCGCAGGCACCGCGGCCACGCCCGCCGCGTGCACCGGCGCCGCGAGCCCGCCCACGTAGATGTCGCCGAGCTTGGTGAGACCGAGTTCGGCCGCGAAGGCCGCCACGGTCTGCGTGCGGTCCTTGCTGTGCACGGCCAGCGTGTGGTCGACCGCGGCGCAGAAGGCCGGGCTCAGGTCGGGCCGATTCAGGCTCGCGAGCGGCACGTAGGCGTCCTGCACGCTGCGCACCACGGCCGAGGGCGGCGGGTGGCCGGTGACGGCGCGATAGAGCACCGCGCCCAGCGCGTAGAGATCGGTCCAGGCGCCCTGCAGCAGCGTGTTGTCGTCGGCGTACTGCTCGATCGGCGAGTAGCCCGACTTCACCATCACCGCCACCTCGTCGACCAGGTCGGCGATCGACTTGCGCGCGGCGCCGAAATCCAGCAGCACCGGCAGGCCGTCCTGCTGGATGAAGATGTTGTCGGGCGCGATATCGCGGTGGAAGCAGCCGCTGCGGTGCAGCGTCTCGAGCGCGCCGAGCAGCGGCCCGAGCATGCCGAGCAGCCAGGCTTCGGAGATGGTGCCGGGCTCCTCGTCGGCCAGCCGGCGCAGGGTGCGGCCCTTGTAGAGCTGGATCGCCATGTAGGCGGTCGAGTTCGATTCCCAGAAGCGATGCACGCGCACCAGCGCCGGGTGGCTGAACTGCGCGAGCGTGCGCGCCTCGTTGATGAAGCTGCGCAGCCCGGCCTGGAAGGTGGCCGTGAGCCGGTCCGAACGCACGTGCACGCTGTCGTCGCCGATGCGCCGCGCGAGCATCGAGGGCATGTACTCCTTGATCGCAACCTCGCGCTGCAGCGAGTGGTCGTAGGCCCGGTAGACGATGCCGAAGCCGCCTTCGCCGATCACCTCGAGCAGCTCGAACTCGTCGAGCCGGTGGCCAATGGCCAGCGGGTGGGGCCGCTCCTGCGGGTCGGTGCCCACCGGAGGGCCGGTGCGTCCTTCCGTCGTCATTCTTGTTCCTCCTCATGCATCGGGACTCTCACGCCCATGGCACGTGCCCCTGGGAAAAAAGCTTCGAGAACAGCGGCGTGTTGAGCCCGCCGCCATGCGCCGCGGTCCGCAGCGGCGAGCCGTCGGCCTGGTTGGTCCACCAGTAGCTCGTGCTTCCGAACGCGTCGAAGCACAGTGGAAGCTCCGGCCAGCCCAGCCGCTGCTGGGCGCCCTCGCCCGCCGACGTAGGCCCGAGGATCGAAAGGATGTCGTCCGAGCCGCCACTGGCCGGCTGGAAGCCACCATGGCCCGCGGCCAGCACCTGCGCGTCGAACTGCTCGGGCGCCACGCCATGGCGGATCGCCTGCAGCATGGCGTTGCCGCAGCGCCAGTACCAGGCGGCCGCGCCCTCGAGCACCGCGGGCCGGTAGGCGCGCGTATCCACCTGCAGGCTCACGCACACCGGGTAGTAGCGGCCCACGCGGTCGCAGCTCGGCGCGATGCAACCGAACTGCACCGCGTTCACGCCCTGCGTGGCGGGGATCGCGAAGTTCCACACCGGCGCCACCGCGTAATGCCGCGTCATGGCGTCGGGCCAGCGCTTGAAGGCGCCCAGGCCGTTCTGCATCCAGCGATCCCACCAGGCTTGCAGCTCGCGCGACATGCGCCGGTGCAGGAAGTCGCCGGCCGCAGGCAGCTTGCCGTACCAGCCGACCTGCTCGTCGCCCGGCACCCAGGCCGGCTGCGCCGCCGCGCCGGAGTTCATCACGAGCGCCCCGGGCACGAGAAGCCGCTCATCTGCGACAGCCGCAGCGGGTTGTAGACGCTGTTGGCGGTCACGTTGAGCACCACCTTGCGGCCCTGCAGGTCGAAGCTGGCATTGAACGACTCGCTCGAGCCGCCCGGCGAGATCGAGGCCTTGTCGAACAGCCGGTGCAGCGCCCACGGGCCCTCGGTGACGATGCCGCCGGCCGGCGTGCCGCTCGAGGTCGTGACCTGCAGCCGCACCTGGTTGCTGTTGCGCGGACCGGGCCACTTGACGGTGGTGGGCGCCTGCGGCCCGTGCGCGTAGCGCACCGTCTGGCCGTCGATGTCCAGCGTCATCTGCGTGAGGCCGGCGTCCATGTCCTCGGGCCGGATGTCGATCGAGAACGAGGGCGTGCGCCCGCCCGCCATGCCCGAGAAGAACACGTCGCGGATCGCCTGCGCCTTCTGGAACGCATCGAGGTAGGACGAGCGGCCCGAGGCGCTGCCGTCGACGCCGCGCTTCCAGGTCCACGGGTTGCTCGAGGTGTCGACCTGCGTCATGAGGTTCTTCTGGAAGAAGTCGTCCATCATCCCGCCCGGCGCGAACAGGTTGGCGAAGTCGCCCGCGGCCACGTCGCGGCTGGAGCCGCGCGAGAACGGATAGCGCCCCGCGATCGCCTGGTTGCAGAAGTTGCCGATGGTGGCGGCCGCGTTCTGCCCGATGTTCTGGCGCGTGACCGCGGCCGCCTTCGACGAGGCGGTGGCCGAGAGGTCGTTGAGCATGCCCTGGAACGGCACCGGCATGCGGCCGGCCTCGGCCTGCACCTTGGTCACGGCGTCGCTGGTCGGCGGGATGTTGCCGCTGCGCAGCGCGGTGTCGGTGGCCGTGAGGTAGTTGTAGAGCTCGTTGATCAGCGCGGCGGTGGCATCGATCGGTGCCTGCCCGCCCTGCTTGGGCGCGGTCACCATGCGGCGCAGCGGCTCGAAGTGGTTGTCCACCAGCGACTCGGGCCGGTCGGGCACGGTGTTGCGGCGCTGGCTGCCGTCGGGCTGGCCGATCAGCTGCTCGATGCGCTCGCGCGTGGTCTGCACGCGGTTCTGCGCCTGGTCGAGCAGGCTGCGCGCGGCCTCGTCGTGGTTGCGCAGCAGGTCGGTCTCGCGCGCGGCGCCGCGGATGATGCGCGACATCGGCGACTCCGAGGTCGAGAGCACGCGCGTCATCTGGATGCTCTGCAGCAGCGAGCGGCTGTCGGCCAGCCGGATGTCGGCCAGGTAGTCGTCCCAGACCCGGATGTAGTCGGTGAGATAGAGCCGGCGCACCTCGCGCAGCAGCAGTTCGCGCGAGGTGATGTCGGTGATGCCGGGCGCGCGGATCTGCAGCACCCAGCGGTCCTCCTGCTCGAGCGCGAGCGTGGTCTCGGCCATGCGCTTGTCGAAGATGTCCCAGTAGCCGCGGTAGGTGAACAGCGTGGGGATGCCGTCGGTCAGCGGCTTGCCGCTGGCGCGCCGCACCACCAGCGCCGACTCGGCGCCGCCGGCCTCGGCGATGGTGAAGGCATTGGGCTGGCTGGTCTGCAGCAGGATGCGGCGCAGCCGCGCGTACGAGCGCTGCGCCAGCGGCACGCCCGCGAGGCGCTCGCGCGTCTCGGTGATCAGGCGCTCGTCCTTGGCGAACGGCGAACTCACGACGCGGCCGCCGAACAGCGCCTTCAGGTGCGACTCGAGGTTGGTGCGCTGCTCGCGCGTGAGCGCGGCGCCGACCTTGCGGTCCACGTCGGTCAGCAGCCAGGCCTGCAGGAAGTCGGCGTCGTAGCGCTCGGCGTCGTACAGCATCAGGTAGGCCTTGAGCGCCTCGTAGCTGTACTCGGGGTTGTTCTTCGAGGCCTCGCGCAGCGACTGCTCCACGCGCTGCGCGGCCTGCGGCAGCAGCACGCTCTCGAGCGCGCGCTGGTAGACGCCATCGGTCGCGGCCTGCAGCTTCTCGCCCTGGTAGAGGCCGAAGCGGTAGCTGACGGGCGGATCGCCGATGTCGAACTTCTCCGACTTCGGCAGGTCGCGCAGCCGGTCGAGGATCAAGAGCGAACTCGCGAGGTCGCCGCTCGAGTCGACCACGGTCGGCAGCTCGCCGCGCGCCGCGGCGCGGTTGAAGGACTTCGCGTTGCCGTCGACCTCGGCCACGTACTCCTTGTTGTTGTGCCAGCTGTTGACGCAGGCGCCCAGCAGCGCCACCAGCAGCACGCCGATCACGCTGTAGCCCACCAGGTCGGCCGCGCGCTTGCGCCGGTACCAGCGCAGGTTGGTGCCGGCCACGCCCGCGTCGCGGAAGATCACCTGCTGCAGCAGCTCCTTGAGGAAGTAGCTCTTGCCCGGGCCCGGCGGCGGCGCCGGCGGCGCGTTGACCTGCAGGTAGCGCTTGATCGCGCCCATCACGCGGTCGAAGGCCGTGCCCTCCTGCGTGCCGCTGGTGAAGTAGACGCCGCGCAGCATCGGCGCGGTCTCGAACTTGGACGGGTTGAAGACGTCGGCCAGGAAGGTGCCGAGGATGTCCTCGAAGCTCGCGAACTGCTGCGGCAGCAGGTAGGCCTGCGCGCGGCGCATCGGGTCGGGCTCGGCGGCCAGCAACTCGGGCAGGCGCTCGTCGAGCCGCTGGTGCAGCAGCCGGTACTCCTGCTGGAAGCGCTCGCGCAGGTCGCTGCCCTCGAGCGTGGTGGCGGTGCCCGCGCGCTGGTCGCCCTTGGCGGGTTTGGCACTGGCGGCGCTCGCATCGATCGGGAAGGTGAAGCCCCAGACCTGTGCGCGCTCGGCGCGGCTCAGGCCGCCGAAGTACTCGTTGAAGCCGGCCAGCAGGTCGGCCTTGGTCACCATCACGTAGACCGGGAAGTTGATGCCCAGGTCGTTGCGCAGCTCGAGCAGCCGCTTGCGCAGCGCCATCGCATGGCGCGCGCGCTGCGCGTCGTCGGCCAGCGGCAGGTCGGCGATGCTGATGGTGAGGATCGCGCCGTTAATCGGCTGGCGCGGACGGAACTTCTTGAGCAGCTCGAGGAAGCCCTTCCACTCGCCCTCGTCGGTCTCGCGGTTGCTCTCGTGCGTGGTGTAGCGCCCCGCCGTGTCGATCAGCACCGCGTCGTTGGTGAACCACCAGTCGCAGTTGCGCGTGCCGCCGATGCCGCGCACCGCGGCCTTGCCGAGCTGGTCGGCGAGCGGGAAGTCGAGGTCGGAGTTGACCAGCGCCGTGGTCTTGCCCGAGCCCGGCGCGCCGATGAAGATGTACCAGGGCAGCTGGTAGAGGTACTGGCGGTCGAAGATCGAGAAGCGGCCCGCGGCCTTGCCCTCCTCGCCCGGCCCGAAGCGCATGTTGCGCAGGATCGAGGTGGCGTCGTTGAAGCCGGTCTGCAGCTCCTTGATCTCGGGCGCCTCCTCGGGCTTGGCCTCCTTCTCCTTCTTGGAGGGCGTGCGCAGCTGGTTCAGCAGCTGCGCGTTGAGGCGGCGCTCGCGCCACTTTCGGTAGGCCACGCGCACCAGCCAGATCGCGAACATCAGCGCGATCACGACGATGCGCACGAACTCGCTCTCGAGCGGGCGGTAGCGGCCGACCGCGATCACCGGGCCGATGATCCAGATCAGGAAGGCCAGCGCGACCAGGCCGAAGAAGACCCAGAGGTCGCGGCTGATCAGGAAACGGAAGAACGCGCGCAGCATCTCAGCGTCCTCCCTGCGGTGCCACCGGCGCGACCAGCAAGGTCACTTCCACGCGGCGGTTGCGCGCGCGGTTGGCCGGCGAGTCGTTCGGCACGATCGGGTCGGCATCGCCGCGGCCCTCGGCGCGCAGCCGGTCGGGGCGCGTCATGCGCGCGCCGATCATCTTGCGCACCGAGTCGGCCCGCGCCTGCGACAGGTGCCAGTTCGACGGGAAGCGCACGCTGCGGATCGGCTGGTCGTCGGAGTAGCCGTTGATCAGCACGCTGCCATCGACCGCGTTGAGCGCCTCGGCCACGCGGTTGAGCACCGGCACGTAGCGGTCGAGCACCTTGTCGGCGCCCGAGGCGAACAGGCCGTCGCCGCGCAGGATCACCACGCTGCGGTCGGCCTCGTCGCGCACGCTGACCAGGCCCTCGCGGATCTCGGCCTCGAGGAAGCGCTGCAGCCGCGGCTGCGGCGCGGGCTGCGCCACCGCGCGCTGCGTCTGCGGCAGGCGCACCGCGTTGATCGCCGAGAAGGCGCCATCAGAGGCGCCGCCGAGGTTGAAGGTCAAGAGCGCGAAGGCGATCATCAGCAGCACCGCGGCCACCGCGCCCACGGCCCACACCGGCAACCAGTTGCGCGTGCGGCGCACCGGCGCGCTGGTGTCCTGCCAGTGCGGCGACAGCGGCTGCGCGATCTCGCCGCGCGTCTGGCGGATGATCTGCAGCAGGCGCTGCTTGAGGGTCTCGAGCTGCGAGCGGCCGTTGTCGATGACACGGAAGCGCCCCTCGAAGCCCATCGCGAGGCAGAAGTAGATCAGCTCGATCAGCTGCAGGTGCTGCTGCGGGTTCTGCACCAGGCGCGAGAGCAGCTGGAAGAACTTCTCGCCGCCCCAGGTCTCGTTGTGGAACATCACCAGCAGGCTCTGCGAGGACCAGATGCTGCCGCCCCAGGGCGTGAGCGCGGCCGCCTCGTCGACGGCGGTGCACAGGCAGTAGCGCGCGCCGATGATGACCTCGGGCGAGATGCCGCTGTGCTGCGCGCGCGTCTCGAAGCGGCGCACCTCGTCGACCAGGTGCTCGCGCAGCTGCGCGGGCGAGTCGTGATGGCCGGTGGCGCGGATCTGCGGGATCAGGTCGAGCAGCGGATTGGCCGCGGCCACCAGCGGGTTGTTGCCGGCCAGCGCGGTGTCGCCCGCATGCGGGCGCCGCGTGTCGTGGAAGGCGGTGAAGGCCTGCGGCTGCTCGCCGAGGCCGCGCGGCGCGTTCAACGGGTTGTTGCCGCCGTTGCTGCCGCCGCCCGGATTCGGCGGCACGAAGCCGCCCGGCCCAACGGCCACGTCGTTGATGCCGTTCATGCGATCGCTCACGGACGGATGGCCCAGAACTCCATGGCCAGGCCGGGGAACTCGCCGGCCAGGTGCATGGCCACGCCGCCCGACTTCTCGAGCTGGCGCCACATGTCGCCGCTCTTGTCGAGCTCGAAGTAGTGGTAGCCCGCGTTGTAGGGAATCTGCCGCGGCGCCACCGGCAGCGGCCGCACGGTCACGCCCGGCAGCTGCAGCTGCACCAGGTCGCGGATGCGCTCGACCGAGCCGATCTTCACCTGCGTGGGGAAGCGCTGCTGGATCGCATCGGCCGGCAGGTCGGCATGCACCGCGAGCACGAAGCCGGCGTTGCGCACCAGCACCGGGTCGGGCATGCGGCCCACGCGCACGCCGTGGCTGCGTTCCTCGAGCTCGATCGCGATCGCGCTCTGCTCGAGCACCGCCGACAGCGAGCGGCGCAGCTCCTCCATCAGCGGGCGGATGCTCTCGTTGAGGTTGTCGTGGTCGTACACCGGCCACACCACGGGCCGCCGCGTGGGCGAGGTGTGCGTGGCCAGGTGGCAGGCGAGCTTGAACCAGTCGATGAACAGTTCCTCGGGATGCACCTGCACCGCCTGCTGCGCGTGCCAGGTGAGCGCGAGGTATCGGTTCACGAGCTCGAGCAGCAGGAAGTCGGAGACCTCGCTGACGCCGCCGCGCCCCGGCTGCGACAGGCGCGAGGCCAGCGCCTCGGAACGCTGCGTGAGCAGGCCGTGCAGCTCGGCCACCATGCTGCGCAGCATCGGCTGCGCCGACACGTCGAGCACCGGCGGGATGTAGTTGGCGTCGATCACCAGCTTGTGGTCGGTGCGGCGCTCGATCACGCGCAACGCGCCGATCGCCTGCCACTCCGCGGTGAGCGACGAGGCGCGCACCAGCCGCAGCCGCGGCGCCGCGAGCTGCAGCACCGCCGGGCCCAATGCAACTGCGTTGCCATCGGCGACTTCGCGCTCGACCACGTGGAAGCGCGCGGCCGAGGTCGTGTCCTCCGCGAAGATGACTTCCTCGCCGCCGGGCCGGCGCAGCGGCAGCGCGAGCACCACGAGTTCGTCGGTCAGGTCGCCGGGCACGTCGTAGGGAACGGGCGCGTCCTCGACGCCGAAGGAGAACGGCGTGCCATCGGGCATCACGCCCGCGCCGCCGAGCAGCGAGACGCGGCCCAGCGCATGCGCATCGCGATCGATGTCCAGGTGCAGCCAGCCCCAGTACGCACCCTGCAGCCCCGCGGTGCGGCGCGTCACGTACTGCTCGACATAGCGCTCCAGTTGCTGGAAGTGCTGCGGCCGCAGGTACATGCCCTCGGACCACACCACGCGATTCGCCAATGCCTGCGGATGGGCGCCCGTTCTGCTGATGGCGCCCGGATTGCGAACTGTCACCAAAGAAAACCTCCTGGAGTGCGGCCACTGTCGTGCGGGCGGTCCATCGTTGCGACGGCCTCCCTGCATGGGCGCAATGCGTGTCGATGCTACACGGCGATGTTTACGATTTGCACCGTTTTTGCAGCGTCGAGGTGTCGGCCTACGTGCGGCGCACTTTCGTACTAGGGCGTGCGCGCAAGTGCTACGAAATCACGTAGTCGGCAACAGTTCGATACCGCTCTTGCGGATCACGATGCGAACCTTTTGTTCACTCGGAGAGAACTGCCAGACCTTGTAGAGGTTCGTCTGCTTGGGCTCCTTGAGCGGCAGCACGAGGCGCCAGCGTGCGTTCTCGAGCTTGCGGTAGCCCGCGATCACGCCGATGGCGCGCGAATCGAGGCCGGCCTCGCGCTTGAAGGTGCGCTCCTCGCCGCTGCGCAGAATGGCCTGGTCGGCATTCACGAGTTCGGCCGCGAGCGTCTCGCGATCGCGGTCCTGCAGTGCAAAGTAGTCAGCCGTTTCGAAGTTGCCCGAGGACTTGAGCTCGAAGACCTTCACGAGGATCGGCGCGGCCTGCCCGCGGCCATCGGGATTGACGCCGTCGTCGACCTTGATCGACACCGCGTAGGGCGTGGGCATGGACTTGGCCGTCGATGCACAGCCGCCGAGTCCGGCGAGCCATGGCGACGTCACGATCGCACTTCGCAACAGGGTTCGTCGATGCATGGGTTCTCCATCGAAGTTCGCACCTATAGTATCGAGACGTCATGCAGGGCCGATGTCGGCCGACGTGCCGTCATATCGATGCGGCACAGTATCCAGGCTTAACTTTGCAAGGCAGGAGAGAAGATTGAAGTCATTGCTGTGCGCTCTGTTGATCCCGCTCTTTCTGATCGCAGGCTGCGACACCACGCCGAAGGCCCCCGTCGATCCAGGCCCGCCGCAACCCGAACGCCTGAGCCAGCAGGTCGCGCGCACCACGCTCGAACGCGCGCAGCAGGCCTATGACGACGGCGACTACGCGAAGGCCATCTCCACGCTCAAGAGCGGCGGCGTGTCGGTGTTCGATGCGGCCGAGCCCACCACGCGGCTCGCCGCGATGAAGCTCGAGGCCTTCAGCTATTGCGTGGCCAACCAGTTGCCCGAGTGCCGCACGCAGTTCCTCAAGATCCTCGACGCCTTCCCCTCCTTCGATCTCAGCATCGCCGAGCGCAAGCATCCCGTGTGGGGCCCCGCGTTCGAAGCCGCCAAGAAGATGAAGCGCTGACGGGCCTCCCGCGCCAGGAGCCCGTTTCATGAATTGGGAGATGCCATGCGTTGGACGGTGATCGAACATGCGGGCAGGCCGGTGGCCGCGGGCCCGTCGGCCCTGCTCGCGGCCCCGGGCGGCACCATCGGCCGCAGCCCCGACAACCACCTCGTGCTGCCCGACGAACAGCGGCAGATCTCGCGCCTGCAGGCCACGGTGCGCTTCGACGACGAAGGCCGCGCGGTGCTGCGCAACATGAGCGCGGTGCTGCCGATCAGCGTGAACGGACAGACGCTGCGGCACGACCAGGAGTCGCCGATCGCCGAGGGCGATCGCGTGACCATCGGCAGCTACGTGCTCGAGGCCGCGCCTGCGAGTGCAGCAGCCACGAGCCGCGCGGCGCCATCGATCGCGGCCGCCGAGCCCACCATCGCATGGCCGCCCGCGATCGAGCCCGCGAGTTCGCGCCTGGCGTCGGCGCCCGTGAGCTCGCGCATCGCATCGACACCGGACTTCGGTGCGCAGGCCGCGTCGCTGCCGACATCGATGCCACCGCCCGCACCGGCCCATCCATCACCGATGCCCGCGGCAGCGCCGCTCGATGCGCTGCTGCCGCAGGCACCGGTGTCCGATGTGTTCGCCGACCTGTTCGGCGCGGGCGCGCTGCCGATCGGGGACACGCATGCCGCGCCACCGCGCGAAGTGCCCGCGCCGCAACCGGTGCCGCCACCGGTGCAGCGGCCGTCTGCGCCCGCGCCCGTGGCCGCACCGGTCTTCGCGCCGGCGCCGCCCCCCGCGTTCGCGCCTCCGCCCGCCGCAACGCCGTCGCCCTTCGCGGTGCCCGCACCGGCACCGGCCGCGCGCTCGGCCATGCCCACCGCGGCCGACTGGGACGCGATCCTCGCCAACGCGCCGCGCCGCGTCGACAGCACGCCCGAGCCCATGCCCGACCCGTTCGCGCACGAGCCCTTCGAGTTGCCCTCGCAGGCGCGCAGGAACCCGGCCGATCCGCTGGCACAGCTGAATCCCGGCGCCACCACCGACGTGTCCGACTTCGCGCTCAAGCGCGGCATCGATCCGCTGTCGCTGTTCGCGGCCGACCAGCACGCGCCCTCGCCGCTGTCCGATCCGCGCCCCACCGCGCTGACGCATGCGCCCGCGCTCGAGGACGTGCATCCCGCGATGGACCTGCTCGAGAAGCGGCCGACGGTGCCGGGCTACAGCCAGTCGAACCATGCGCGCGAGGTGTCGGGCCAGTTCCGTCCACCGACGCCGATGCCGCTGCCCGTGGCGCAGCCGCCCGCGCGCATGGTCGAGCCCGAGCCCGTGCGCGAGGCAGCGCCCGCGACGCCGGTCGCCGCGCCGCCCACCGCATCGATGCAGGGCGCGCCCGTCGAGGCCGCGCTCGCGTCGATGCCGACGCGCGCACCCGCCACGCCCGCCGAAGCACCGCTGCCGGCGGCGCTCTCGACCATGGCCCCGGTGGCGGCGCCCGTGGTGGCACCCGCGCCGGCCGTGGTCGAGGTGCCCATTGAAGTCGTCGCTCCGAAGGCGACCCCCGAACCGGTCGCCGTGGTTGCGCCCCCGAGCCCCGCGGCCGACACCGCGCCCGCGCTGCCCGCGGCCTCCTGCGAGGCGCTGTTCCGCGCCTTCCTCGATGGTGCCGGCGTGCCCGACGTCGCGGGCCAGCAGCAGCTCGATGCCGAGATGATGCGCAGGCTCGGCCGGCTGATGCGGGCCTTCACCGACGGCACCATCGAGCTGCTGTCCTCGCGCGCGATGCTCAAGCGCGAGGTGCGCGCCGAGATCACGATGATCGTGGACGAGGAAAACAACCCGTTCAAGATCCTGCCCAACGGCCGCGCGGTGCTGATGCAGATGTTCGGCGCGCGCATGCCGGGCTTCCTGCCGCCCGAGGCCGCGGTGCACGACGCGCTCGGCGACCTGCAGTCGCACCAGCTCGGCATGGTCGCGGGCATGCGCGCCGCGCTGCTCATGGTGCTGCAGCGCTTCGACCCCGAGGCGCTCAAGAAGGACACGCCGCACGACGGCGGCCTCGGCGAGAAGCTGCTGCCCGGCGGGCGCGAGGCGCGCCTGTGGCGCCAGCTGCAGCAGTTGCACGCCGAGACCACGGCTGCGGTCGAGGACGACTTCCAGGCCGTGTTCGGCCGGGCCTTCCAGCAGGCCTACGACCGGGAAATGGAACGATTGAAGGAGGCACGCCGTGCTTGAAGCGACCCGCACGACCCCGTTCGCCGTCCCGCTGTCCACGTCGCAGTTCTCCTGCGTGGGCGAGCGCAGCGGCAACCAGGATGCGATCGGCTACCACCTCGACGACTGGTTCGGCTGCTTCGTCGTGAGCGACGGCGTGGGCGGCAATGCCGGCGGCGAGCAGGCCGCGCGCACCGCGGTCGACACCGCGCTCAATGCCTTCGTCGCCAACCCCTCGGTGGCCGCCGAGGACATCCAGCAGTGCGTGACGCGCGCCAACGACGCGATCCTCGCGCGCCAGCGCGCGCAGGCCGAGCAGGGAAAGATGAGCGCGACCTTCGTCTCGCTGTTCGTCGACCGCAGCAACGGCCAGGCGCGCTGGGCCCACGTGGGCGACAGCCGCCTCTACTGGTTCCGTCGCGGCGTGCTGATGGAACGCACCGAGGACCACAGCCTGTCGCAGCGCTCGCGCGAAGGCATGGCGCAGGGCGAGGCCGTGCCCGCCAACGGCGCGCAGGCCCTGATCCAGAGCAACCTGCTCTACCGCGCGCTGGGCGCGCGCGAGCGCGCCGAGGCCACCGTCTCGGGCACGCAGCGGCTGGCCGACGGCGATGCCTTCCTGCTGTGCACCGACGGGCTGTGGCAGCTGATCTCGCAGCAGGTCATGGAACGCTCGCTGCAGCTGGCCGACAGCGCCGAGGAATGGCTCGCGCTGCTGCGCCGCGCGGCCGAGGCCAAGGCCGACGAGTCGCGCGACAACTTCTCGGCGCTCGCGGTGTGGGTGGGCTTTCCGCAGCAGGTGACGCTGGCGGGCACCGCCACGCCGCGCTGAGCGCGAGGCCCTGCGGCTTCAGGCCGCGAGCACCAGCACCTTGAGCTGGCTCGGCACCAGCCGCATGCCGACGATGTTGCAGCGGTTCTGCAGCGTGATGCTGGTGACGCGCGTCGCGGGCGTGCCCTTGAGCAGCACCGTGAAGGCACCCGTCAGGTGGCGCGACTGCTGCATGAAGGTCTGCGAGATCATGCCGCCGAGCACCCCGGGCTGGTCGCCCAGCGTGATCGGCGTGACGGTCGCCATGTTGTGGGCCGGCATGCCCATGAACAGGATGTTCCAGGCATTGGGAATGGCCATCGGCCCCAGCGCCATGTTGGGAAAGGGAATGGGCACCGGTGTGCGGCACACGTCGGGGAACGCGAGGTCCATCCCGAACAGCTGGCAATTGGCGAACATGCGGCCTCCCTCCTCAACCCATGTGAATCTGCGCGGCATCGACCTTCACCAGGTCCTGCCCGGTGACGGTCGTGTGCCGGCCGTGGATGCGCACCGTCTCGCTGGCCTTGCAGTCGAGGTGGCGCACGCGCGACTGGTCCATCTCGTCGACGATGCGCAGCGTGTTGCGCGCCATCTGCACGATGCGGTCGGCCACGGTCTCGAAGACCTTGCCGAACAGCTTCGCCGTGCCGGTGGTCGCCTCGACCTCCTTCGCCGTGAGGCGCAGCGCGTCGGTGCGGCAGTCGGCCCTGTCGGCCTGCATCGACCACTGCTCGGCGCTCATGGCGAGCCGCGTGCCGCTGCGCAGCCGCACCTCGCCCTCGCTCTCGATCGCGACCGGGTGCGCGTTGCCGCCGAGCACCAGCGCGCCGTCGACCTCGATGCGGCTGACGGCGGCATCGGCCTGCTCGAGCACGGCGATCAGGAACACGCGGTAGGCGTCCGGCCCCGAGACCAGCACGGTGTCGCCGAGCTGCGGTTTGAGCAGGCAGCTGGCCGCGCGGCGGCAGGTGCGCAGGCCGCCGGCCTCGTCCTCGATGGCGAACTGCCCGTCGGCCAGCAGGCTGCGAACCGTGCCGATCGAATGAACCGGGGACGAGGCGTCGGAGGCGACGCGCAGCGGAACGACGTTCATGGTGATTTCCCTTTTCGAGCTCGGATGAAACGATGGCGCGGCATCAGCGGGCGTCGGACCACGACTGCGCGCGGTGCAGGTCCGGGTCGTTTTCGATGATGCCGCCGCGCCTGGAGAAACGGGTGCCTTGCTGGATGGCGCGGTGCATGCGGGTGCGCAGAAAGTGCGCATCGACCAGGTCCGCATCCGTGAGGTCGGCATAGGAGAAGTCGGCGTCCTCCAGCCCGGCCTGCGCGAAGCTCGCGCCCCGGCAGCGCGCGCGATGGAAGACGGCGAGCGGCAGCCGGGCCTGCGCGAAGTTCACGCCCTCGAGCGTGGCATCCACCCACAGCGACTGGTCGAAGCGCCCCGCGCCGCAGTCGGCGCCGGCCAGGTCGGCCTCCGCGAAGATGGTCATGCAGGCCTCGGCCCCGCCGAAGCGCGCGCCGCGCAGCGAGGCGCCCTTGAAGTTGCTCTGCGTCAGCGTGGCCTCGCGGAAGTCGACCTCGTCGAGCCGCGAGTCGGTGAACTGGCAGCGCGGCAGCACCAGCCCGGCGAAATGCTGGCGCGCGAGCTCGCATTCGAGGAACACCACGCCGTCGCCCTGGAACTGCGCGAAGACGGTGCTGCGCAGGTCGAGCTTGAACATCGTCACGGACTGCAGGCTGGCGCCGGTGAAGTCGCAGCGCGCCAGGTTCGATTCCGTGACGGTGGCCTGCGCCATGCGCCGCGTGCGCAGCGAGGCCTCGGTCAGGTCGCAGCGGAAGAAGGTGACGCGGTCGAGCAGCGCGTCGTCGAAGCGCGCGAGCGCCAGGTGCGACTCGACGAACCCGGCCTGCTCGAGCAGGGCGCCCGAGAAGTTCGCGCGCTCGAAACGCCCGCGGAACAGCTGCAGCTGCCCGCCCTTGGCGCCCGCGAAGTCGCAGTCCGCCATCGTGCAGTGGCTGAGGATGCTGCCCGAGAGGTCGGCGCCGCGGAAATCGGCACCGGTGAAGTCGATGCGGTCCCACAGCGCGCCCGACAGGTCGAGCCCGCGCAGGTCCCAGCCGCGGCAGTCGAGGCCCTGGAGCTGCACGCCGTGGCGCACCGCATCGAGCAGTTCGTCGAGGGTCATGGCGTGGCCTCCGGATCGCGCCGCGGCCAGACCTTGGCATGCTGGGTGTAGGCGTCCTCGAGCAGCGTGGTGGCATCGATGAAGGCCTGCGACACGTCGGCGCGGAACAGGTTCGCCTCGCGCAGGTCGCTGCCCAGCAGGTTCGACTTCGAGAAGTTGGCGTCGATCAGGTTGGCCCCGCGCAGCGAGGCGCGCGCGAGGTTGGCGCGCACGAACAGGCTCTCGCCCGCGACGAAGCCGTCGAGCCGCGCGTCCGACAGGTCGCATTCCGACAGGTCGCAGTTCTCCAGCCGCACCGCGCTCAGGTCCGCGCCCGCGAAGGAGGTGCCGCGCATGCCGCACTGCTTCATGAAGGCGCCCACCGCCGTCACGCCCGCGAACGCGCTGCCCAGCGCGATGCTGCAGGCATCGAAGCGCGCATGCGAGAGATCGACCTGCGCCACCAGCCGCACCGTGACGAAGCCGCAGCGCACCAGCCGCGCGGCATTCAGCGACACGCGCTCCAGGCTGCATTCGAGCAGCAGCACCTGGTTGAGTTCGGCCTGGTCCAGCACCAGGTCGCGCAGCGTCATGCGGCGCAGCGCGACCTGCGTCCAGCGCGAGGACTGCATCGCGCACTCCACCAGCTCGGTCTCGTGCAGCTGGGTCTGGTCGAGCTGCGCGCCGCGCAGGTTGCAGCCCGTGAAGCGCGTGCCGTGGCACAGGGTCTCGCGCAGGCTGGCCGACGAGAGGTCGCAGTCCTGCAGGTGCGCGCCGCCGAGGTTGGCCTTGTCGAGCCGGCTGCCGGCCAGCAGCGTGCCGGTCAGCAGCGCGCGCGCGAGCACGGCTTCGGTGAAGTCGCAGCCCTCGAGGTTGGCGCCCTGCAGGTTCGCGTCGGCCAGCACCGCGTGGCTGAAGTCGGCGCCGCGCAGGTCCATGCCCGAGAGGTCGGCGCCCGTGAGGTTCATCTTCGAGAAGTGGCGCGCCTCGGGCCCGGCCGCGGCGAGCCGGCGCCGCAGCTTGGCGGCGCGGAAGCTGGTCACGCGCGGGGCCTCGGGCGCCAGGTGCGCCGAGTACAGGCGGCCCTGCAGCTTCAGCGGATCGGTCTCCAGCGGCGGGTCGGCGTCCTCGTCGCCCGGGCCTTGCTCGTCATCCCCGAAGGCCGACGGCGCCGGGTCCTGAGGCGCCGTCGCGCGCTCGGCCTCGACGCGCGCCGCCTCGCCCTCGAGCCGTTCGCGCGCCTGCTGCGCCTGCGCCTCGGCCCGCTCGAGGTACTCGGGCAGGTCGTCGAAGCCCGGCAGCACCTCGGGCACCGGCAACGGCGCGAGGTACTCGGCGGGGTCGAGCCCCTGCGCGAGCAGCTCGGCGCGCTGCTGCTCGTGGTGCCGGCGCATGCCGGCCTGCAGGTTGCGCGGCAAGGGCTCGGCCAGGGTGTCGGGCATGCGCATCGCGGTCCATTCCGCGAGCAGCGCGCGCGGCACCAGGTCGCTGTCGCGCAGCACGTGGACGGCGCTCTTCTCCGGATCGATGCGCTTGCGCAGCACGTCGGCGTAGTGCGCGTCCGTGCGCGGCGCATCGGGCAGTTCGAGCGACGGCATGATGTGCTTCACGTCGGCCGCATCGTCCTCGCGGATCGGCGTCGAGCCGTGCCACACCAGCACCACGCGCTCGCGGTCGGGAAAGAACCAGGCGGTGCTGAGCCCGAGCTCGACCCGGCGCAGCGCGCCGACCTCCTTGTCGAAGTTGAGGTGGCACACGGCCTGCCACGGCGGCAGGTGGCCGCGCAGCACCGGGATGCTCGGGTGCATGTTCCAGATCTCGTAGGGCGCGCCCGCGGGCAGCGCCGGCTGGCCGAAGCGCTGCTCGGGGCCGGCGGCATTGAAGAAGCGCCAGTCGAGGTCGTCGGCGAAACCCGGGAAGCCGTTCTGCAGCCAGGCATCGTCGTAGCGCGTGCCGACCAGCGCCATGCGCTGCGGCGCATCGGGCAGCAAGCCCGAGAACGAGGCCGGCCGCGGCCGCTGCCCACGGCGCTGGATCTGCTGCCCCACCACCTCGACGTTGGGCAGCCGGCAGGTCGGCACGCCGTTGACGAGCTCGTCGACCGTGCCCAGGCCCAGCGGATTCTCGGGCACGTCGGGACCGCCGAAGGCATGGCGCCAGTCGAGCGGCATCCGCTCGAACGCGGCCGGCTCGGTGATGTGGCCGCCGAGCCAGAAACGGTCGCCGAACACGGCCAGCGAACGATCGACCGTGCCCACGCGCAGCCGCGCCGCGCAGCGGGTCTTGTCCTCCTGGTGCGCGGTGTAGGCGAAGCCGCTGGCCAGCACCTCGGCCTCGCCCTTGGGCATGCTCATGTCGAGCACGCTGCCGGGGTCGAGCACCTCGCCCGCCATCTGCCAGAGCTCCTGCTCGGGCTGCAGGCGCGGCTCGGCCTCCAGGCTGGCGCAGGCCAGCACGGCGATGCCCAGGTGATTGCCGGAGCGCCAGCGGTAGGGGCGGGTGAGCAGGCTGAGGCGAAAGGGCTTGACGATCTTCAAGGGTCGGCTTCGGAAGGGAAGGCAGCGCGCGATGCCGGCGCGGGATCAGAAGGAAAAGCCGGCCGGCCCGGCGATCGGCGAGATCACCAGGTCGGTGGCGGGCGAGGCGGAGGCGAAGCGCACGAGCACGGGCCGGCCCACCGCGTACAGCGGCAGCTCGTTGAGCATCACCACCTGCTGCACGCCGACCTGGCGCTCGATGCCGCCGCGGTCGGCGAAGCGCACGGTGAGGTTCATCAGCGGGCTGGTGTCGCTGTAGGCATCGCCGATCTCGCTGCCGACGATCACGCCCTGCGCCTGCGCGTCGAAGCCGCGGCTGCGTGCCTCGCGGCGGCGGATCTCGAGCAGCTCCCAGGCGCCGCACAGCAGCGCCGAGCCCGCGAACATCAGCGCGATGCAGGGCAGCGCCAGCCACATCGGGAAGGTTTCCAGCGGCACCAGCATCGGCAGCAGGCCCGCGGCCACCAGCACGGCACCCAGGACCCGGATCCAACGTCGGCGGGGCATGGCGGTCGCTGCCATCACATGATCAGCACCAGGATCTTGATGTCCACGTAGATCGGGCCGATCGAGATCTTGGTTTCGGTCTTCTGGTTCAGCGCGCGGTTCGACCAGCGGTAGGCCTTGATGTCGAAGCTCGCGCCGCCGATGTTGGTGGAGGCCAGGTTGAAGGTCTCCGACAGCGAGGCGTAGGTGAAGGAGTTCACGAACGCGATCGAGAACAGCAGCGGCGCCTGCGAGCGGATGTAGCTCGAGGCCTTGGTGGTGGCGCTGCCGCCGGCCACGGTCTCGATGCTGCCGTCGTACTTGTTGGTGTGCTTCTCGGTCGAATGCAGCAGGATCTTCTTGGCCTTGACGTTGAAGTCGGTCTCGGCCTCGATCGACACGTTCTTGGCCCAGCCCTTGTAGTCGCCGGCCGAGACGGTGGAGGTGTGGTTGCCGGTCGAGATCGTCTCCGTGAGGCCGTCCTTGATCGTGTCCTTGCCGCCGCCGCTCAGGATGTCGCGCTCCCACCCGGTCTTGTAGCTCTCGAAGCGCTTGCCGGTCCAGGTCTCCAGCCTGGAGTCGCCGGTCTTGACGTGCTCGATCATGCCCTCCTTCACGTCCACGTGCAGCGCCTGGTCGAAGGTCTCCTGCCGCAGGTCGGCCATCACGTGCACCTCGGAGCGCCCGGTCTCGACCGTTTCCTTGGCGCCTTCCTTGGTCGTGATCTCGATGCTGTTGTTGAAGAAGTGCTCGGTCTTCTTCGTCACCTCGAGCTTCGAGCCCGACTTGTAGATCGCGTGGTCGAGGCCCTCGTTGACCGTGGTGGTCCGCGCCTGGTCCACGGTCAGCTCGTCGTTCTTCTGGACGTGGGTGGTGCGGTTGCCGTCCACCGTGTGGGTCTCGTCGTTCTCGACCTCGATGACGAAGTCCTTCTGCGCATGGATCTTGATCGACTCGTTGCTCGGGTCGTCGTCGATCACGAAGTGGTTGGCCAGCTCGCCGTTGCCCTTGATCGTGCGGCTGATGAAGCCGCTGACCGTGGCCTTGGCCGGCAGCTCGAGCGGCGGCATCTGGTCGGCGTTGTAGACGCGGCCGATGATCAGCGGCCGGTCGGGACAGCCGGCGATGAAGTCGACCACCACCTCCTGGCCGATGCGCGGATGGTTGACCGCGCCGAAGTTCGAGCCGGCCCAGGCGCTCGACACGCGCACCCAGCACGAGCTGTCCTCGTTGCGCTGGCCGTAGCGGTCCCAGCGGAACTGCACCTTCACGCGGCCGTACTTGTCGATCCAGATGTCCTCGCCGGCCGGCCCCACCACGGTGGCGGTCTGCGGCCCGTTGGTGGTCGGGATGCGCGTCACGCGCGGCGCGCGGTAGGGGAACGAGGTCGGCTGCACGCCGAACTGGAAGCCGTAGTCGCCGTCGCCGTTGCCCGAGGCGTAGCCGCCCTCGCGCAGGTTGTAGAGCACCGAGACGATCAGGTACTCGCGGTTGTCCTCGTCGCGCGGCGCGTTCTGCATCGTGAAGCGGTAGCCGGGCGCCATGCCGCGCACGGTGGCGTGGCCGATGTCGAGCTCGGCCTGGGCCTGCGCCTCCTCGAGCCGGATGCGCGCGTAGTGCTCGCCCTGGCCGGCGTCGCTGTAGCCGCCGAGCCATTCATACATCTCGTACTGGCCGTGGTCGTTGCCGCGCGGCTGGCTGCGCGTGGTGAGCAGGTCGGCCTTGGGCTTCTTGAAGTCGAAGTCGTCGACCACGTAGGTGCCGGGACGGATCTCCTCGGTCACCTCCCACTGGTCGATGGCCTCGCGGCCCGGATCGCCCACGCGGTCGGTCGAGACGTAGCTGATCCTCGGGTACTCGGGCAGCGTCTCGTGCGCGCTCATGTCGTCGGCCAGCACCAGCGTGTGCTGGTTCTTCTCGTGCTTGAAGAAGTAGTAGATGCCCTCGTGCTCCATGAGCCGGCTCACGAACGCGAAGTCGGTCTCCTGGTACTGCACGCAGTAGTCCCACTGCCGGTACGAGGCCGTGAGCTTCTTCTCGAGCGCGAAGCCGTACTCGCCGAGCACCTCCTCGAGGATCTCGACCACCGACTTGTTCTGGAAGATCTTGCAGTCGCTGGTGCGCGTGAGATACCACAGCCACGGCCGCACCGAGGCGCGGTACACCATGTAGCGCGACGAGGCCGCGTCGCGCCCGACCAACGTGAAGCGCGTGATCTGGCCGTTGAGGTAGCGCGGCGTGCCGGTGAGCGTGCGGATCTCGAGCGTGAGCGGCTTGCCGAGCATGGCCTTCATGTCGACCGAGGTGTTCGGACTCAGCAGGTCGACCTCGAACTCGAACAGCTGGGACAGGCCCTCGCTGCCGTGCATCGAGCGGAACAGCAGCTGGTCTTCTGCGAGCGGTGTGTGGGCGGTGACGACACGGGCCATGGCAACTCCCTTCGCTTAGCTGGCTTCGGAAAATTCGTAGTGGAAGTCGTCGCCCTGCGCCGAGAGTTCGACGCCCGCGAGCTTGCGCGCACTGACCGTGGCGCCGATGACTTCCTCGCTCAATCGCGGCAGGATGGTGTGCGTGAGGATCGCATCGATCATCCGTCCGCCCGACTCGATGGCCGTGCACCGGCGCGCCACCAGCGCCACGGCGCTGTCGGTGTAACCCAGGGCAATGCCGTGGTTGGCCTGCAGGCGCGCGGCCACCCGGTCGAGCTGCAGCCGGATGATGCGGTGCAGCGCATCGGCATGCAGCGGGTAGTAGGGCACCACCACCAGCCGCCCGAGCAGCGCGGGCGCGAACACCTTGAGCAGCGGCTCGCGCAGCGCCTGCGCCAGCGGCTCGGGGTCGGGACGCAGCACCGGGTCCTCGCACAGCTGCATGACCAGGTCGGTGCCGACGTTCGAGGTCATGATGATCACGGTGTTGCGGAAGTCGATGTGGCGGCCCTCGCCGTCCTCCATCCAGCCCTTGTCGAAGACCTGGAAGAAGATCTCGTGCACGTCGGGGTGGGCCTTCTCGATCTCGTCGAGCAGCACCACGCTGTAGGGTCGCCGGCGCACCGCCTCGGTCAGCACGCCGCCTTCGCCGTAGCCCACGTAGCCGGGCGGCGCGCCCTTGAGCGTGGAGACGGTATGCGACTCCTGGAACTCGCTCATGTTGATGGTGACGAGGTTCTGCTCGCCGCCGTACAGCGCCTCCGACAGCGCGAGCGCGGTCTCGGTCTTGCCCACGCCCGAGGGGCCGCACAGCAGGAACACGCCGACCGGCTTGTTGGGGTTGTCCAGCCGCGCGCGCGCGGTGCGGATGCGCCGCGCGATGGTGTCGAGCGCATCGGTCTGCGCGACCACGCGCTGCGACAGGATCTCGCCGAGCCGCAGCACCGACTGCGCATCGTCGCGCACCATGCGCCCGATCGGGATGCCGGTCCAGTCGGCCACCACCGTGGCCACGGCCTGCGCGTCGACCGCGGCGAGGATCAGCGGCGATTCGCCCTGCAGCTGCGAAAGCTTCTGCTGCGCCGCGTCGAGCTCGGCGCGCATCTGCTCGGGCGAGGCCTCGGGCTCGGCGGGCACCGCCTCTTCTTCGCTTTCTTCATCGCCGTCTTCGGCGACCTCTTCAGCCTGCACCGGCACCGCCGCCGGCGAGAGCCGACGGCGCAGCGCCACGATGCGCTCGACCAGCTCGGCCTCCTCGATGCGCCTTTGCTCGAGCGTCGCGAGCTCGGCCTTGGCGGCATCGATCTGCGCCGCGATGTCCTGCACGCGCTGCGCCTCGCCCACGCCGATCGCGGCCTCGCGCTGCGCGATGCCCGACTCGATGCCCAGCACCTCGATGCGCCGCTGCAGGTCCTCGAGCGCGGCCGGCAGCGCATGCTGGCTCAGCGCCACGCGCGCGCAGGCGGTGTCGAGCAGGCTCACGGCCTTGTCGGGCAGCTGGCGCGCGGGGATGTAGCGGTGCGACAGGCTCACGGCGGCCTCGAGCGCGGCGTCGAGGATCAGCACGCCATGGTGCTTCTCGAGCTCGGCCGAGATGCCGCGCAGCATGATCACGGCCTTGTCCTCGGTCGGCTCCTGCACCTGGATGGTCTGGAAGCGCCGCGTGAGCGCCGGGTCCTTCTCGATGTACTTCTTGTACTCCGACCAGGTGGTGGCGCCGATGGTGCGCAGCCGGCCGCGCGCGAGCGCGGGCTTGAGCAGGTTGGCGGCATCGCCGGTGCCGGCGGTGCCGCCCGCGCCCACCAGCGTGTGGACCTCGTCGACGAACAGCACGATCGGCTTCGGGCTCTTCTCGACCTCGTCGATGACCTGCCGCAGCCGCTGCTCGAACTCGCCCTTGACGCCCGCGCCGGCCTGCAGCAGCGTGGGATCGAGCACCCACAGCGAGACCTCGCGCAGCGAGGGCGGCACGTCGCCCGCGGCCAGGCGCTGGGCCAGGCCCTCGACCACCGCGGTCTTGCCGACGCCGGCCTCGCCCGTGAGCAGCGGATTGTTCTGGCGCCGCCGCATCAGGATGTCGACGATCTGGCGGATCTCGTCGTCGCGGCCGTAGACCGGATCGAGCTCGCCCGCGCGCGCCTTGGCCGTGAGGTCGCTCGCGTACTTGGCGAGCGCCGAGCCGCCCGCGGCCTGCGGCGCGGCACCAGCCTGAGCCGGCGCGCCACCTGTCGCCGGTTCGGGCGCGATGTCGTAGTCGTCCTCGGGCGAGCCCTCGGTCCAGGCCGGCAGCTGCGCGATCAGCACGTCGGGCACCAGCTTGTCGAACTCGCGCGAGATGCCCGAGAGCACCTGGCGCAGCCCCGGCGTCTTGACGATGCCCGCGAGCAGGTAGGCGCCGCGGATCGAGGTCGCCTCGAAGCGCAGGCTCGCATAGACCCAGGCCCGCTCGACCGCGCTGTCGACGTGCTCTGAGATGTCGCTGATCGAGGTCGCGCCGTGCGGCAGCCGGTCGAGCGCGCGCACCAGGTCCTGCTCGACCGCGTCGAGGTTGAGGCCGGCGCGCTTGACGATGCGCAGCAGGTCGCTGTCCTGCAGCTGCAGGATCTGGTGCAGCCAGTGCACGAGTTCGACGTAGGCATTGCCGCGCAGCTTGGCGAAGGCGGTGGCGGTCTCCAATGCCTTGTAGAGCATCGGGTTGAGCTTGGAGAACAGCGAGACGCGGCGGATGTCGGTCATGAGGCCTGGGTGAAGGAAGCGGAGGTGTGGGAAGCGGTGGCTGCGGAACGCGAATGCAGGGCCTCGGGCGCGAACACCAGGTCGCCGGCGTCGGTGTCGGACAGGCGGGTGCCGAGCCAGCTGCCCCAGCCCAGGCGCTGGCCGCCATTGAGCTGCATGCCGCCGGCCTCCTCCTTGCGCAGCACGAGCCGCAGCTCCCACGCGAATTCGATGCCGACGTACTGGCGCACCCAGTCGACCACCTGCTGCAGCCGCTGGCTGCCGGGCAGGAAGGCGCGGTACTGCTCGAGCGTGAGCGGCCCGAGCTCGAGGCGGAACTTGCTCTGCGCATCGCGCACGGCGAGGCCGATGGTGGCGCCGGCGCCGAGCCGGTGGTTGCGCCCGAACAGGCCGATGCGGCTGACCTGCGGTTCGTCGATGGTCACCCAGTCGCTCACGAATTCCTCGATGCGCACCGGCAGGTCGAAGTACAGGCGCAGGATCTGGATCAGGCCCTCGGGGTTGCGCGTCTGGCGCACCAGGTGGCCCGCCATGTGGGTGCGCGCATGGTCGGCGATGCGGTCGCGCTCCTTGAGCCCGGGCTGGCCCATGTTCATGAGGCTCGCGACGTACTCGACGAAGCGGTGGCCGTCGGGCCGGTCGAGGCTGTTGACCGACTGGGCATCGGCCCAGGCGCGGTAGAACAGCAGGATCAGCCGGTGGTGGAACAGGTCGGCGAAGGCGCTGAGCGTGTGGTCGTTGTGGTGCCGCTTGCGCTCGCGCGCGTACTCGGTCAGGTGCAGCGGCAGCGGGCCGTTGGGGCCGAACAGGCCGAAGCCGTAGATCGAGATCTGCGGCGGGCCGTCGCGGCTGTCGTCCACGCCCGAGACGTTCGAGGGCGCGAAGGCCATCGAGGGCTCCTGGCCGAGGCGCAGCGGCTCGTCGAGCGGGCGCGGCGCGCGGCCCAGCAGCGGATGGTCGCCGTGCGCGTCGAGCCGGCGCAGCAGCATGAAGAGGTCGTGCTCGAAGGGCTGCTCGACCAGGCCGGCCCACAACACCGGATCGACCTGCGGCAGGCCGCGCGCGGGCGGCGGCGCGGCCTCGGTCCGCACCTCGTGCACCACCGCCCGATCCACCGCGTCGCTCGCCTGCGCGTCCTGCGCGGCGTCCGAGTCCTCGCGGAGGTCGGTGGTGCTGTTCATACGGCGGGTCGGCGTCCGATGCGCGGCGTCCAGCGCGCGATCTCGCCGCGCTGCAGGCTGGCCAGCGCGAACTCGGTGAAGGCGTTGAGCGACACGTGGCGGCTGAAGAACTGCTCGAGCACGGCGCCGAACAGGTACGGGCTCGCGCCCGAGAACGCGGTCTCGTCGAGCTTCAGCGCGATCTCCACGCCGCGGCCGAAGACGATCGGGCCCGGCTCGGGCAAGCGGCGGAACACCGGCGCCAGCTTCATCGAGCGCACGCCCTGGATCTGCCGGCGCACCGCGGGATCGGCGAGGTTGCCGTAGAGGTCGAGCATCTCGCGCAGCGCGGCCGCGCCCTGGTCGGCATCGACGTCGGTGAGGCTCAGGTAGTTGAGGCCCAGGTGGCTGATGAGGCGCCAGGTCAGCGCGCCCTCGGCCAGCGCCGGGTAGGGCCGCGAGGGCCCGCGCAGGATGCGGATCGCGCGCACCGGTGCCGACACGCGCAGCGTGAAGTCCGACTCCAGCCCGGTGGGCAGCAACAGCGGCAGGTCGCGGTTGGTGCACAGCGCATCGAGCGTGATGTGGCGCAGGCTGTGTGGAAAGGGCGCGTCGTGCTGGTCCACCAGCGAGACGTAGACCTCGCTGCCGGTGTAGCTGGTGCGCGTGCCCTGCGCGCGTGCGCGGTCCGACACCAGCCGCGGTTCGCGCCGCACCGAGAAGTAGGCGCCGAAGTCGCCGTCGTCGGAGGCGAAGGAGCCGAGGAAGGGCCGGAACTCGCGCTCCTCGGAGCCGTTGCTCATGTGGCCGACCACGCGCTCGACGGTGAAGATCTCGAAGTCGCGCGGCCGCGTGCGGTCGATCACCGCATGGTGCTCGTGCTGGCCCGGGCCCACCGGGATGCGGTCGCTGCGGCGCGGCACCAGGTTGACGATCGGCGTGCAGAACAGCGAGAACTGGCGCGCGTCGATCAGCCGCTCGAGGTCGCCGTCGGCGCGGTCGAGCAGGATCACGATCTCCATCGTGGTGCCGCTCATCGCCGCGGCCGCGGCACGCAGCTTGTTGACGCTGAAGAACAGGTAGCGGTCGGGAAAGGCGAAGTACTCGTGCAGCAGCCGGTAGCCCTGGAACGAGCGCGCGTCGTAGGGCAGCAGCGCCTGGTCGGGATCGAAGCCCTCGTGGCGGATCGCCTCCTCGCCCAGCGGCACGATGCGCGCGCCCTGGCCCGCGGTGCCGGGCCCGCTGCGGCAGACGGTGCCGATCGAGTGGTGCACCGCGAGCTCGAGCACGCGCAGCGCATGCAGCTCGGCGCCCGAGAGGAAGAACTCGAGCCGATCGAGCGGCATCTCGGCGAAGCGCGCGCCGCCCACGGCCTCGAGCTTGATCGTGATCGCGCTCTTGGCCTGCCGCGCGACGATCGGCAGCGCATGCAGGATCTCGGCCGGCACCGGTCCCAGGCTGGCCTCGGCGATGCGGATCGGCCACAGCGTGACCGCGTGGCCGGTGCGGAACTCGCAGGCCGTCTGCTCGCCCTTGATCATGCGGCCGCGCAGGATCGTGTGGCGCGGCAGCTCGTAGCCGGCCTTCAGCGAGCCCTCGTTGAGGTTGCCGTCGATCTGCACCACGCCCATGGCGGGCAGCGGCGCGAGGAAGTTCGGATAGACCACCTCGAGCAGCCGCTGCGAGAAGCGCGGGAACTCCGCGTCCATCTTGAGCTGGATGCGCGCCGTGAGGAAGCTGAAGCCCTCGAGCAGCCGCTCGACGTAGGGATCGCTGACCTCGATGCCGCGCATGCCCAGGCGGCCCGCGATCTTCGGATAGCGCTGCGCGAACTCGGCACCGAGCTCGTGCATGTAGGTGAGTTCGCGGTTGTAGTAGTCGAGCAGCCGCGCGTCCATCAGAGGCCTCCGGTCGGGCGCAACATCATGTGGCCGCTTTCCAGGTCCAGCTCCGAGCGCAGGATGAACTCGATCGGATAGGGCACCGACCACAGCGTGCCGCGGATCTCGAGCGCGAGCAGGTTGTGGTGCTCGAGCTCGGTGGCGTCGGTCACGCAGCGCACGTCGATGCTGTCCTTCATGATGCGCGGCTCGAAGTCGATGATGGCGGTGCGGATGGCGGCCTCGACGTCGGCGAAGTCGACCTCCGACATGCGCCCGCCGGCCCAGCCGCGCACGCCGTAGTTGACGACCGAGCGGCGCGCGCGCGGCAGGTCCTGGATCGAATGCGCGGTGCCGAAGTTGGTGGTGTTCAACAGCCACTGCAGGTCGCGCAGCACCGAGTCGCGCAGCAGCTTGCCGCTCATCAGGAAGGCGCCCGCGCGCTCCTGGCGGTTGCTCGGCTGCTTGTCGGTCAGGCGGTCGAGCAGCACCGGCTGCAGCCGGTCGCGCGCGACGCTCTCCTGCTCGCCCTCGACATCGGGGCCCGACCAGGCGGAGGCGCCGGCCGTGGCCATCAGGCGGCCTCCCCGGCGGTGAATTCGACGGTGCGCAGCTCGAGCAGCGCATGGTCGCCCGCGTCGCTGATCAGGGTGCGCTGGCCCGCGCCCGCGAACGCGGCCTCGCCGGGCAGCGGCAGCCAGTCGGTGCGGCGCGCGAGCGCGAGGCCGTCCTCGAGCGCGGCGAGCTCGCCCGCATAGCGCACCGGCACCAGCACGGCCAGGCCGCGGCCATCGGCCAGCTCCACCTGCACCGGCGACCACAGCAGGTCGACCAGGTGCTGCGGCCGCTGGAAGCTCAGGCGGCGCACCGAGGGCAGCGGCAGCCAGCCATAGCCCGCGGGCGTGATGACCTCGAGCGCGGCGCCCAGGCGCGCATCGCCGTCGCAGAGCCAGTCGAAGTCGATGCGCTCGAGCGCTTCGCCATCGACGCGTTCGCTCGCCGCATCGCCCGAGCGGTCCACGGCCTGCAGCAGGCCGCGCAGCGCGGGCGTGGCATCGCGCGCCGACTCGCGCAGCCGGGTGGCCTCGTCGGCCTGGTCGGCCGGCAGCGCTGCGGCCGCGATCAATGCATCGACCCAGTCCGCGCCGTCGCCGAGCACCGCGGGCGCGCGCGCCGCATCGCCGGCCCAGAAGGCGCTGCGCTGGCGCTCGCCGGCCAGCGCCATCGAGCAGGTGGCGCTCGCGGGCGTGAACGAGGGATCGAACTTGACGGCCGCCTTGAGCTGGTCCTCGGCGCGCTGCCATTCGCCGCGCAGCGCGAGGAAGTGGCACAGCGCGAGCCGCAGGCTGGCGTTCTGGGGATCGGCGCGGATCTGCCGCTGTATCCCCTCGGTGTGCTCGGCCACCGAGCGCTCGCCCAGCACTGCAAACGCATCGCCCATGAAGCAGCTTCCTCTGTCGTTTCGCCAATGCGCGGTCCCGGCCCTGATGAAGCCAGAGCCGCCGCCGTGGTCGGTGGTTGGATATCGCTCGTGGCCGCCGGCGCCCGCCTCGCGGGGTCGCGGCCCTGTCGCGGATGGCGGCGGGATGCGCCGCCTTCGCCGCTCGGCCTTCGGCTGGCGGCCCGAAGACCGTCAGCCGGAGACCGGCTCGCGCGCGGCGCCGAGGCACCGCCCGCAAGCCCGGCCGGGCCCGCGGATCAGGCTTCCTTGTTTTCCTTGATGTTCCAGCCGAGCTGGGTTTCGGCGCCCTTGCCGCCCTTGTCGGTCTGTTCCCAGTACTGCTGCTTGACCTTGGCGGCCTGGAACGCGTACTGCACGAACACCGCGTCGCTGCCCTGCTCGGCCGTGTACTGCACCGAGGTGACCAGCACTTCCTCGAGCGTCACGCGCGTGTATTCGATCTGTCCGCCGCCGGCCTTGCAGACCGAGACCTCGACCTTGCTCAGGTGCTTGCCGCTGGCGCAGTTCTTCATGACGGACGGGGCCGCCTTGTCGATGCGCGCGAGCACCTGCAGATCGTTGAAGCTGGCCTTGCCCACGCCACCACCACCACCGCTGACCATGTTGCCAGGCTGCGTCGCACCCCATGCGAACGACTTGATATCCGTCCAGTCCTTGTGGTTCGAGTCCTTGGATTCGCCGTTCGCGCCTTCGACGCGCATGAACATGTCTACTGCCATCATTAACCCCCGGAGTTGTGCGTGCCCCATCGAGGCACTGTTGAATTAGCTGCTGTCCTTCTTGTTGGACGGCAACTTCGAAACCAGCCGCAAAGACACCGTGAGCCCTTCGAGCTGGTAGTGCGGCCGGAGAAAAAACTTGGCGGCGTAGTAGCCGGGGTTGTCCTCGATCGGTTCCACCTGGACCTCGGCGGCCGCCAGCGGCTTCATCGCCTTGGTGTCCTGCGACGAGGTGCCGGGGCTGCCGTCGACGTAGTTCATGATCCAGTCGTTGAGCCAGCGCTCCATGTCCTCGCGCTCGCGGAACGAGCCGATCTTGTCGCGGACGATGCACTTGAGGTAGTGCGCGAAGCGGCAGCAGGCGAACAGGTACGGCAGGCGTGCCGCGAGGTTCGCGTTGGCCGAGGCATCGGCGTCGTAGTACTCGGCCGGCTGCTGCAGCGACTGCGCGCCGATGAAGGCCGCGAAGTCGGAGTTCTTGCGGTGCACCAGCGGCATGAAGCCGTTCTTCGCGAGCTCGGCCTCGCGCCGGTCGCTGATCGCGATCTCGGTCGGGCACTTCATGTCGACGCCGCCGTCGTCGGTCGGGAAGGTGTGGGTCGGCAGGTTCTCGACCGCGCCGCCCGATTCCACGCCGCGGATCGAGGTGCACCAGCCGTACTGTTTGAACGAGCGGTTGATGTTCACGCCCATCGCATAGGCCGAGTTGGCCCAGGTGTAGCGGCTGTGCGCGGCCGAATCGGTCTCTTCCTCGAACTCGAACTCGTCGACCGGGTTGGTGCGCGCGCCATAGGGCAGGCGCGCGAGGAAGCGCGGCATCGCCAGGCCGATGTAGCGCGCGTCTTCCGAGTCGCGCAGCGAGCGCCACGCGGTGTGCTCGGTGTTGTGGAAGATCTTGGTCAGGTCGCGCGGGTTCGACAGCTCCTGCCACGAGTCCATCTGCATCACGGTCGGCGAGGCGCCCGCGATGAAGGGGCAGTGCGCGGCCGCGGCGATCTTGGCCATTTCGCCGAGCATCTCGACGTCGGGCGGGCTGTGGTCGAAATGGAAGTCGCCGATCAGCGCGCCGAAGGGCTCGCCGCCGAACTGGCCGTACTCGGCCTCGTAGATCTTCTTGAACAGCGGGCTCTGGTCCCAGCCGATGCCCTTGTGGCGCTTGAGCGAGCGCGCCACTTCGCGCTTGGAGGCGCACATCACGCGGATCTTGAGCTGCTCGTCGGTCTCGGTGTTGTTCACGAGGTAGTGCAGGCCGCGCCAGGCGCCCTCGAGCTGCTGGAAGTCCTCGTGGTGCAGGATCTGGTTGATCTGCTCGGAGAGCTTGCGGTCGATCTCCGTGATGATGGCCTGCACCGTGCGATAGGCATCGTTGGAGATGGTGACGGAGCTCTCGAGCGCCTGCACCGCCAGCGTCTTGACGGCGTTCTGCACCGCCTCGCGCGCCTGGTCGGTCTTGGGCTTGAACTCGCGCTGGAGCAGGTCCGAGAACTCGTTCGGCTCGAGCGCCTCGACGGTCTGCTGCGCGCGCGCGGATTGTTTTTGCACGGTACTCATGGTGGTGGTCCTGTCGACGTGATCGGCTCGCGCCTTATTCGGAACTGCCGGCCGGCTTCTCGCTGGCCGCCGCCGCATCCAGCGCACCGGCCACGGCCGGGTTCGGGCTGGTGGCCAGCGACTTCAGCAACGCCGGGTTCTGCAGCGCCTGCGCGATGAGCTGCTCGGCGCCGTTCTTGCCGTCCATGTAGGACAGCAGGTTCGACAGTTCGGTGCGCGCATCGAGCAGCTGCTGCAGCGCGTCGACCTGGCGCGCGATGCGCGCGGGCGAGAAGTCGTCCATGCTGTCGAAGGTGATGTCGACGTTGAGCTGGCCGTCGCCGGTCAGCGTGTTGGGCACCTGGAAGGCCACGCGCGGCTTGATCGACTTCATGCGGTCGTCGAAGTTGTCGATGTCCACCGCCATGAACTCGCGCTCGGCGAGATCGGGCATTGGGTCGACCTGCTTGCCCGCGAGGTCGGCGATCACGCCCATCACGAAGGGCAGCTGGATCTTGCGTTCGCTGCCGTAGATCTCGACGTCGTACTCGATCTGCACGCGCGGCGCGCGATTGCGCGCGATGAACTTCTGACCACTGTTCCTGACACGGTTGTCTGCCATAAAGCTTCCTCTTGATTCTTCGATCGAATGCGTGCGGACCGCGTGCGCCGGCCGCCGGCGCCTACTGCGATGCGTCGGACCCCGAAGGCCGGCCCGCCAGGCTCTCCAGCTTCTGCAGTCCCTCGGGCATGAGCTCCTCGATGATCTGGAAGAAGTTGAGCGCCAGCAGCTTCTGCGCCCTGCGTATCAACAGGGGCGCGGGATGGCTGGGCTCCGCGCGCTCCAGATACCGGCACGCCTTTTCCAACAACACCTGCACATCTTCGCGGCTCGTTATTTCAATATCGTTGATACCGATCGCGCGTAGGCCGGGACCGCCACTTGCAGCGGTCTCGATCGCGCCCGGAGACGAAGCCATCGCGGCCGGATCGCTCGCCGATGGGCTCTGGCGTGCGGTCTGTGGCACCTCGACCGCGCTCTGCAATGCCTGCTCGGGCAGCAGTTGCGCCACCGTGCGCATCGATCGTTCGAGGCGCGAGAAATCGGGGGCCCAGCTCTGGCCCAGTGCACGTTCGGAGGTCTCGCGGATGCGCTGCAGCAGCGCGAGCGCCGCGCGCAGCGCGACGATCGGCGGTGCGTCGTTGTCATAGGCGCGGCGCGCGGCCTCGCGCAGGCGGCCCACGCCGCCCGGGTAGTCGATCTGGTCGGCCTTGCTCGAATCGAGCAGCGCCTCGACCTGCCGCAAGGTCATCGTCACGCCACCGTCATCGAGCAACCGCGCATCGCGCACGCTGCGCCCGATGCCTTCGCTCTCGGCCAGCGCGGCCAATGCATTCATGCGCGGCAGCGGGTCCTCGTCGCCACCATCGACCACGCGCGGATGCACGTCGTCCCAGTAGGTCTGCAGCACCACGTCGACCAGTTGCAGGCCCTCGACATAGCCCGGCAGGCCGCGGTTCTCGGTCCATGCGAGCGTGAGCGGCACCAGCACGCGCAGGTCGCGCGTGCGTTCGCACAACTGCCTGGCGATGCGCTCGACCTTGGTCCAGTCGGGCGGCTCGGCCGGAATAATGGTGTTGCCGAACTGCTGCTCGCGCTTGCCGAGCGTTGCCTGCTGCAACGCCATGAAATCGGCGTCGTATTCCAGATCCTCACCGCACGGAAGCGGGCCCTCGACGGGCTTTTGCAAAAGCTCGATCTCTGCCTGCGACACCCGATCTCCCTCGTTCAACCAATCAAAACATTAACGAATCATTAGTTATCTTGAGTGGAAGCGAGGAGCCGGTCAACTACATCAGAGGTCATCATGCCGTCTCTGAATCACAAAGAAGTACATCTTCCATTAACGTTACACAGTACGGCTTAACGGTGCATGACGGCACCATGACAGAACTCAGCGCAACAGGCCGCGCGCGCCCAGGTTGCGCATCAGCGCGCCGATGCCGAAGGTCCAGCGCGGGGCCTTGTCGGCATGCGCGACGCGATTGACGAGCGCGCCGAGTTCGGGCGCCGCGATGCGCACGATGTCGCCGACCGTGTGCGTGAAGCCCTGGCCCGGACCGTGGCGGTCTTGCGTCGGCGCGAACATCGTGCCGAGGAACAGCATCAGGCCGTCGGGGTAGTCGTGATGGATGCCGATGGCCTGCGCCACGAGGTCGAGCGGATCGCGGCTGATCTTCGCGAGCGAGCTCGAGCCCTCGAGCACGAAGCCCTCGGGCCCGCGCACCTCGAGCGCGACCGTGATGCGGCGCACCTGCGCGATGCCGAAGTGCGCATCGAACAGGCGGATGAACGGACCGATGGCGCACGAGGCGTTGTTGTCCTTCGCCTTGCCCAGCAGCAGTGCGCTGCGGCCTTCGAAGTCGCGCAGGTTGACGTCGTTGCCGAGCGCGGCGCCCAGCGTCTCGCCGCGGCTGTTGACGGCGAGCACGACCTCGGGCTCGGGGTTGTTCCACACCGAGGCCGCATGGATGCCGATGTCGGCCCCCGTGCCCACCGACGAGAGCACGGGCGCCTTGGTGAAGATCTCCGCATCGGGCCCGATGCCGACCTCGAGGTACTGCGACCACGCACCCTGCGCGATCAGCACCTCCTTGGCCTTCATCGCCTCGGGCGAGCCCGGCACGATGTCGGCGAGGTTGTCGCCGAGCACGCCGCCGAGCGCCGCGCGCGTGGCCTCGGCCTTCGATGCGTCGCCACGCGCCTGTTCCTCGATCACGCGCTCGAGCAGGCTCGCGACGAAGGTCACGCCGCTGGCCTTGACGGCCTGCAGGTCGCAAGGCGCGAGCAGCCAGGGCCGGTCTTCGTTGCGCGCGCCGCCGTCGCTGTTGGCGAGCACCTCGGCCAGCGCCGCGATGCGCGGTGCCTGGCCGCTGCGCAGCACGCGCCGCACGGCATCGGCGGGCGACTCCTGCAGCTCGAGCAGGTCGCTCATGGTGGGCGCGAGCCGCGAGAGGTCATGCAGGCCGTCGCCCTGCACGGCCACGAGCACGGGGCCCACGCCCGGTTGCCAGAGGCGGCCGACGAGGGTGGCCTGGTCGGCGTCTTGCGGGAGGCTGGTGGCGGTCTGGAGATCGAGTGGCATGGCGTTGGTTGTCTCTGGAGGTTGGAAGGAATGCGCGGGCATCGTAGCGCCGTGCGGGCGCTTACGAAATGCGGGCAGCCGAACGCAGAGGTCGCGAAGGTTGCGCAGAAGTCGCAGAAGAACAGCCAGAAAAATTGGCTTTCTCTTCTGCGACTTCTGCGCTCCTTTGGTATTCCTTCTGCGTTCGGCTGCCCGTATTCGGCTGTCAGTGCCCTGGCGCAGCGCGCACGCGCGCGACCTCGGCCTGCAGGTCGGGCCAGGCGGGCTCCTGCGGCGCGAAGCGTGCGCGCATGTAGCCCGCGAGCTCGGCGATCTGGCGGTCGTCGAGCGCGTCGCGGAAGGCGGGCATGAAGCCGATGTCGCGCGTCGCGGGATGGCGCACGCCATCGAGGATGGTGCGCAGCAGGTTGTCGGGCTTCGCGCTCGCGAGGTTGCCGTTGAGCGCGAGCGGCGTGTTCACGCCCAGCAGCGTGGGACCGTCGCCGTCGTGGTGGCAGGCGGCGCAGGCGCTGTCGAACATGCGCTGCGCGGGGCCGAGCAGTTGCCCCTGCGTGCGCGCCGCCGTGTCGACGATGCGCCGTGCCTGGGCCTGTGCGGCGGCCTCGGGCAGTGGCTCGGGATTGAACGAGGCGAGGTAGGTCGCCATCGCGCGGATGTCGGCATCGGGCACGGCGCCGAGCTCGCGCACCACCTCGGCCATCGGGCCGCCCGCGATGCCATGGCGCGGCGAATGGCCGTCGCGCAGGTAGCGGTAGAGCGAATCGGCGTCCCAGGGCATGGCGGACTTCGAACGTGCCGTAAGCGACGGCGCTTCCCAGCCATCGACCATCGCGCCCGACAGGAAGGCGCTGCCGCCCTGCTCCGCGCCGAGTGCGTTGCGCGGCGTGTGGCAGGCGCCGCAATGGCCGAGGCCGTTGACGAGATAGGCACCGCGGTTCCACTCGGCGCTCTGCGTGGCCACGGGCGCGAGCGGCGCGGGATCGTGGAAGAGCGCGTTCCATCCGGCCATCAGCGGCCGCAGGTTGAACGGGAACTTGAGTTCGGACTTCGGCGTTTCGGCGCGCACCACGGGCATCGCCATGAAGTAGGCATAGAGCGCCTGCAGGTCGTCGTCGCTGGTCTTCGCGAAGGCCGTGTAGGGGAAGGCCGGATAGAGGTGATGGCCGTCGCGCGACACGCCCTCGCGCATCGCGCGCTGGAAGGCGCTGAAGGACCAGCGGCCGAGGCCGGTCTCGGCATCGGGCGTGAGGTTGGTGGTGTAGAGCGTGCCGAAGGGCGTGTCCATCGCGCGGCCGCCGGCGTTGGGCGCGCCGCCCGGCGCGGTATGGCAGACCGCGCAGTCGCCGAGCGCCGCGAGCACGCGGCCGCGCTCGATGGTGGCTTCGCTGTAGACCGGCGCGGTGAGCGACACCGGCGCGATCGCCGAGCGCCAGCCGAGCAGGCCCGCGACGACGCCGATGCCGCCGACCACGAGCGCGGCGCCCGTGGCCCACAGGCTCTTGCGCGTCGGCCATGGCGCATCGGCCTTGCTCCTTCCCCCTCTGGGGGAAGGCCGGGATGGGGGCACGCCGGCATCGCCATCGCCCGGCGGCTTGCCGTCGCCCTCTCCGGGCGGCGGCGGCAACAGCCCCCGATTCAACTCCGCCAGCACCGTCTCCGGCGTGAACGGCGGCGCCCTGAAGCGCACGCCCGTCGCATCGAAGATCGCATTCGCGATCGCCGCCGTGCCCGGCACCGACGAGGACTCGCCCGCGCCCAGCGAAGGCTCGCCAGGACGCGGCATGTGCATCACCTCGATCACCGGCACTTCGCGGAAGTTGATGATCGGGTAGCTGCCCCACTCGCGGCTCGCGACCACGCCCGAGGGCAGCACGCCGGGCAGGCGTTCGCCCCCCTCGGCCGGCCCGGACTGCGGCGCGAACTGCACCTGCTCCTTGAGCGCGCGGCTCGTGGTCTGGATCACGTTGCCGTGCACCTGGTGCTCGACGCCCGCGGGATTGACCAGCAGGCCCGCGTCGTGCCCCACCACCACGCGGCGCACGTGCACCTCGCCGGTCCGGCGGTTGACCTCGACGTCGGCCACCCAGGCGGCCCAGGCGGCGCCGAAGCCGGGCCACTTGCTGTGCACGTAGCGCGCATAGGCGAAGCCCTGGCCGAACAGGATGTCGCCGCCGGCACCGAGCCCGCCATCGGCGTTCTCCTGCGGGCCGGTGCGCAGCCGCCAGCCGGCCTTTTGTGCCGTGGCCTGCACCAGCTCGATCGCGCGCGGATCGTCGAGGTGGCGCAGCCGGAACTGCACCGGGTCGACGCCGGCCGCGGTCGCGAGCTCGTCGATGTACGACTCGTGCGCGAACGAGCTCGGCAGCGCCGACACGCCGCGCAGCCACGAGGCGCGCACGATCGGCGCCATGTCGTTGACCTTCACGCGCAGGTTGTCGTAGCCGTAGGGCGGGCGCGCGGTGCGGTCGCCCATCTCGTAGGCCTGCGCCACCGGCTCGATGGCGCGCGTGAGCAGCAGCGCGAGCGTGGGCGCGCCGTTCGACGGATAGGAAGTCTGGAAGTCGTAGGCCGCGACGCTGCCATCGGCCGCGAGGCCGCCGTCGATCTCCATCAGTTGCGCGGCGCCCTTGGGCTCCCACGCATGCTCCTGCTCGCGCGTGAGCTGCACGCGCACCGGCGCGCCCACCGCGCGCGCGAGCAGCGCGGCATCGGCGGCCACGTCGTCGGCGCCGTTGCGGCCATAGCAGCCCGCGGCCTCCATGCGCACCACGTCGACCTGCAGGTCCTGCACGCCGAGCAGCTTCGCGAGATCGGCGCGCAGAACGTGAGGGTTCTGCGTGCCGGCCCAGCAGCGCAGTTGGATGCCGCTGCCACCGTCGTCCGCGGGCTGCCATTCGGCCAGCGCGCACGAGGGTCCGATCGAGGCATGCATCTGGTAGGGCCAGACATAGGTGCGCGGCATCGGATGCGCGGCGCGCGCGATCGCGCCGTCGACGTCGCCCTCGTCGACCAGCAGGCGCTGCGTCGAGGGGTTGTCGCGCAGCGCCTGTGCGAGGTCGTCGAGGCCGGGCATGCCGGGCCAGGGCTTCCAGCGCACGCGCAGTTCGCGCAGCGCCTGCTCGGCGTGCTCCTCGCGCTCGGCCACGATGCCGACGAAGTCGCGGATCACCACCACCGCGCGGATGCCGGGGATGTGGGCGATCGACGATTCGTCGACCGACTCGAGCGTGTTGCCGATGAAGTCGCCATGGTCGGCGCCCGCGTAGGGCGGGCGCACCACGCGGCCGTGCAGCATGCCGGGCACGCGCATGTCGTGCACGAAGACCAGTTCGCCCGCGAGCTTGGCCGGGATGTCGACGCGCGCCTGCCGCGTGCCGACCACGCGGTAGTCGGCCGGGTCCTTGATGGCGGCCTTCGCATCGAGCCTGAGCACGGTGCGCTGGCCCGCCACCAGTTCGGCATAGCTCAGGTGCCGCTCGGGCGCCTCGGCCACACGCACGATGCCGTTGCGCGCCTGCAATGCCTCGACGGCCACGCCCAATTTCTCGGCCGCGCTCGCAAGCAGCCAGGCGCGCGCCTGCGCGGCCGCGAGGCGCAGCGGCTGCGCATGGATCTGGATCGAGGCGCTCGCGATGGTCGCGCCCTGGTTGGGCGCGCGCGCGGTGTCGCCGAGCATCACGCGCACGCAGGGCATGCCGAGCTCGAGCTCCTCGGCCACGATCTGGCCCAGCGCGGTCTGGATGCCGGTGCCGAGGTCGACGTGGCCGTTGAGCGCCGAGGCGCTGCCGTCGTCCCACACCGCGAGCAGCACCTCGTCGCCCTCGGCCGGGTTGCCCGCGATGAAGGCCGGCTGGCCCTGGGCCGGCGGCGGAGCCGGCGGGGTCTCGCGCACCACCAGCAGCACGCCTTCGGCGGCGAGGAACTCCGCGCGCGTGCGCGGCAGATCGGCGCGCCGCGTCATGGCTGTGCCGCCCGCAGCTGGCGGGCCGCGCGCTGCGCCGCGTCGAGGATCTCGATGTGCGTGCCGCAACGGCACAGGTTGCCCGAGAGCTCGCTGCGGATGCGCGCCTCGCTGGCGCCCGGCTCGCGCGCCAGCAATGCCGCCACCTGCATCACCATGCCGTTGAGGCAGTAGCCGCACTGCGCGGCCTGCGCCTGCTCGAAGGCGGCCTGCACCGGGTGCCAGTCGCCGCGCGTGCCCAGGCCCTCGAGCGTGGTGATGGCGCGGCCCGCCACGCCGTGCGCGGGGATCACGCAGGCGCGGGCGGCCATGCCGTCGACATGCACCGTGCAGGCGCCGCACTGGCCGAGGCCGCAGCCGTACTTGGGACCGTTGAGCCCGAGGTCGTTGCGCAGCACCTGCAGCAGCGAGGCCTCGCGCGGCACGGCGAGCGCGCGCGCGTGGCCGTTGACCCTCAGTTGCAGCGGCTCGGCACGGCCCTCAGCGCCGCAGCTGGCCGTCACGGGTGTACATCTCCAGGTCCACGAAGTTCGAGCCGTTGTGGTTCTTCGGCCCGTACTCGATCGGGAAGTCGCCGAAGCGCGTGCTGCCGATGCTCTCGAGGCCCGCGACGAAGCTCTCGCGCGTGAGCGCCTTGCCGCCGCGGCGCAGGCCCTCGGCCATCACGCGCGCGACGATGTAGCCCTCGAGCGCGGTGTAGCTGTCGATCTTCTCGCCGAACTCGGCGCGGTCGCGCTGGTAGTCGGCCACGATGGGCACGCGCACGGCCTGCGGCGGCGGCACGATGCTGGCCGTGACCAGGCCCGCGAGCTTGCCCTCGAGCCGCTGCGCCGAGCCGGCCGCGTCGGTGATGCCGACCGACAGCGTGTACAGCGGCGCGCCGCCCGCGCTCGCGCGGTAGTCGCGCATGAAGACCTCGACCTGGCGCCCGGCCATGATCATCACGACCGCGCCCGGTTTGGCCTCGGCGAGGCCCGCGACCACGGGCTTCGCATCCTCGGCGGCGATCGCCAGCGGGAAGGTCTTGACCACCTTCACCTTGTAGTCGGCCGCGAGCTCCTCGCAGGTCGCGAGGTTCGACTTGCCGAAGGCGCTGTCCTGGTGCACCACCGCGATCGACTGGATGCCGATGGTCGACAGGTGGCTGATGATCTTGCGCAGCTCGAGGTCGTAGCCCGCGCGCACGTGGAACAGCAGCCGGTTGGTCTTGGTGCGGAACGAGGTGGTGCCCACCAGCGGCGCGAACATCGGCACGCCCGCCTTCTCGGCCAGCGGCATCGCGGCCGCGAGGTTGCCGGTGGCGACGTAGCCGGTGAGCGCGAACACCTTGTCCTCGTCGATCAGCTTCGCGGTGTTGAGCGCGGTCTTCGCGGGTTCGTAGACGTCGTCGTAGCTCACCAGCTCGAGCCGGCGCCCGTTGATGCCGCCGCCCTTGTTGACGCGGTCGAAGTGCAGCTTGATGCCCGCGCGGTAGTCGATGCCGAAGTCCTTGGCCGGACCGCTGAACACGGCCGACTGGCCGATGCGGATGGCGCCGTCGCTCACGCCGTTCTCGGCGCGCGCGGCGGCCAGCAGGCCGAGGCCGAGCGCGAGGGCTGCGCCGCCGGCCACCAGGGAGCGCCTGGAGAGGGAAATCGTCATGGGGTCGTCTTGTCTCGGAGTTGTGTTGTGCCGATGCGCGGCGGGGGCCCGCGCATCGCCGGGCTTCCCTGTCGTCTTCTCAGGCGCCCTGGATGTCGGCCGACTGGATGCGCTTCACGCCCTTGGCGCTCATCTGCTTCCAGGCCGCGGCCAGCGAGCCGTTGAGGTCGATGGCGCGCGTGGCGTCCTCGATCACGTAGGCATCGAAGCCGGCCTTGCGCGCATCGAGCGCGGTCCAGGCGACGCAGAAGTCGGTCGCCAGGCCGGTCACGAACACGGTCTTGATGCCGCGCGCCTTGAGGTAGCCGGCCAGGCCGGTCGAGGTCTTGCGGTCGGCCTCCTCGAAGGCCGAGTAGCTGTCGACGTCGGCGTGGAAGCCCTTGCGGATGATCAGCTGCGCGGTCGGCAGCTTGAGGTCCTTGTGCAGCGCCGCGTCGTCCGTGCCCTGCACGCAGTGGTCGGGCCACAGCACCTGGTTGCCGTAGTTCAGCTTGATGCTGCTGAAGGGCTTCTGGCCCGCGTGCGCGCTCGCGAACGAGGCATGGCCCTGGGTGTGCCAGTCCTGCGTGACCACGATGTTCTGGAACGAGGCCGCCAGCTGGTTGATGACCGGCACCACGTCGGCACCGCCTTTCACCGGCAGCGTGCCGCCGTCGATGAAGCAGTTCTGCACGTCGACCACGATCAGCACGGCCTTGTCGCCGGGCTTGATCTTCGCGCCGGCGGCGAAGAGCGCGCCCGAGGCGCCGAGCAGGCCGAGGGCGGCCGTGGATTGGAGGAAGCGTCTGCGGTGCGTGTCGTTCATGGTCTGTGCTCCGTGCTTGCGTTGATGGAAACGAAACCCTGCAAGGAATGCGCCCGAAGGCGCATCGACTGACTGACTAGACGCTCAGGTACGCGCGCCGCACTTCCTCGTTGGCCGCGAGCTCGGCCATGGTGGCGTGGTAGCGGATCTGGCCCTTCTCGAGCACGTAGGCACGGTCGGAGACCAGCTCCGCGAAGTGCATGTTCTGCTCCGACAGCAGGATGCTCACGCCCTGCGCCTTGAGCTCGAGGATCATGTTCGCCATCTGCTCGACGATGACCGGCGCCACGCCCTCCGAAGGTTCGTCGAGCAGCACCAGGTAGGGGTTGCCCATCAGCGTGCGCGCCACGGTCAGCATCTGCTGCTCGCCGCCGCTCATGCGACCGCCGGGGCGGTGGGGCATCTCGCCGAGGTTGGGGAACAGCTTGAACAGCCGCTCGGGCGTCCACAGCGGCGCCTCGCTGCCGTCGGCCCAGCGGCGCGCGGCCTGCTTGCCGACCTCGAGGTTCTCCATCACCGTGAGGTCGGTGAACACGCGCCGGTCCTCGGGCACGAAGCCCAGGCCCAGGCGCGCCGCGTGGTGCGGCTCGCTCTTCGAGATGTCGTGGCCCAGGAAGCGCACCGCGCCGCGGCGCTTGCCGAGCATGCCGATCAGCGCCTTGAGGGTGGTCGACTTGCCGGCGCCGTTGCGGCCCATGAGCGCGACCACCTCGCCGCGCCGCACCTCGAGGTCGACGTCGTAGAGGATCTGGGCGGCGCCGTACCAGGCGCACAGGGCCTTGGCCTGGAGCAGGGGTTCGGAGGCGTTCGTCGTGTTCATGCCGCTGCTTTCTCGAAGGTCTTGCCGCTGCCGAAGTACACCTCCTGCACCTTGGGGTGGTCGCGGATCTCGAGCGGCTTGCCCTGCGCGATGAGGCGGCCGCGCGCCAGCACGATCATGCGGTCGGCATAGGCGAACACCACGTCCATGCTGTGCTCGGTGAACAGCACGGCCATGCCGCGGTCGATGACCAGCTGCTTGGTGAGCGCCATCAGCGAGTTGCGTTCCTTCGGCGCCATGCCGGCCGTGGGCTCGTCCATCAGCAGCAGCTTGGGGCTGTTGGCCATCGCGATCGCGAGCTCGACGCGCTTGACGTCGCCGTAGGCCAGCACGCTGCAGGGCCGGTCGGCCTGCGACTTCATGCCGACCTGGTCGAGCAGCGCCAGCGCCTCGTCGCGCTGGTGCTCGGCGGCGCGGCGCCACATCGAGAACAGCTTGCGGTCGTGCGAGAGCAGCGCCATCTGCACGTTCTCGACCACCGTGAGCGAGGCGAAGGTCTCGGCGATCTGGAAGGTGCGGCCCACGCCCATGCGCCAGATCTCGCGCGGCTTGCGGCCCACGAGTTCCTGGCTGTCGAGCGTGATCGAGCCCTGGTCGGCCTTGAGCTGGCCGTTGACCATGTTGAAAGTGGTGGACTTGCCGGCGCCGTTGGGGCCGATCAGCGCCAGCAGTTCGCCCGGGGGCAGCTCGAAGCTGATGCCGTCGACGGCCTTCACGCCGCCGAAGGACTTGCCGAGGTTGTTGACCTTGAGCAGGCTCATGCCTTCACCTCCTCGAGCTTGGCATCGGCGGCTTTCTCTTCCTTGGGCGCGCGCAGGCGCTCCACGAGCTGCTTGATCGATCCCGCGATGCCCTGCGGGAACAGCAGCACCAGGATCAGGATGATGGCGCCGAGCATCGCGCGCCAGTAGTCGGTGTTGCGCGCCACGGTGTCGTGCAGCCAGGTGAAGGTGACGGCGCCGACCACCGGGCCCGCGAGCGTCTGGATGCCGCCGAGCAGCACCATCACGAGGCCGTCGACCGACTTGCCGACCGACAGCGTCTCGGGCGAGATGCTGCCCTTGGAGAACGCGAACAGCGCGCCGGCCAGGCCCGCCACCGCGCCCGCGATGACGAAGGCGGCCCACTGCATGCGCTTGACGTCGATGCCGATGGCGTCGGCGCGCAACACCGAGTCGCGGCCCGCGCGCAGGGTGTAGCCGAAGGGCGAATACAGCACGCGGCGCAGCCACCAGACGCCGGCCGACACCAGCACCAGCGTGAGCCAGTAGTAGGCGCGCTTGTCCGACAGCCAGGCCGAGGGCCAGACGCCCGTGAGGCCGTTGCTGCCGCCCGTGAAGCTGTCCCACTGGTAGGTGATGGCCCAGGTGATCTGCGCGAAGGCCAGGGTGAGCATCGCGAGGTACACGCCCGACAGCCGCACCGCGAACCAGCCGTAGACGAAGGCGCCGAGCGCGGCCACCAGCGGCGCGACCACCAGCGTGAGCTCCATCGGCAGGCCCAGCGAGCGCGCGAGCAGCGCGGCGCCGTAGGCCCCGAGGCCGAAGTAGGCGGCATGGCCGAACGAATGCATGCCGGCCGGGCCCATGATGAAGTGCAGGCTGGTGGCGAACAGGGCCGCGATCAGCAGGTCGATCATCAGCACCAGGGTGTAGGGCGAACCGGCCGTCAGCACCGGCAGCGCGGCGAGCACCAGCGCGAGCACCGCGGCACCGGCCAGGTAGAGGTTGCCGGGACGGCGCAGCGGTTCCTCCTGCATGCCGACGTAGCGGCTCGGCGCCTGCGCGCGGCCGAACAGGCCCCACGGGCGCCACACCAGCACGGCCGCCATCACGAGGAAGTCGACCATCAGCGTGAGCTTGGAGAAGGACACGTCGATGCCGAAGATCTGCACCACGCCGAGCCAGATGCACACGGCCTTGATCTCGGCGATCAGCAGCGCGGCCACGTAGGCGCCGGGCAGCGAGCCCATGCCGCCGACCACCACCACCACGAAGGCGGCGCCGATGGTGTTGAGGTCCATCTCGAGCGTGGCGGGCTCGCGCGGCAGCTGCAGCGCGCCGCCCAGGCCCGCGAGCAGCGCGCCGAGCGCGAACACCGCGGTGAACAGCCAGGCCTGGTTGACGCCCAGCGCGCTGACCATCTCGCGGTCCTGCGTGGCGGCGCGCACCAGCGTGCCGAAGCGCGTGCGCGTGAGCAGCAGCCAGACCAGGCCCAGCACCACCGGGCCGACCACGATCAGGAACAGGTCGTACGAGGGGAACTGGCGCCCGAGGATCTCGACCGAGCCCTTGAGGCCGGGCGCGCGCGGGCCCAGCAGCTCGTCGGGGCCCCAGAGCCACAGCACCGCGTCCTTGATGACGAGCACCAGCGCGAAAGTGGCGAGCAGCTGGAACAGCTCGGGCGCCTTGTAGATGCGGCGCAGCAGCAGCACCTCGATCAGCGCGCCGAGCACGCCGACCGCGACCGCCGCGATCAGCAGCGCGGGCCAGAAGCCCAGGCTCGCGCCGAGCTTGTCGACCAGCGTGTACGCGAGGTAGATGCCGACCATGAAGAAGGATCCATGGGCGAAATTGACGATGCGCGTCACGCCGAAGATCAACGAGAGGCCGGCCGCCACGAAGAACAGCGACGAGGCGCCGGCCAACCCGTTGAGCAACTGAACAACGAAGCCTGAAAAGCTCATTCAAGGATCCCGAGGAACTGGAAACTCCCGCCCCCGCCAGGCGCCCGAGGCGCATGGCTGAAGCGGTGGTGGTGCCACCTGCTGCCCATGCCGTGCACGCGCGGACCGTTGGGGCAATGCCCGCGGTCCGCGCGCAGCGGCATCAGTCGGCGGGGCGCATCTTCTTGACTTCGTCGTCGCTCGGCTGGAACTTGGCGCCGTCGAGGTAGACGTAGTCCACCATCACGCCCTTGCCGCCGTCGTTCTTGGTCTTGCCCACGTAGGCGCCCATGGTCGACTGGTTGTCCTGCGCGCGGTAGCTGATCTTGCCGAAGGGGCTGTCGAGCTGCAGGCCCTTGAAGGCCGCGACCAGCTTCTCGGTGTCGGTGCTGCCGGCCTTCTGGATGCCGGCCGCGATCGAGTGGATGGCGCTGTAGCCGACCACCGAGCCCAGGCGCGGGTAGTCCTTGAACTTGGCCTGGTAAGCATCGAGGAAGGCCTTGTGCTCGGGCGTCTTGATGCCGCTCCACGGATAACCGGTCACGATCCAGCCGTTGGGCGCCTCGTCCTTCAGTGGATCGAGGTACTCGGGTTCGCCGGTCAGCACGCTGACCACTTCACGGTCCTTGAACAGGCCGCGGGTGTTGCCCTCGCGCACGAACTTCGAGAGGTCGGCGCCGAACAGCACGTTGAAGATCGCGTCGGGCTTGGCATCGGCGAGCGCCTGCACCACGCTGCCCGAATCGACCTTGCCCAGCGGCGGCGCCTGCTCGGCGACGAACTCCACGTCGGGCTGCGCGGCCTTCAGCAGGGTCTTGAAGGTCGCGACCGAGGACTGGCCGTACTCGTAGTTGGGGTAGACGATGGCCCAGCGCTTCTTCTTGAGCTTGGCGGCCTCGGGTACCAGCATCGCGACCTGCATGTAGGTCGAGGGACGCAGGCGGTAGGTGTAGCGGTTGCCGTTGCTCCAGACGATCTTGTCGGTCAGCGGCTCGGCGGCCAGATAGAAGAACTTCTTCTGCTTCGCGAAGTCGGTCAGCGCCAGGCCGGTGTTCGAGAGGAAGGCGCCCGCGAGCACGTCGACCTTCTCGCGCGAGATCAGCTCCTCGGCCACGCGCACGGCGTCGCCGGGGTTGGCGTTGTCGTCGCGGCTGATCAGTTCGATCTTCCGGCCGTTGACCCCGCCCTTGGCGTTGATCTCGTCGACCGCGAGTTCCATGCCCTTCTTGTAGGGCTCGAGGAAGGCCGGCTGCGCCTTGTAGCTGTTGATCTCGCCGATCTTGATCACGCCCTGGGCGTGCGCGGGAACGAGGGCGCAGGTCAGGGTCAGGACGGAAGCCGCGCTGAAAACATGGCGCAAGGGGATCATCGGGAAGCTCCTGGTGGGGTTCGAGAAAAACGGGAAAGGAACGAGGAAATCGGTGGAAAGGTGGAGTGTCGCCTCAGCGCAGGCCGTCTTCGCCCTTGATCTCGCCGGCCTGCAGGCCGCCGATGCGCGGCAGTGGGCGGCCACTGTCGGTGACCGCCACGGCCACCACGATCTCGCCGGCGCGCGGGGCGTCGGAGACGCGGGCCTCGATGGCGTCGAAATGGCTGCGCACGAAGGCCGCGTCCTTGTGGCCCAGCGGCACGTCGATGGCGGTGCCGAGGGTGCCGAGCTTCTTGGCCGAGGGCACGAGCGCCGCGCCCTTCTCGACCGCCACGCGCAGCGGCGCGCCGAGCTTGGGATGCAGGATCGCGGCCGCGTGTTCGAGCTCGCCGCCTTCGCCGACGATCGCGGCCTTGCCGTAGCTCTGCGCCTGGCCGGGCTCGATGCCCAGCGCCTTCACGGCCTTCTGGCCCAGCAGCGCGCCGAGTTCCTCGCCGATCGCGATCAGCTCGTCGAGGTTCTCGCTGTAGCGGCCCGCGTAGGGGTTGGCGATCACGGCGATGGCGACGGCGCGGCGCGTGGGCGGCGCGATGTCGCGGCCCATTTCCTTGCGGGTTTCGTCGACCTGGACGACGAGCTTGCGGATGTTGGCGGTCATGTCTGGATTTCCTTTGGCTTCTCTTCTTGTCTCTTCGTACACGGGCTCAGCGCAGGCCGTCCCACTTGGCGATGTTCTCTGCCAGCAGGCCGCCGACGCGCGCATGCACGCGGTAGCCGGTGCTCATCGCGAGGATGAACACGATCTCGTCGGCCGCGGGCGCGCCAGGCACGCGCACTTCGATCGCATCGAACTGGCCGCGCACGTAGCTGGCGTTGATGTTGGTCAGCGGCACGTCGAGCGTGGTGCCGGGCGCGCCGACCTTCTTGGTCGAGGGCACGATCGACAGCGCATTGCCGGGCTGGCCGGTCTTCTTCTCGTCGACGGTGCCCTTGGCATAGGCGACGCGGTCGCCCTTCCAGCCGAGCAGCTCGCGCATCGCATAGCCGCCGGGCACGTGCCACAGCGCGCCATGCTCGAGCTCGCCCGCGGCACCGACGATGGCGCCCTTGCCGTAGGTGGCGAGCTGCTCGAGCGGCACGTCCATCGCGGCGTGCAGCTTGTGCGCCATCTCGAGGCCCACCGGATCGAGCAGGCTCATCATCGGCAGGATGTCGGGCTCGTAGCGGCCCGCGAAGGGATTGGTCAGCACGGCGGCGATGGCACCACGCACCAGCGGCGTCTGGGCACGCGGCCCGAACTCGTGGTGGATGTGCTCGACCTGGGTGAAGACTCGGCGGATATCGATCATGAAAAAGAACCTTGCTTTTCGTTAAGCAATTACTGAACCAACTGCGCGCGGGAGTCTGGCTCCAAGCGGCTTCGAGCATAAGGGCTCGACCAGCCGCCACTGCCCCTGGCAAACGAGCAGAGCGGCCCATGCGAGCCCGCCTTTTTGCAGGACGCGGGCGCACACCGCGCCCGTATCGAGTGCGCTGCGCACCTGCGCGGGGGGCAGTGGCGGCACATCGACGGTGACCAGCGTGTCGCCGAGGTCGCTGTTGTCCTTGCGCTCGCTCGCGGGCACGCGGCGGATCGCCTCGTTGTCGACGTCGACCGCATTGGCGATCACGGTCGCGGCCGCATCGGCCTGCGCCGCGGTGGCCGCCAGCACCGTCACGCTGTCGGCGATGCCGAGCGAGAAGCTGCGCCCGCGCCAGCCGCTGGTGGCGACGCCGCGCACCGGCTGGTCGGCGCGCAGTTCGAACTGGCCGTCGGTGTCGACGAGGCCGTTGGCATCGCGCCAGTCGAAGCGCGCGAGGTCCGCGTAGACGCCCACGCGCGCGGTCTGGCCCGGCGCCAGATGCACGGCGATGTCGCCGCCGTTGTTGACCCAGGCGCGCTCGATGCCGGGGCGCTGGTAGAAGGCGATCAGCTCCTGCGCCACCGCGCCCGCGACCGCGGCCATCGGCGTGATGAAGGTCGGCGCGAACGCCGCGCAGGCATCCCACATGCGGCGCGCCACCACGCCGCGCGGGCGCATCTTGTCGGTGACCGGCAGCCGCAGCAGCGGCAGTTCGTGCACCAGTTCGTCGAGCACGTGCGCGAAGCGCGCCCAGGCCGCATCGTGCGCGGCCGCCACCGCGTAGCGGTCGCCGTGCGCCTCGGCCACGATGTCGATCGGGCCGTGGTTGAAGTGCCAGCGGTGCTCGTCGAGCGCCGTGCGTTGGGCGGACATGGTTATCCCAGCATGGGGGCGTGGCCCAGCGGCCACGGGTTGGCTTCGTCGATGACGAGCCATTGGCGCGCGAGCGGCGCGCCGTCTTCCTGCCAGGCACCGCGCGCGAGCGCCTGCTCGAGCGGGAAGACATGCTCCATGTGGCCGCCGAGCGCCTCGTAGTCGGCGCGCCGCATGCTGAACTCGATGGGCGCGACGATCGCGGGCGTGGGCACGGTGCCGAAGCTGTTGTCGGGCATGCGCATGACGTCGGCCATCACCGTGATGCCGCCGCCCGGCCACACATAGGCCGGCGCGCCGCCGCAGGTGACGTTGACCAGCGCGCGCTTGATGGCGCGCGTGAGCAGCACCGGGTTCTCGGTGACGCCCGCGCGCAGGCTGCCGCCGGCACCGCCGAGGAACAGCACGGTGCACAGCGAAGGCTCGCAGTTCTCGCCGATGCGGTCGACGATGCGCTTCACTTCGCTCGGCATCGGCTGCTCGACGGGCTGCAGCGCGTCGTCGAGCACGTACCACTGCGCATGCTCGCCAGTGGTCGAGGTCATGAGCAGGCGCAGGCCGGGCTTGGCCACGCCCTCCTCCCAGCCCTCGATGATCGACAGCGGATCGGCGATGTCGGTGCCGCCCCAGCCGTTGCCCGGGTTCGCGACCTGGAAGTAGCGCCCCGGTGTCGACTTGCGGCCCAGCATCTGGATGCCCGAGGGCGGCATGTCGAGGCAGCGGCCGGCCTGGTGCTCGGTCAGCACGCCGGTGATGTGGTCGTCGACCACCACCACCTCGTCGGCCACGCCCGCGAACTGGCGCGCGAAGATGCCGACCGCCGCCGAGCCGCAGCCCACGCGCATGCGCTGCTCCTCCACGCCGTTGACGATCGGCGCCTTGCCGGCCTGGATCACCAGGCTGGCGCCGCCGTCGATGGTGCATTCGATGGCCTTCTTGTTGCCCAGCAGCTGCATCAGCTCGGCCGTCATGCGGCCTTCCTTCTTGCTGCCGCCCGTGAGGTGGTGCACGCCGCCCAGCGACAGCATCTGCGAGCCGTACTCGGCCGTGGTGACGTGGCCCACCACCTCGCCGCGATAGCGCACGTTGGCCTGCTCGGCGCCGAGGAAGCGGTCGGTGTCGATCTTCACCTTGAAGCTGCAGTAGCTGAAGATGCCCTCGGTGACCACGGTGACCATGTCCACGCCCTGCGCCTTCGAGGCGACGATGAAGGGCGCGGGCTTGTAGTCGGGGTAGGTGGTGGAGGAACCGACGCCGGTGACGAAGACCTCGTCGGCATGCAGCAGATCGCCGTTCCAGTCGGCCGAGGGTGCGTCGACGAGCTTGCCGTCTTCAGCCGCCGCCGTGCGGTCGAACGCCACCAGCGCGGGCGCATCGCTCGCGAGCTGGCGGCGCAGCAGCACGACGGGATCGACGCGCACCAGCACGCCCTCGCGGTTGGCATAGCGGTCGCAGGCGCCGGTGCGCCCGTCGGAGATCTGGCACAGCACCGGGCAGGCATTGCATTCGACCTTGGCCGCGCTCATGCGCTCGTTGCGCAGCGGCGCCTTGCCGAAACCGCCGGGGCCGGCCTCGGCGACCACCGGCACGTCCATGCCCGGCAGTCCGTCTGTCTTCGTGTGTTCCGTCATCGGGGGCGACCTCTTCTTGGCTGCAAATCGTGGTGGCGGGGTTTGCAACAAACGTGCCGCATGTCCGCTTGTGCCGGGGCTTTCGTTTGTGTAGCATCCCCTACACTTTCATGTTGCATTCACTACATTGAGAGTCAATGTAGCAAACGGGCCCGATGCTTGCAATGGTGTTTTCTCGCGATGTTCATCGGGGTTTTTCCGACCAACGACAATGGAGGGTTCGGAGCCGGCCGGCAGCTGGCGCCCCAAGGGCGTGCATCCCGGCTCAGCCAACCCCCCGTCATTCACCACTATTGAGTTCCGTATGAGTGCATTCAGCGAAGAGAAGGTCCTGAGCGTCCACCACTGGACCGACCGCCTGTTCACCTTCACCACCACGCGCGATCCGGCGCTGCGTTTCTCCAACGGCCACTTCACGATGATCGGCCTGCGCGTCAACGACAAGCCGCTGCTGCGCGCCTACAGCATCGTGAGCCCGAACTACGAGGAGCACCTCGAGTTCCTGAGCATCAAGGTGGAAGACGGCCCGCTGACCTCGCGGCTGCAGCACATCCAGGTGGGCGACACCATCATCGTGGGCCGCAAGCCCACCGGCACCCTGCTGATCGACTACACGCTGCCCGGCAAGCGCCTCTACCTGTTCGGCACCGGAACCGGCCTGGCACCGTTCATGAGCGTGATCCGCGACCCCGAGACCTACGAGAAGTTCGAGCAGGTCATCCTGGTGCACGGCGTGCGCCAGGTCGACGAGCTGGCCTACCACGACCTCGTGACCGACCACCTGCCCAAGCACGAGTTCCTCGGCGAGATGGTCGCCAAGCAGCTGCTGTACTACCCCACGGTCACGCGCGAGGAGTTCCGCAACCAGGGCCGCATCACCGACCTGATCGCGAGCAACAAGCTCACCGACGACCTCGGCCTGCCGCCGATCAACGCCGCCGAGGACCGCGTGATGCTGTGCGGCAGCCCGGGCCTCCTGGTCGACCTCAAGCACATCCTCGAGGCACGCGGCTTCAAGGAAGGCAACACCTCGACGCCGGGCGACTTCGTCGTCGAACGCGCCTTCGCCGAGAAGTAAGCAGGACGCCGCGCGATCGATGGCCGACAGCCGCTCCATCACCAAGCCCAAGCCCCAGCGCCGCACCGGCGTGCGCGAGGCCGCGGCCCAGGCCACGCGCGACAGCATCCTCAAGTCGGCGACCAAGGTGTTCGCCAAGTACGGCTACGACGGCGGCAGCGTGGAGAAGATCTCCAAGGCCGCCAAGTCGTACGACCGGATGATCTACTACTACTTCGGCAGCAAGGAAGGCCTGTTCATCGCGGTGCTCGAGGGCATCTACCAGCGCATGGACGACGCCGAGGCCGCGATCGCGCTCGATGCCTCGCGCCCGGTGGAGGCGCTCACCGAGGTGATCCGCTTCGTGCTCGGCTACTACCGCAAGAACCCCGAGTTCGTGACGCTGCTCAACACCGAGAACCTGCACAAGGGCCGGCACATCTCGAAGTCGCTGCGCGCGCGCGAGTATTCGTCGCGGGCGGTGGCGATCATCGCGGAAATCCTCGCGAGCGGCGCGGCCCAGGGGCTGTTCCGCAAGGACCTCGTGGCGCGCGACATCTACCTGCTGATCGCGTCCACCGGCTATTTCTACACCTCCAACCGCCACACGCTCACGGCCTTCCTCGGCGAGCCGCTGGAGTCGCCGGACGCGATCCGGCACTGGGAAGACTTCGTGATCGAGACCGTGCTGCGCACCGTGCGCGCGGACGATCTGCAGGACAACAACACTCCCACCCACGACGAGGACAACACGAAATGGCAGAAATCGCGAGCAGCGGAAAGTCGGGCAAGGTCGTCATCCAGAACATAGGGCTGCTGCTCTCGGGCGACATCGACAAGCCCATCCTCGACGCCGACACCATCGTGGTGAACGACGGCCTGATCGTCGCCATCGGCAAGCAGAAGGACTGCGACCTCGAGGGCGCGAAGACCGTCATCGACGCGCGCCGGACCTGCGTCGCGCCCGGTCTGATCGACAGCCACGTGCACCCGGTGTTCGGCGACTGGACGCCGCGCCAGGGCCAGATCGGCTGGATCGACTCCACCATGCACGGCGGCGTGACCACCATGATCTCGGCCGGCGAGGTGCATCTGCCCGGCCGCCCCAAGGACATCGTGGGCCTGAAGGCCCTGGCCATCACGGCGCAGCGCGCCTTCGACAACTTCCGCCCCGGCGGCGTGAAGGTGCTGGCCGGCGCGCCGGTGATCGAGAAGGGCATGGTCGAGAGCGACTTCAAGGAACTCGCCGAGGCCGGCGTGGGCCTGCTCGGCGAGGTCGGCCTGGGCTCGGTGAAGGCCGGCTACGAGGCCAAGGAGATGGTGGCCTGGGCGCGCAAGTACGGCATCCAGAGCACGATCCACACGGGCGGCCCGTCGATCCCGGGCTCGGGCCTGATCGACAAGGACGTGGTGCTCGAGGCCGACGCCGACGTCATCGGCCACATCAACGGCGGCCACACCTCGCTGCCCGAGGCCCATGTGTGCGAGCTCTGCGAGAAGAGCTCGCGCGCGATCGAGATCGTGCACAACGGCAACGAGAAGGTGGCGATCGCGGCGGCCAAGGCGGCGCTCGAGCTCAAGTGCCCGCACCGCGTGATCCTCGGCACCGACGGCCCCGCGGGCTCGGGCGTGCAGCCGCTGGGCATCCTGCGCATGGTCGCGATGCTGTCGTCGATCGCGAACATCCCGGCCGAGCTGGTGTTCTGCTTCGCCACCGGCAACACCGCGAAGATCCGCAAGCTCAACTGCGGCCTGATCGAGGTCGGCCGCGATGCCGATTTCGTGTTCATGGACCGCGCGCAGCATTCGCCCGCGCCGGGCCTGCTCGAGAGCGTGCAGCTCGGCGACATCCCGGGCGTGGGCATGGTGATGATCGACGGCATCGTGCGCTGCGGCCGCAGCCGCAACACGCCGCCGGCGACCGAGATTCCGGTGGTGGTGTCGGGGGCGCACTGAGGCGCGCCGCGCTCAGGGCGAGCGCCGCGCCTTGAAGACCAGGTAGCGCGCGGCGAGGAAGTTCACGACCATGCCCGCGCCGCTGCCCGCGGCCACGCCGAGCATCGGCGCCCAGCGGCCGCTCACCGAATGCAGCACCAGCACGTAGGCGCCGTAGTTCACGACCGCGCCGCCGAGCATGGTCGCGAGGTAGCTCGCATATTCACGCCACACCGTGGTCTCGGAATGACGGTCGCCGAAGGCCAGGTGGCGGTTCATCACCCAGGTGGTGGTGGCGGCCGCGAGGAAGGACAGCACGCGCGCGCCATACCAGCCCAGCAGCGGCGCGGCGAAGTACAGCACCGCCACGTCGACGCCGAAGCCCACCACGCCGGCCACGGCGAACAGCAGGAACTGGCGCCCGGCCTGCTTCATCGGCTCAACCGCAGGCGCCGTCTTGCCACGAGGCCGACCCGGCTGCGGGCATGGCGAGGTAGCGCAGCCGCTTGGCCTCCTGGCGCCCGATGGTCACGGTGTGCAGCACCGCGCCGCAGACCAGCGCGAGCATCGCGCTGAGCATCAGGCCGGTGGCCAGCACGGCCGTGGGCAGGCGCGGCACCAGGCCGGTCTCCCAGAAGGTCATCGCGAGCGGGATCGCGAGCCCCACCGCGGCCAGCGCGAGCAGGCCCGCGAGGATCGCGAAGAACATCAGCGGCCGCTCGCTCACGAACAGCTTGGAGATGGTGACGAGGATGCGCCAGCCGTCGCGGTAGGTCGACAGCTTGCTCACCGAGCCCTCGGGCCGCGAGCGGTAGACCGAGGGCACCTCGGCATAGGGCATGCGCAGTTCGAGCGCGTGCACGGTCAGCTCGGTCTCGATCTCGAAGCCCTTGGCCAGCGCGGGGAAGGACTTCACGTAGCGGCGCGAGAACACGCGAAAACCCGACAGCATGTCGGTGAAGCTGCCGCCGAACAGGCCCGCGACCGCGCCGGTCAGCATCTGGTTGCCCAGCCGATGGCCGCGGCGGTAGGTCTGGGCATCGGTCTGGTCGTCGACGCGCGCGCCCACCACCATGTCGAGCTTCTGCTCGACCAGCATGCGGATCATCTCGCGCACCGTCGAGAGGTCGTAGGTGGCGTCGCCGTCGACCATGACGTAGATGTCGGCCTCGACGTCGGCGAACATGCGCCGCACCACATTGCCCTTGCCGCGCAGCGGCACGTGCACGACGTGCGCGCCATGGGCGCGCGCGACCTCGGCGGTGCCGTCGCTCGAGTTGTTGTCGAAGATGTGGATCTGCGCCTCGGGCAGGTCGGCGCGGAAGTCGGCCACCACCTTGGGGATGGCCAGCGCCTCGTTGTAGCAGGGGATGATGGCGGCGATGCGCAGCGCCGGCGGCAGCGGCGAGAGCGCGGCGGCGGCCGTGGGGGAAGCGAGGCGGTCGGCGGTCGTCATGGCGTGGGCGCGAGTATGCGGTAGGCCTTCACACCGTCCTTCTCGACGATCAGGCTGAAGTACTTGTCGAAGTCGGGCTTGGTGTGGACGTAGGGCGCGAGCGCGGTCTGGATCACGATCGAGCCGAACTGCTGCGAGGCCAGCTTGCGCGCGAGCTGGTCGGCCGGCAGGTACAGGTAGTCCGAATAGCGGAAGGGCCCGAAGATGTCGCCCCACACCGGGTTGGGCGCGAAGTAGATCGAGTCGTTGAGGCCGACCTGGTAGAGCCGGCCCACGGGGTTGGCGCGCAGGTGGCTCAGCACCTCGTAGCCGGGCACGCGTTGGGTGAGGAAGGCTTCGCGCGAGGCGGGCGTGGGCGAGATCATGCGCACATCGCGCACCGAATGCGCGAGCGCGAAGCCCGCGAGCACCACCATCAGCAGCCCGCCGAAGACGCCCGGCGTGCGCCCGCGCGCGAGCGCCGGCAGCCGGCGCCGCACGAAGCTACCGGCCCAGCCCAGCAGCGTGTGCCAGCCCACGGCGGCCATCAGCGCGAGCAGCGGGAACGAGGCCATCATGTAGCGCGGATAGCGCGAGGTCGCGACCCAGATCACCAGCGAGTAGAGGCAGAACACGAAGGCCGCGCGCACCGGGCCCGGGCGCCACAGCGGGCTGAACGGCACCAGCAGCAGCGGCCAGAACAGGCCGTTGGGCATGTTGGCGTGGTCGCGCACGTCGGCCAGCTGCTGCGTGTAGTCGGCCATGTTCCAGTTGGTGAAGCCGAACACGCGCGCGCCGATCGGGTTGAACGGATCGCCGGTCTGCAGGTAGTTGCGCGCATACCAGTAGATGCACGGCACGAGGAACAGCGCGAGGGCCGCGAGCCACGGCAGCGGCCGGCGCTCGCGCCGCGCCACGAACACCGCCACCAGCGGCAGGAAGATCAGCGCCTGGTACTTGGAGCCCGCCGCCACGCCGAGGAAGAAGGCGGCCAGCAGCAGCCAGCGCGCGCGCCCGTGGCGCGCTGCGCCGGGCGCCGGTTCGAGCACATGGCCCTCGTCCCACCACCACAGCGCGACGAAGGCCGCGAGCACGAACAGCGCCACGCCCATGTCGATGTACGAGTTGGGATAGTCGCCCAGCGCGAGCCAGATGCCGGCGCCCAGGCAGGCGATGTAGCGGTTGGCGTGCAGCCGGCCGAGGCGATGGATCATCAGCACCGACAGCCAGCCCGCGAGGCCGTGGATGAAGTGGGTGAAGACGTCGTCGTAGACCGTCAGCGCGGCGGCGTAGAGCAGGTCGTAGTTGTAGGGGAACCAGGGGTAGCGCAGCCACTCGTAGACGCCCAGCGTGCCGCTTTGCGCGACCTGGCGCGCATAGGGCAGGTGGTACATCACCTCGTCGAAGGCCACCGGCGGCGCCAGCGGCGAGAACAGCGTGGGCAGGCCCACGAGCAGCAGCGCGGCGAACGCGCATTTCTCGCCGAGGGTCGGCGCCGGCTGCGCGGGCGCGAGCGCGGCGCGCGCCTTCAGCTCGCGGCGCCAGCCGGGCAGCCGCAGCAGCGCCAGCACGATGCCGGCACCCAGCAGCGCGAGCACCGTGCCCTGGCGCAGCGCGCCGGCGATCGCCAGCGCCTGGAAGGCCACGATGAACAGGCCGACGCCGAGCGTGGTCGCGATCGCGCCCTCGAGCCAGGCGTCGCGCCGCGCGGGCGCCCCGAAGCGCGCCAGCACGGTGGCGCCGAAGCCCCAGGCGCCGGCCACGAAGAGGGCCAGCGCCGCGTGGTGCGCGAGGATGAAGAGCAGTGTCTGAATGGGAATCCCCCGGAAGCCTGGATCGGTTCACCGGCCCGCGGGGCGGGCGGCGTGGATGGCGGCGGCGCGGGGGAACGGAAGGGCCCGCCGCGCGCCGTCAGAGGTTGGGCGCCAGCAGCCGTTCCAGTTCGGATTCGCTCGCCTTGCGGCGCACCGCCTGGTCCTGCAGCTGGTCATGGCCGATTTTGCCTACGTTGAAGTACGTGCTGTCGGGGTGCCCGAGGTAGAACCCCGACACGCTGGCGGCCGGCATCATAGCGAGGCTTTCGGTCAGGCTCATGCCAATGTCCGTGCAGTTCAGGAGGTCGAACATCGGCTTCTTCACGCTGTGGTCGGGGCAGGCCGGGTAGCCGGGCGCGGGGCGGATGCCGCGGTACTTCTCGGCGACCATCTGCTCGTTGCTCAGCGCCTCGTCGGCCGCGTAGCCCCAGAGGTCGGTGCGCACGCGGTGGTGCATGGCCTCGGCGAAGGCCTCGGCCAACCGGTCGGCCAGCGCCTTGAGCATGATCGCGGAGTAGTCGTCGAGGTCGTCGACGAAGTACTTCTCCTTCCTCTCCACGCCCAGGCCCGCGGTCACGGCGAACATGCCCACGTAGTCCTTCAGGCCGCTCTCGCGCGGCGCGACGAAGTCGGCCAGGCAGCGGCTCGGGCGCATCGTGCCCTCGATCTCCTGCTTCTCGGTCTGCTGGCGCAGGCCGTACCAGGTGAGCGCGGCCTCGCTGCGCGACTCGTCGGTGTAGAGCACGATGTCGTCGTCGTTCTCGGTGTTGGCCGGCCAGAAGCCGATCACGCCGCTCGCGCTGAGCCAGCGACCCTCGATCAGGCGCTTGAGCATGCGCTGGCCGTCGGCGTAGACGCGCACGGCCTCGGTGCCGACGATCTCGTCCTTGAGGATGGCCGGGAACGGCCCCGCGAGGTCCCAGGTCTGGAAGAACGGGCCCCAGTCGATGTACTTGGCGAGCTCGGTCAGGTCGAAGTTGCGGAACACGCGCCGGCCGATGAACTTGGGCACGGGCGGCACGTAGCTCGACCAGTCGACCGGCGTCTTGTTGGCACGCGCCCTGGCCAGCGGCCACAGCGGCACCTGCTTCTTGTTGGCGTGCTGCGCGCGCACCTTCTCGTAGTCGGCGTTGATCTCGCCGATGTAGGCCGCGGCCTGGTCGCTCAAGAGCGACTGCGCCACGCTCACGCTGCGCGAGGCATCGGGCACATAGACCACCGGGCCTTCGTAGTGCGGCGCGATCTTCACGGCCGTGTGCACGCGGCTGGTGGTGGCGCCGCCGATGAGGAGCGGGATCTTCCTGATGCGGAAGTGGTCGTCCTTCTGCATCTCGCCGGCCACGTACTGCATCTCTTCCAGGCTCGGCGTGATCAGGCCCGACAGGCCCACGATGTCCGCGCCCTCGACCTTCGCCTTGGCGAGGATCTCGTGGCACGGGACCATCACGCCCATGTTCACCACCTCGAAGTTGTTGCACTGGAGCACGACGGTGACGATGTTCTTGCCGATGTCGTGCACGTCGCCCTTCACGGTGGCGATGATGATCTTGCCCTTGGTGCGCACGTCGCGGCCCGCGGCCTCGTCCTGGCGCTTCTCTTCCTCGATGTAGGGGATGAGGTGGGCCACGGCCGACTTCATCACGCGCGCCGACTTCACCACCTGCGGCAGGAACATCTTGCCCTGGCCGAACAGGTCGCCCACGATGTTCATGCCGTCCATCAGCGGCCCCTCGATCACGTGCAGCGGACGGCCGCCCTTGGCGAGGATCTGCTGGTAGGCCTCCTCGGTGTCCTCCACGATGAAGTCGGTGATGCCGTGCACCATCGCGTGCGACAGCCGCTGGTTGACATGCACCGGCTGCTCGGGCGTGCCGCGCCACTCGAGCTTCTTGCTGTCGTCCTTGGCGCCGCTCTTGGCGCTCTCGGCCACTTCGACGAGGCGCTCGCCGGCGTCGGGCCGGCGGTTGAGCACCACGTCCTCCACGCGCTCGCGCAGCTCGGGCTCGAGGTCGTCGTAGACGCCAACCATGCCGGCGTTGACGATGCCCATGTCCATGCCGGCCTGGATCGCGTGGTACAGGAACACGGTGTGGATCGCCTCGCGCACCGGGTCGTTGCCGCGGAAGCTGAAGCTCACGTTCGACACCCCGCCCGAGACCTTGGCGCCCGGCAGGTTCTGCTTGATCCAGCGCACGGCGTTGATGAAGTCGACCGCATAGTTGTCGTGCTCCTCGATGCCGGTGGCGATCGCGAAGATGTTCGGGTCGAAGATGATGTCCTCGGGCGGGAAGCCCACCTCGTCGACCAGGATGCGGTAGGCGCGCTCGCAGATCTCGACCTTGCGCTCGTAGGTGTCGGCCTGGCCCTTCTCGTCGAAGGCCATCACCACGGCGGCCGCGCCGTAGCGCTTCACGAGCTTCGCCTCGTGCTTGAACTTGTCCACGCCCTCCTTCATGGAGATCGAGTTGACGATGCCCTTGCCCTGGATGCAGCGCAGGCCGGCCTCGATCACTTCCCACTTCGAGCTGTCGACCATCACCGGCACGCGCGCGATGTCGGGCTCGCTGGCGATCAGGTTGAGGAAGCGCACCATCGCGGCCTTGCTGTCGAGCATGGCCTCGTCCATGTTGATGTCGATCACCTGCGCGCCGTTCTCGACCTGCTGGCGCGCGACGGCCAGCGCCTCCTCGAACTGGCCGTTGAGGATCATGCGCGCGAAGGCCTTGGAGCCGGTGACGTTGGTGCGCTCGCCGATGTTGACGAACAGGGATCCCTCGCCGATGGCCACCGGTTCGAGACCGGAAAGCTTCATGGGAGAAACGAAAGGCGCGGGGACATCGCTCATGGGGCTCACCTGGGCAGGGGAAGACACGTCAGGTGAGCGTCGTTGCAACCGGGCCTTCCGGGCAGGTTCTGCGAGAAGGCGCCTTCCAAGCCTGACGGCGGGTGCGCGGACCCGAGCCGGGTCTCGCGCGCCGCCGCTGCAACGCTCCTTGGAAGGGGTGGCGATTTTACCGGCTGCCGGCCGTGCCAACGGCCCGCGGGTGTATCCGCGGGCCGCCGGGAAGGCTCAGGCCGCCTGCGCGACCGGCGCCGCCGAGGCCGGCAGCCCGAAGGCGCGGTCGAAGGCCCAGTTGAAGACGAAGGTGTAGACCAGGAAGAAGACCACCAGCCCCAGGTCCATCACCAGCGCCTGCCACAGCGAGATGCCCAGGCCCCAGGCGAACATCGGCACCAGCAGGCCGATCAGGCCGCCCTCGAAGCCGATGGCATGGGCGATGCGGCGCTTGAGGCTGCGCCCGCGCACCGCCTGGCGCGCCTCCCAGCGCTCGAACAGGCTGTTGAAGATCAGGTTCCAGATCACCGCGATGACCGAGGCCGCCACCGCCAGCGCGCCCGAATGGCCGAGGCCGGCGCCCGTCAGCAGCGCCAGCCCGGCGCTGGCGGCCACGATGGCGATCCCTTCGTAGAGGGTGATGTAGACGATGCGACGCTGGATTCCCTGCATGACGGACTCTCTTGGCTTGTTGTGTGACTGCGATCCGTGGACTTTATGTGTCTCTTGCTGATATAAAAAGTCAACTTGTTTCAGTTTTATTGAAAGATCGACCCCCCCATGAGGCGGCCATGAGCTTCTCCAGCGACAGCGTCGAGGTCTTCCTGGCCGTGATCGACCACGGCTCCTTCTCGGCCGCCGCCCGCGCCCTGCGCCGCGTGCCGTCGGCGGTCAGCATGGCCATCGCCCACCTCGAGGCCGAGCTCGACCTACAGCTGTTCGACCGCAAGGGCCGCGAGCCCCGGCCCACGGCCGCCGCGCGCTCGCTCGAGCCGCAGGCGCGCTCGCTGGCCGCACAGCTGCGCCAGCTCGACGCGCAGGCGCTGGCGCTCACGCAGGGGCTGGAGGAACGGCTCACGCTCGCGATCGCGCCCGAGCTGCTGGCCGCGCCCTGGAGCGGCGCGCTGGCCGAGCTGGCGCACGAGTACCCGCTGCTGCAGGTCGAGGTGCTGGCCGCGCCGCAGGCCGATGCGCTGGCGCTGCTGCACAGCGGCCGGGCCCAGCTCGCGCTGGTGTTCGAGCGGCCCAGCCTCGACGGGCGCGAGGGCTTCCAGGAGGTGGGCAGCGACACCATGGTCGCGGTGATGGCGCCGGGCCACCCGGTGCTGGCCGCCGCGCCCGGCGGCCGCCTGCGCGAGGAGCACTTGATCGCCACCCGCCAGATCGTGGTGGCCGGCCGCGACCTGGTCACGGCCATGGACCCGCGCAGCGTGTTCGCGCGCCACCTCTGGCGCACCGACAACGCGCTGGCCGCCCTGAGCCTGATCACCGCCGGCGTCGGCTGGGGCTGGCTGCCGCGCAATTTCGTGCGGCCACACGTGGCGGCGGGCGCGCTGGTCGAGATCCCGCTCGAGAACCTCAGCAACGGCCTGAACCTGTGGGTGGACGTGGTGTGGTCGCGCGAACGGCCGCTGGGACTGGGGGCGCAGCGCTTCGTGGCGCTGATTTCGCGCGAGCGGGTGGCGGCCAAGTCGATGGGGGTGGATTGACGCGCGCCCACTGATTGTCATAACATACAAACAAACTAGACCAGGGAGCTGCCATGACCATCACCAGCATTTCCAGCCGGGACTTCACCCGCGACGTGGCCGCCGCCAAGCGTGCGGCCACCCACGGGCCGGTCTACATCACGAACCGCGGCGTGCCCGAGTACGTGCTCCAGCGCATCGAGGACTACCGCCGCGAAAGCGGAGAAGCCGAGGAGTCCTTGCTCGCCCTCATGGACAGCCTGCCCGCCACGGACGACGAACCCTTCGATCCGCCGCGCGCCGAGATCGTGCCGAAGACACCGGACCTCGGCTGATGTACGTCCTCGACACCAACGTCGTGTCGGAACTCCGGCACGGCAAGCCGAACCCGTCGCCCGCCGTGCGCGAATGGGCCGCCTCGATCCCGCAGCGCCACTTCTTCCTGAGCGCGATCACCGTGCTGGAGATCGAGACGGGCATCCTGCGGATGGAGCGCCGCTCGCCGCCGCAGGGCGGATCGCTGCGCCGATGGTTCGACGCCCTGCGCGAAGCCTTCGACGGCCGGATTCTTCCTTTCGGGGCGGAAGCCGCGCTGCTGTGCGCGCCGATGCACGTTCCCGATCCGCGCAACTACCGCGATTCGATGATCGCGGCCACGGCGCTGGCGCACGGCTTCACGCTGGTCACGCGCAACCTGTGCGATTTCGAGAGAAGCGGCGCGAAGCTGCTCAACCCCTGGCCGGCCGAAGGCTGAGCGCCCCGGTCCGCGAAGGGCTCAGGCGGCCTCCTTGTAGAACCCCGCCGCATTGTTCAGCAGCCGCCCCGCCACCGGCGACACCGCGCGCCCAATGGCCGCGATGTGGTCGGGCGTGGTGCCGCAGCAGCCGCCGACGATGTTGACCAGCCCCTCGGCCGCGAACTCGTGCAGCAGGCGCGAGGTCACGTCGGGCGTCTCGTCGAAGCCGGTGTCGCTCATCGGGTTGGGCAGGCCCGCGTTGGGGTAGCAGCTGATGAAGGTGTCGTCGGCCACGCGCGCCAGCTCCCGGATGTAGGGGCGCATCAGCGCCGCGCCCAGCGCGCAGTTCAGGCCGATGGCCAGCGGCCGCGCATGGCGCACGCTGTGCCAGAAGGCGGTCACGGTCTGGCCGCTGAGGATGCGGCCCGAGGCGTCGGTCACGGTGCCGCTGATGATCAGCGGCAGCCGCTCGCCGCTGTTCTCGAAGTACTCGTCGACCGCGAACAGCGCGGCCTTGGCGTTGAGCGTGTCGAAGATGGTCTCGACCAGGATCACGTCGGCGCCGCCCTCGACCAGCGCTTCGGTCTGCTCGTAGTAGGCGGCGCGCAGGGCCTCGAAATCGACATTGCGCGCGCCCGGATCGTTGACGTCGGGGCTGATGCTCGCGGTCTTGGGCGTCGGGCCGAGGGCGCCGGCCACGAAGCGCGGCTTGTCGGGCGTGGAGTACTTGTCGCAGGCCGCGCGCGCCAGCTTCGCGGACTCGAGGTTCATCTCGCGCGCCAGGTGCGCCATCTTGTAGTCCTCCTGCGCGATGGTGGTCGCGCCGAAGGTGTTGGTCTCGATCAGGTCGGCGCCGGCCGCGAGGTAGCCCTCGTGGATGTCGGAGATGACGTCGGGCCGGGTCAGCGACAGCAGCTCGTTGTTGCCCTTCACGTCGCGTTCGAAGTCCTTGAAGCGCTCGCCGCGGTACTGGGCCTCGGTGAGCTTGAAGCGCTGGATCATGGTACCCATGGCGCCATCGAGGATGGCGATGCGGCGCCCGAGGATCTCGGGCAGTTGCTGGGCACGGGTGTAGACGATCGGCTTCATGGGTCCGGATTGTAGAAAACGCGCCCCGCCGCACCGCCGAAGCGGTCTTCGGGACTTCAGCCCGGCGCGTGCCGCGCCGCGCGCGCCAGGCAGCCGACCGACAGCAGCGCCAGCAGGCCGCTGGCGCCGATGGCCAGGTCGTAGCTGCCGCGCAGGTCGAACAGCAGGCCGGCCGCGCTGGCACCGATCGAGGCGGCCACGCCGACCGCGATGTAGAGCGTGCCGAGGATGGCGCCCAGCGCGCGCGTGCCGTACCAGCGCGCCGCCAGCGCCGGATAGAGCGCGATGCAGCCGCCGTTGGCCGCGCCGAACAGCAGCGCGAACAGCGCCAGCGCCGCGAAGCCGCCGGCCGCCCACCACAGCAGGTGCAGCGCGGCCAGCGCCAGCGTGAGCAGCGAGAGCAGCCGGCGCGCGCCGAGCCGGTCGCCGAGCCCGCCGAGCACCAGCCGGCCGCCGACGTTGCCCACGCCGATCAGTCCGATCAGCAAGGTGGCATCGGCCGCGCCGATGCCCAGTCCCTGCGCCGCCGGCGCCACGTGGACCAGCGCGACGAACAGCCCGATCGAGCCCCAGCCGATGGCCGCGAAGTACCACCAGAAGCAGGCGCCGCGCACCGCCTCGCGCCAGCGCAGGCCGGTCTCGACCGGCGCGCCCGCCGACGCGGACACCCGATCGCCGTCGGGCAGCAGGCCGAGCTCCTGCGGCCGGGCCCGGATCGCGCAGGCCGCCACGCCGCCGAGCAGCAGGATGCCGAGCGCGAACAGCTGCATCGTGGCCTGCCACGACAGGTGCTGTTGCAGCGCGCCGGCCGTCACCGGCCCGACGAAGGTGCCGAGCCCGGTGCCGGCCAGCGCCAGCCCCGAGGCCCGGCTGCGCCGGCGCACGAACCAGCGCTGCACCGCGGCCACCGCCGGCACGTAGACCAGCCCGACGCCGAAGCCGACGAACAGGCCGAACAGCGCGAACAGCACGGCCAGCGACGGCGCCAGGCTGGCCAGCGCGAAGCCGGCCGCGAGCAGCACGATGCCGGTGCCGACCACCGCGCGCAGCGGGAAGCGGTCGGCCAGCGCGCCCGAGAAGGCGCCGACGATGTAATAGAGCAGCGCGGTGGCCGAGAACAGCGAAGCGACCGGAAAGCGGCCGGCGCCGAAGCTGGCCTGGATGCCGGCGAAGAAGGCGCCGAAGGAATAGGCGGCGCCGAACACCAGCGCCAGCAGCACATGGGCCGCCGCGACGACGCCCCAGCCGCGAAAGAGCCTCATGGCGCCTTCGACATGATCGCGTCCATCGCGGCGACGAAGCGCTCGAGCTCGTGCGGCGCGCCGACCGAGACGCGGATGAAGCGCTCGAAGCCCGGCTCCTTCCACGGCTTGACGATGATGCCGCGCGCCAGCAGCGCCTCGTTGACCGGCCCGTTCGGCCGGCCCAGGTCGATGAACAGGAAGTTGGCCGCCGAGGGCGCGATGCGCAGCCCCGGCCAATCGCGCGCGCGCAGCTGCGCGGCCAGCGCGTCGCGCAGCCGCACCGTCTGTTCCACGACCGCCTGCATGCAGGCCTCGTCACCCCAGGCCGCGAGCGCCGCGGCCTGCGCCGCGAGGTTCACGTTGAAGGGCGTGCGCACGCGGTCGAGCAACTGCACCAGCGCCGCGTCGGACGCGATGCCGTAGCCCACGCGCAGGCCCGCCAGGCCCCAGGCCTTGGAGAAGGTGCGCAGCACGATCCACGGAAAGGCCACCGCTTCGCCGCGCAGCCGCGCGAGCACGTCGGGGTAGCCGCTCGCGAGCCGCGCGTATTCGTAGTAGGCCTCGTCGACCACCAGCAGCGTGCCCGCGGGCACGGCGGCCAGCAGGCGCTCGAAGTCCCGCGTGTCGAACATGCAGCCGACCGGGTTCGAGGGATTGGCCAGCATCACCAGCTTGGGGCCGCGGGCGAGCGCCGCGCACCAGGCCTCGATGTCGAAGCCCAGTTCGGGCGTGAGCGCGAGCAACTCGACCTGCGCGCCCATCATGCGCGGATAGATCTCGTGCAGGCCGAAGGCCGGGCGCTGCGTGAGCACGCGATCGCCCGGGCCCAGGAAGGCCTGGCACAGCATCTGGAGGATGTCCTCCGAGCCGTTGCCGATCACCAGTTCCGACGGCTGCGCGCCGCAGCGTTCGGCGATCGCGGCGCGCAGCGCGGTGCAATGGGCATCGGGGTAGGTGCCCGCGCGCGCCGCCAGGTCGACCAGCGCGCGCGCCACCGCGGAGCTCGCGCCGTAGGGGTTCTCGTTGCTCGCGAGCCGCGCGATTTCGTCGACGCCGTAGCGCGCGCGCACGGCCTCCGAGGACAGGCCGGCGTTGTAGGCCGGCAGCGGCGCGACTTCGGGCCGCGCGAGGGCATGGATGGCGGTCGTGTTCACAGGTCGAATACCTTGCCGGGGTTGAGCAGGTGGAGGGGATCGAGCGCCTGCTTGATGGCGCGCATCGCAGCGAGTTCGTCGGGGCTGCGGCTTGCGCCCAGGTAGGGCTTCTTGTGCAGGCCGATGCCGTGCTCGGCCGAGATGCTGCCGCCGCGGGCCTCGACCTGCGCGTAGACCATGCGCTCGAAGGCCTCGGCCTCGCCGCCGATGGCCTGGCCATCGGTGGTCACGTGCAGGTTGCTGTCGCCCACATGGCCGAAGAACAGCGAATGGTGCCCGGGCCAGCGTGCATCGAGCGCCGCGCGGCAGTCGTCGGCGAAGCGGCCGATGGCGGCCATCGGCAGGCTCACGTCGAGGTTGATCGGCGGATGCATGTGCACCGGCAGCTCGGCCGTGGCCTCGCGGATCTTCCAGAAGGCGCGCGCCTGCGACTGCGACTGGGCGATGGCGGCATCGACCGCCGCGCCCTCCTCCATCGCGCCGGCCAGCGCCGCCTCGAGCGCCTCGCGCAGCGCGGCCTCGTCCTCGCCGGTCACGTCGACCAGCGCCACCAGCGGATGCACCGCGTCGAAGGGCTCGCGCAGCTGCTGCCAGCGCAGCGAGGTCTGCACGAAGTCGCGCCACATCAGCTCGAAGGCCGCCAGCGCGCCCGGAAAGCGCGCGCCGAGCCGGCGCAGCAGCACCAGCGCGGCCTCGAAGTCCGGCAGCGCGACCAGCGCCGTGGCCTTGGCGCGCGGTGCCGGATGCAGCCGCAGCAGCGCGCGCGTGATCACGCCCAGCGTGCCCTCGGCGCCGATGAAGAACTGCTTGAGGTCGTAGCCGGTGTTGTTCTTGAGCATGGGCCGCAGCATCGGCAGCACGCGGCCGTCGGCCAGCACCACCTCCAGGCCCAGCGCCTGCTCGCGCATCATCCCGAACTGCAGCACGCCGTTACCGCCCGCGTTGGTCGACAGCGCGCCGCCGATCTGGCACGAACCGCGCGCGCCGAAGTCCACGCCGAACAGCAGGCCCTGCGCGGCGGCCGCCTCCTGCACCGACTGCAGGGTCGCGCCGGCCTGCACGGTCAGCGTGCCGGCGGCGGCATCGAGCGACTCGATGGCGTTCATGCGTTCGAGCGAGAGCGCGATCGCATCCGCGCACGGCACCGCCGCGCCGGCCAGCCCGGTGAGCCCGCCCTGCGGCACCACGGGCACGCGGTGCTCGCTGCAGAGGCGCAGCACGGCCGCCACCTCGCGCGTGTCGCGCGGGCGCACCAGTGCCAGCGGCAGCACCGGCGCCACGCCGCTCCAGTCGCTGCGGCGGCGCTCGGCGATGGCCTCGCCGCGCAGCACCTGGCCGGCGCCCAGCGCCTCGCCGAGCGCGGCGAGAAAGGCCTCCTCGCTCATTGCCGGCTCACCCGCGGCCTTCGACGAAGTCGAGCACCGCCTCGAGCATGCGGCGCACCTGCGGCTGCACACCGGCCGCCACCTGGGGCAGGTAGGCGAAGGGCAGCGTTTCCTGCATGTAGCTCGACTGCGTCATCTCGAGCTGCACCGCATGCACGCCACCCGCGGGGTTGCCGTACTGGCGCGTGATGTGGCCGCCCTTGAAGCGGCCGTTGAGCACGCCGGTGTAGCCGGGATTCGATGTCGCGATGCCCAGCAAGGTGGCGGCGAGCGCGGGGTCGCAGCTCTTGCCGTCGGCGGTGCCGAGGTTGAGGTCGGGCAGCTTGCCCTCGAAGAAGCGCGGCAGCACCGAGCGGATCGAGTGCGCGTCCCACAGCGCGATGGTGCCGTGCGCGGCCTGGAGCCGGGCCAGCTCGGCCGCGAGCTGCGCGTGGTAGGGCTGCCAGATCGCCTCGCGCCGCGCGGCGATCTCGGCCTCGCCGGGCAGGTCGCCCGCGGCGTACAGCGGCGTGTCGTCGAAGGTGTCGACCGGGCACAGGCCGGTGACGCTCTGGCCCGGGTAGAGGCTGGCGCCGTCGGGCGGACGGTTGAGGTCGATCACGTAGCGCGAGTGCGTGGCCACCAGCACCGAGGCGCCGAGCGCGTCGGCGAAGTCGTAGAGCTGCTCGAGGTGCCAGTCGGTATCGGGCACATGGCGCGCCTCCTCGGTGAAGCGCGCGAGCAGCGCGCCCGGCACGTGGGTGCCCACGTGCGGCATCGAGATCAGCAGCGGGCGCGTGCCCTGGCGGAAGCGGAAGGCCGGTTCGGTGGTGGTGAAGCTCATGGCGTGGGTTCCTCAGTCTTGAAGCAGTTGGGTGCGCGCGGCCACGAAGGCGGACGCGGCCTCGGCATGCAGCGCATGGCGCCCGGCGGCAACGCGCGGGCGGCCCGCCACCCATACGGCGTCGATGGCGCGGGTGCGGTGGCTCGCGAAGACGTGCGCCGACAGCATGTCGGGCGCCGACAGCCCCTGCAGCGCGAGCCGTTGCGCATCGAGCACCACGAAGTCGGCCTGCTGGCCCGCCGCGAGGCCGCCGATGGCGCGGCCCGCGGCCTGCGCGCCGCCCTGCACCGCCTGCAGGGTGAGCGCGGTCGCCACCTGCGGCTGCGCCGCGGTCGCGCCCACGTTGCGCTGGCGCGTGCGCAGGCGCTGGCCGTACTCGAGCATCAGCAGCTCCTCGGCCGCATCGACACAGGCGTGGCTGTCGGAGCCCAGGCCCCAGGCGCCGCCGTGCTGGCGCCAGGCCGCGAAGTCGAACAGGCCGTCGCCGAGGTTGGCCTCGGTGGTCGGGCAGAGGCCGGCGACCGCGCCGCTGCGGGCACCGCGCCGGTATTCGTCGGCGTCCATGTGCGTGGCATGCACCAGGCACCAGCGCGCGTCGATCGGCGCATGGTCGAGCAGCCACGCCACCGGGCGCTGGCCGCTCCAGGCGACGCAGTCGTCGACCTCCTTGGTCTGCTCGGCGATGTGGATGTGGACCGGCGCGCCGGCCTCGATCGCATCGAGCCCCGCGAGCGCCTCGCGCAGCGCGTCGGGCGGCACCGCGCGCAGCGAGTGCGGCGCGAGGCCGAGCCGCGCGCCCTGCGCGTCGCAGGCGGGCTTCAGCGCCTCGAGCAGCCGCAGCATCGAGTCGGTGGAACGGATGAAGCGCCGCTGCCCCTCGTTGGGCGGCAGGCCGCCGAAGCCGCTGGTCTGGTAGAGCACCGGCAGCAGGGTGAAGCCGATGCCGGTCTTGTGCGCGGCGCGCAGCAGCGCGCGGCTCAGCGTGGCGTCGTCGGCATAGGGCTTGCCGTCGGCGTCGTGGTGCACGTACTGGAACTCGCAGACGCTGGTGTAGCCGGCCTCGAGCATCTCGGCATAGAGCCAGGTCGCGATGTCCTCCATCTGCCACGGGCCGAGGCGCGCGGCGAAGCGGTACATCAGCGTGCGCCAGCTCCAGAAGCTGTCCTGCTGTTCGGCGCGGTGCTCGGTCAGGCCCGCGAAGGCGCGCTGGAAGGCGTGCGAATGCAGGTTGGGCATGCCGGGGATCACGGGACCGTTGGCCGTGTCGGCATCGGCGGGCTTGTCGGCGCCGGCCCTTGCCTCGACGAGCTGGCCGGCCGCGTTCCATGCCAGCAGCACGTTCTTCGCCCAGCCGGTGGGCAGCAGCGCGTCGGCCGCGAACAGCGCGCGGGTCATGCCGAGGCTCCCACGGCTTTGACGGCGATATGGCCCTGCCGCACCACGGTGCGCACGGGCCGCTGGCCGAACCAGTAGGCGAGCTCGGCCGCGTCGCGCACCGACCAGAGCACGAAGTTCGCGGGCCGGCCCGCGGCGATCGCGCCGTGCGTGGCCTCGAGGCCGAGCGCGCGCGCCGCATGCACGGTGACGCCGGCCAGCGCCTCGGGCACGGTGAGGCGGAACAGGGTGCAGGCCATGTTGACCATCAGCAGCAGGCTCAGCGCGGGCGAGGTGCCGGGGTTGTGGTCGGTGGAGATCGCCATCGGCACGCCCGCGGCGCGCAGCGCCTCGATCGGCGGCAGGTGGGTGTCGCGCAGCGTGTAGTAGGCGCCGGGCAGCAGCACGGCCACGGTGCCGGCCGCGCGCATCGCCTCGATGCCCTCGGCCGACAGGTGCTCGATGTGGTCGCAGGACAGCGCGCCGTAGCGCGCGGCCAGCGCGGCGCCGCCCATGTCCGAGAGCTGCTCGGCATGCAGCTTGACCGGCAGGCCCAGCGCCCGGGCGGCCTGGAACACGCGCTCGGTTTCGTCGAGCGAGAAGGCGATGCGCTCGCAGAACACGTCGACCGCGTCGACCAGCCCCTCGGCCGCGAGCGCCGGCAGCATTTCGCGGCAGACCAGTTCGATGTACTCGCCGCTGCGGCCCGCGTATTCGGGCGGCAGCGCGTGGGCGCCGAGGAAGGTGGTGCGCACCGTCACGCCGTAGTGCTCGCCGAGCCGCCGCGCCACGCGCAACTGCTTGCGCTCGTGCGCGAGCGCGAGGCCGTAGCCCGACTTGATCTCGATCGCGCAGACGCCGTCGGCCAGCAGTGCCTCGAGCCGCGGCGCGGCCTGGGCGAACAGCGCGTCTTCGTCGGCCTCGCGCGTGGCGCGCACCGAGGAGACGATGCCGCCGCCGGCCTTCGCCACCTCCTCGTAGCTCGCGCCCGCGAGCCGCATCGCGAACTCGTTGGCGCGCTGGCCGCCGTAGACCAGGTGGGTGTGGCAGTCGACCAGGCCCGGCGTGGCCAGCGCGCCGCCGCCGTCATGCACGGGCAATGCGGCGTACTCGGCCGGCAGCGCCGCGCGCGCGCCGACCCAGCGGATCGTGCCCTGCGCGACGACGAGGGCGGCATCGTCCGATTCGATGCCGGGTGCGGCGCCCGGCGCGAGGCGCAGGCCGGTCCAGAGGCCGTCGGCGGAAGGATGGGAGAGGGTCATGGGTCTGTGGTCTCGGGTTGCGGCCTCAGGCGGGAACGATGCGCACGGCCACGAGGCGTGCCGTCGCGTCCTCGGGCTCGAGCTGCCAGCCGCGCGGTGCATCGGACCAGCACAGGCCCTCGCCCTCGCGGCACGCCGCGCCGCCGGCATCGAGCCGCCAGCCGCCGCGCAGCGCGAGCAGCACGCCGTGCGGCGCGGCCTCGAGCGCCGTGGCGCCCTCGAGCACGCGCACCTCGGCGCGCCAGGCGCCGCGGCGGGTCATCACGTTGAAATCGCTCGAGGCGCCGCCCAGCAGCGTGCAGTCGAGCGCGATGTCGCCGCTGAAGGCGAAGGGCCGGTGCGGCGCGTCGAGCCGGTGGTCGATGGCGCCGTCGGCCGAGCGCAACCGCACGCCGTCGCCCTCGAGCAGCATGATGCTGCGGTCGATGCCCGCGAAGCGCGAGAACGGCCCGGCCTGCGCGATGCTGGCGATGCTCACGCGCCAGCCGAAGTCCTCGAGCCCGGCGCCGGCCGGCCAGCAGGCGATCTCCTGCGTGGTGCCGCCGCCGTTCTTCCACGGCGTGACGGGCAAGTTGGCGCGCGAGAAGCGCTGCGTGCCGCCGGCCATGCTCAGCCCTTGATCATCGGCAGCTTCAGGCCCTGCTTCTTCGCGGTGGCCACGGCGATGTCGTAGCCCGCGTCGGCATGGCGCATCACGCCGGTGGCGGGGTCGTTGAACAGCACGCGTTCGATGCGTTTGGCGGCGGCGTCGGTGCCGTCGCAGACGATCACCACGCCCGAATGCTGCGAGTAGCCCATGCCCACGCCGCCGCCGTGGTGCAGGCTGACCCAGGTGGCGCCGCCCGCGGTGTTGAGCAGCGCGTTGAGCAGCGGCCAGTCGCTCACGGCATCGGTGCCGTCCTTCATCGCCTCGGTCTCGCGGTTGGGGCTGGCGACCGAGCCGGTGTCGAGGTGGTCGCGGCCGATCACGATCGGGCCCTTGAGCTCGCCCGACTTCACCATCTCGTTGAAGGCCAGGCCGGCCCTGTGGCGCTCGCCCAGGCCGAGCCAGCAGATGCGCGCTGGCAGGCCCTGGAAGCTGATGCGCTCGCGCGCCATGTCGAGCCAGCGGTGCGTGTGGGTGTTCTCGGGGAATAGCTCCTTGATCTTGGCGTCGGTCTTGTAGATGTCTTCCGGATCGCCCGAGAGCGCGACCCAGCGGAACGGGCCCTTGCCCTCGCAGAACAGCGGCCGGATGTAGGCCGGCACGAAGCCCGGGAAGTCGAAGGCGTTCTTCACGCCCTCGTCGAAGGCCACCTGGCGGATGTTGTTGCCGTAGTCCACGGTCGGGATGCCCATGGCCTGGAAGTCGAGCATGGCCTGCACGTGCACCGCGCACGACTGCGCGGCCGCCTTCTTGAGCGCGGCATGCTGCGACTCGTCCTTCATCGCGGCCTGCCATTGCGCCACGCTCCAGCCCGCGGGCAGGTAGCCGTTGATCAGGTCGTGCGCCGAGGTCTGGTCGGTCACGAGGTCGGGCTTGAGACCGCCGGCCTTCGCGCGCTTCACCAGCTCGGGCAGGATCTCGGCCGCGTTGCCCAGCAGCGCGATCGACACCGCTTCCTTGGCGTCGCAGTGCTGCTTGATCAGTTCGAACGCATGGTCGATGTCGCGCGCCTGCTTGTCGACATAGCGGGTGCGCAGGCGGAAGTCGATGCTCGACTGCTGGCACTCGATGTTGAGCGAGACCGCGCCCGCGAGCGTGGCCGCGAGCGGCTGCGCACCGCCCATGCCGCCGAGGCCGGCCGTGAGGATCCACTTGCCCGCGAGACTGTTGTCGTAATGCTGGCGGCCGGCCTCGACGAAGGTCTCGAAGGTGCCCTGCACGATGCCCTGGCTGCCGATGTAGATCCAGCTGCCGGCCGTCATCTGGCCGTACATGAAGAGGCCCTTGCGGTCGAGCTCGTTGAAGTGCTCCCAGTTGGCCCACTGCGGCACCAGGTTCGAGTTGGCGAGCAGCACGCGCGGCGCGTTCTCGTGCGTCTTGAACACGCCCACCGGCTTGCCCGACTGGATCAGCAGGGTCTCGTCGTCCTCGAGCTCCTTCAGCGAGGCGAGGATCTGGTCGAAGCATTCCCAGTTGCGCGCGGCGCGGCCGATGCCGCCGTAGACCACGAGGTCCTGCGGCCGCTCGGCCACTTCGGGGTCGAGGTTGTTCTGCAGCATGCGGAACGGCGCCTCGGTGAGCCAGCTCTTGCAGTTCAGCTGGCTGCCGCGCGGGGCGCGGATCACACGCGTGGGGTCGTGGCGCGGATCGGCGCCGGTGGCAGCGTTGGCGGCGATGAATTTGTCGGGTGCGTTCATGGCGGGAGTCCTTTCGATGGCAAGGAAGGTCGGACGAAGAATCGGGGAAGGTTCAGGCGCGGCTCGGCAGCACGGCGGCCAGCGGCGCGGCCCAGTCGCCGCGGCGGGCCCACAGGCGCATGGCTTCCACGTCGGGCGCCATGAAGCGGTCCTGCTCGATGAAGGCCACGCGCTCGCGGATGGCGGCGAACTCGGCCTCGACCAGCGCGGAGCTGCGCGGGCTGTCGGCGTTGCGCTTGAGCTCGATGCCCTGGCAGGCGCCCATGGCCTCGATGCCGACCACCACCGCGGTGTTGTCGACCATCTCGGCCAGGCGGCGGCCCGCGAAGGTGGCCATCGACACGTGGTCTTCCTGGTTGGCCGAGGTCGGCAGGCTGTCGACGCTGGCCGGATGGGCCAGCGACTTGTTCTCGGAGGCCAGCGCCGCGGCCGTGACCTGCGCGATCATGAAACCGGAGTTGACGCCGCCGTCGCGCACCAGGAAGGGCGGCAGGCCCGAGAGGCCCGAGTCGAGCAGCAGCGCGAGCCGGCGCTCGGAGATGGCGCCGATCTCGCTCACCGCCAGCGCGATGATGTCGGCCGCGAAGGCCACGGGCTCGGCGTGGAAGTTGCCGCCCGAGATCACGTCGCCGGTGTCGCTGAAGACCAGCGGGTTGTCCGAGGCCGCGTTGGCCTCGATGCGCAGCACCCGCGCCGCATGCGCGAGGTTGTCGAGGCAGGCGCCCATGACCTGGGGCACGCAGCGGATCGAGTACGGATCCTGCACGCGGCCGCAGTCGGCGTGCGAGGGCACGATGTCACTGCCCTCGAGCAGCGCGCGCACCGCGCCCGCCACCGCGATCTGGCCCGGCTGGCCGCGCGCGGCGTGGATGCGCGCGTCGAAGGGCTTGATCGAGCCCTGGATCGCCTCGAGCGAGAGCGCGCCCGCCATCAGGCCGGCCGCGAACACGTCCTCGGCGCCGAACAGGCCCGCCAGCGCGAGCGCGGTCGACACCTGCGTGCCGTTGAGCAGCGCCAGGCCTTCCTTGGGGCCGAGCACGAAGGGCGCGAGGCCGATGCGGCGCATGGCCTCGGTGCCGCCGATGGTCTCGCCCTCGGGCGTGCCGACCTCGCCCTCGCCGATCAGCACGCAGGCCATGTGGGCCAGCGGCGCGAGGTCGCCCGAGGCGCCGACCGAGCCCTTGCTCGGGATGCGCGGCAGCAGGCCCGCGTTGAACAGCGCGAGCAGCGCGTCGACGATCTCGGGCCGCACGCCCGAATGGCCGCGCGCCAGGCTCACGGCCTTGGTGGCGAGCACCAGCCGCACCACGCCGTCGGGCAGCGGCACGCCGGTGCCCACGCTGTGCGAGAGCACGAGGTTGCGCTGCAGCTCGGCCAGGCGCTCGGGCGGAATGATGGTCTGCGCGAGCTTGCCGAAGCCGGTATTGATGCCGTAGACCACCTCGCCGGCCTCGACGATGCGGCGCACGGTGGCCTGGGCGGCCAGCAGGCCGGCGCGCGCGGCGCCGGCGAGCTCGAGCCGCGCGCCGCCCGCATGGATGCGGCGCAGCGCGGGCAGGTCGACCTCGCCGGGCGAGAGCACGAGCGGTTCGGTGGCGGCGTGGGGAGCAAGCTTCATGGTGCGATCCTGTATATACAAGTAGGTGCGAAAAAAATCGAAGGCCGGTATGGCGAGCGTGGGTTCAGCCGAAGGCCTGGTTGCCGTCGACGCGGAAGCGGCTGCCGAGCCGGTAGCGCGAGGCCGGGTGCAGGCAGCGCACCAGCGTCACGGGCAGGTCGCGGGTCCAGGTGCGGCGGGTCAGCAGCAGGCAGGGGTCGGCCGGCGGCATGTCGAGGCGCTCGGCCTGTTCGGCGGTGGGCAGCACCGCGTCGACCACGTGCTCGATCTGGTCGAAGGGCACGTTGCGCACCAGGTACTCGCCGGGCGAGACGACCGAGAAGTCCTGGTCGAGGAACTCGGGCACGGCGCGCGGATTGACGTAGCGGTCCTCGATCTGCACCGGCGTGCCGTTCTCCAGGTGCAGGCAGACGGTGTGGAACACCGACTCGCCGGGCCGCAGGTCGAGCCACACGGCGATGTCGGGCGAGGCGGCGATGCGCTCGAGCGCGATGAACTCGCAGTGGTAATCGTGGCCGCGCTGGCGGATCTCGCTCGCGATGTTGGCGATCTGCAGCAGCGTGGACTGCGGCTTGTTCTCGGCCACGAAGCTGCCCACGCCGGCCACGCGCACGATGCGGCCCTGCTCCGAGAGCTCGCGCAGCGCGCGGTTGGCCGTCATGCGCGAGATGGCGAACTGCGCCACCAGCTCGTGCTCGGACGGCAGCCGATGGCCGGGCGGCCAGGTGCCGTCCTGGATCTTGCGCGAGATGTGGTCCTTGACCTGCGCATAGAGCGCGAGCGACGGCGCGGCCGCAGGGGCGCCGGCGGGGTTCGGTGCGGAGGACGGCAGGTCGCGCTTCATGGTCTCAATGCTCCGCCGCCGCCATCGATTCGGCGCGGATCTCCTCGGTCAGCCGGGCCTTGATCTCCATGAACTCGGGCGAGGTCTTGATCGTGTAGTGGCGCGGATGCGGGAAGTCGACCGCGATCTCGGTCTTGATGCGGCCGGGCCGGGCGCTGAACACGGCCACGCGGTTGGCCATGAAGATGGCCTCGTCGATGTCGTGCGTGACGAACAGCACCGTCTTCTGCGCCGACTCCCAGATGCCCAGCAGCAGCTCCTGCATCAGCACGCGGGTCTGGTTGTCGAGCGCGCCGAAGGGCTCGTCGAGCAGCAGCATCTTGGGGTCGTTGGCCAGCGCGCGCGCGATCGCGGTGCGCTGCTGCATGCCGCCCGAGAGCTGCTTGGGATAGTGGTGCTCGAAGCCGCGCAGGCCGACCTTGGCGATGAAGAACTCGCTGCGCTCCTTCTGCTCGGCCTCGCTCATGCCGCGCTCGCGCAGGCCGAAGCGGATGTTCTGCGCGATCGTGAGCCAGGGGAACAGGGTGTAGCTCTGGAACACCACGCCGCGGTCGGCGCCCGGGCCCTCGATCGGCTGGCCGTCGAGCAGCACCTCGCCGGTGGTCGGGAAGTCGAGCCCCGCGACGATGCGCAGCAGGGTGGACTTGCCGCAGCCCGAGGGGCCGAGGATGGTGACGAAGTCGTTCTCGCGCACCTCGAAGTCGACCGGCAGCAGCGCCTGCGTGCGCTGGCCACGCGTGCCGGTGAAGGTGCGCGAGACGCCGCGGATCGACAACTGGGCCGGCTTGACGATGGTGCTCACAGCGTGCTCCAGGCGAAGAGGCGGCGGTTGACCGCCTTGAAGGCGAAGTCGGACACGAGGCCGATCACGCCGATGACGATGATCCCGAAGATGATCTGGCCGGTGTTCAGGAGCGCCTGGCTGTCGGTGATCATGTGGCCGATGCCCGAGGAGGAACCGATGAGCTCGGCCACGATGACGTAGGTCCAGGCCCAGCCCAGCACCAGGCGCAGGGTCTCGGCGATGCCGGGCGCGGCGCCCGGGATCAGCACGCGGCGCACGATGCCCCGGCTGCTGGCGCCCAGCGTGTAGGCCGCCTCCACCAGGTCCTTGCGCGCGCTGCCCACGGTCACGGCCACCATCAGGATCACCTGGAACACCGAGCCGATGAAGATCACCAGCAGCTTCTGGCTCTCGCCGATGCCGGCCCAGAGGATCAGGAGCGGAATGAAGGCCGAGGCCGGCAGGTAGCGGCAGAACGAGACGAAGGGCTCGAGGAAGGCCTCGATCGGCTTGTAGGCGCCCATCGCGATGCCCAGCGGCACCGCGATGACCGAGGCCAGCACGAAGCCGCCGACCACGCGCCACACCGTCATGCCGATGTCCTGGATGAAGTTGTACTCGGTGAACAGCAGCCAGCCTTCGCGCAGCATCGTGACCGGGCTGGCCAGGAAGGTCGGCGAGACGAAACCGCCGAGCGTGAAGAAGGCCCAGACGGCGAAGAACAGCACGAAGAAGCCGACGCCGAGCATCCAGCGCGCGCGCGGGCTCACGGGTTCGAGCGGCGCCATCGCGCGGCGGCGCCGCGCGGCGGCGGGCACGGCGGCGGGGAGCACGGCGGCGGGGGGAACGGAGGCCGCCGCGGGAGCGGCTGGCGCGGAGGGGATGACGGTCGTCGCTTCCATGGCGGGCGATGCGTGGCGCTTCGTCGTTGTGGCTGGGTGGCTTACTTGATGAAGCTCGCGTCGAAGGTCACGGCCAGGTCCTCGGGCGCCTTGCGGATCACGCCGGCCTCCAGCAGGATCGGCACCGACTCCTTCATGAACTGGGTCAGCTCGGCGCTGAAGAACTTCTGGTTCGCCGCCTTGTCCTGCCAGCGCAGGTAGGCCGAGGACTTGGCGAACTGCTCGCCGCTCTGCTTGACCGCGCTGCCCATCAGCTCGTTGGACTTGGCCGGGTCGGACTTGATCATCTCGAGCGCCTCGAAGTACGAGTCGGTCAGCGCCTGCGCGGCCTTGGCGTTGGCCTTGAGCCAGGTCGGCGCGCAGCCCACGGTGTCCATCACCATCGGGTAGTCGAGCGTGGTCGCGAGGATCTTGCCGGCCTGCGGGTTGGCGCGCACGGTCGACAGGTAGGGCTCGTAGGTCATGGCGGCGTCGTTCTGGCCCGCGACGAAGGCCTGCGCGGCCGGCTGGGGCTCGAGCGAGACGGTCTTCACGTCCTTGATGCTCATGCCGTTCTTCGACAGCATCCAGGCCAGGCCGAAGTAAGGCGCGGTGCCGGGCGCGCTCACGCCCACGGTCTTGCCCTTGAGGTCGGAGAAGCTCTTGACGTCGTTGCGCACCGCGATGCCGTCGGCGCCGTAGGACTTGTCCATCTGGAAGATCTGCACGATCGGCACGCCGTTGGCGTTCCAGGCCACGTGCGTCTCGATGGTGGTGGCGGCGCACTGGATCGCGCCCGCGGCCAGCGCCAGGTGGCGGTCCTTCTGCGGAATCATCTTGAGCTCCACGTCGAGCCCGTTCTTCTTGAAGATGCCGGCCTTGTCGGCCAGCGACAGCGGCGCGAAGCCGGTCCAGCCCGACATGCCGAGCGTGATCTTGGTCTGGGCGGCGGCGCCCCCGGCCGCGCCCGCGATGCATGCACCGGCTGCCAGCAGCGTGGCGATCTTTGCGACTGTCTTGGCCATCGAGGCCCTCCTGTTCGTGTGAAGCGTCAATTGAATCGGCTGGCAGCGCCCGTCGGAGCTTTCCGTGGTGCGCGGCCGCAGTGTCATTCGCCTGAACACCCCTGTATATACAGGATAACCCGAAAAAGCCGCGGCGAGAACGGTGCAAGCCGGCGCGGAGCGCACCTTGTATTGGTGCGAACCGCCCGACGCATGCACCAGTATGCTGTCTATACAGGCGTTTCAGGCGAATGCCGACCGCTTGCAAACGGCGTGCCAGCCGGGCTTGGCACCCAGGCCGACGGGCGGTCGCGCCCGGCCCCGCGACCGCGGCGGCGCGCGTGCTGCGCTGCGGCGACAATCGACCCCTTCCGTCGCCACCCAGCCCGCCGCCTTGTCCAATTCACCTTCCGCCGACCCCGCGCAGATCCTGCACGAGGTCTTCGGCTACGCCGCCTTCCGCGGTCCGCAGGCCCCGATCGTCGACCACGTGACCGGCGGCGGCGACGCCCTGGTGCTGATGCCCACCGGCGGCGGCAAGTCGCTGTGCTACCAGATCCCCGCGATCGCGCGCCAGCGCGCCGGGCACGGCATCGCGGTGGTGGTGTCGCCGCTGATCGCGCTGATGCACGACCAGGTCGGCGCGCTGCACGAGGCCGGCGTGGACGCCGCCTTCCTCAATTCCACGCTCGACTGGCAGCAGACGCAGGACGTCGAGCGCCGCATGGCGCGCGCCGAGGTCACGCTGCTGTACGCCGCCCCCGAGCGCGTGACCACGCCGCGCTTCCTCGAGCTGATGGATGCGCTGGCCGCGCGCGGCAAGCTGTCGATGTTCGCGATCGACGAGGCGCATTGCGTGAGCCAGTGGGGCCACGACTTCCGTCCCGAGTACCGCGCGCTGACCGTGCTGCACGAGCGCTACCCGGGCGTGCCGCGCATCGCGCTGACCGCCACCGCCGACGCGCTCACGCGCGCCGACATCGTCGAGCGGCTGCAGCTCGAGCAGGCGCAGCAGTTCGTCTCGAGCTTCGACCGGCCGAACATCCGCTACACCATCGTCGAGAAGAAGGAAGCCACCACGCAGCTGCTGCGCTTCATCGAGCGCGAGCACGAGGGCGATGCCGGCGTGGTCTATTGCCAGTCGCGCAAGCGCGTGGAAGACGTGGCGGTGGCGCTGCGCGACGCGGGCATCAACGCCCTGCCCTACCACGCGGGGCTCGACGCCTCGGTGCGCCAGGCGCACCAGGACCGCTTCCTGCGCGAGGAAGGCATCGTGATGTGCGCCACCATCGCCTTCGGCATGGGCATCGACAAGCCCGACGTGCGCTTCGTGGCCCACCTCGACATGCCCAAGAACATCGAGGGCTACTACCAGGAGACCGGCCGCGCGGGCCGCGACGGCGAGCCGGCCCAGGCCTGGATGGCCTACGGCCTGCAGGACGTGGTGAACCAGCGCCGCATGATCGACGAGAGCCCGGCCGGCGAGGAATTCAAGCAGGTGATGCGCGGCAAGCTCGATGCGCTGCTCTCGCTGGCCGAGGCCAGCGACTGCCGGCGCGTGCGCCTGCTGGGCTACTTCGGCGAGCAGAGCACGCCCTGCGGCAACTGCGACAACTGCATCGCGCCGCCGCAGGTCTGGGACGGCACCGACGCGGCGCGCAAGCTGCTGTCCACCGTCTACCGCGTGCAGCAGCAAAGCGGCATCAGCTTCGGCGCCGGCCACGTGATGGACATCCTGCGCGGCAAGGAGACCGAGAAGGTCAAGCAGTTCGGCCACGAGCGCATCAGCACCTTCGGGCTCGGCGCGGAATTCAGCGAGGTGCAGCTGCGCGGCGTGCTGCGCCAGCTGATCGCGATCGGCGCGGTGGCGGTCGACGCCGAGGCCTACAACACGCTCAAGCTCACCGAGGGCTCGCGCGCGGTGCTGCGCGGCGAGACCACGGTGTCGCTGCGCGAATCGATCTCCTCGCCGACGACGCGCGGCGGCAAGGCACGGCGCGAGAAGACCGCGCGCGGCGCGCCCTCGCCGGCCGCGGCCACGCTCGACGCGCAGGGCCAGTCACGCTTCGACGCGCTCAAGGCCTGGCGCGCCGAGGTGGCGCGCGAGCACAACCTGCCGGCCTACGTGATCTTCCACGACGCCACGCTGGCCGCGATCGCCGAGCGGGCACCGGCCACGCTCGAGGACCTGAAGGGCATCAGCGGCATCGGCACGAAGAAGCTCGAGGCCTACGGCAGCGAGGTGCTGCGGGTGTGCTCGGCCTTCTAGCCGGCCCACCCACCGCGCGCTACGGCCTCAGTTCGTGACCGGCAGCTTCACCGGCACCGGCCGCGTGAGCAGGTCGACGTAGAGGTCGTAGAAGCGCGCGTTGTCGAACTTCTTCACCACCTTCATCTTCTGCAGCGGCACGCCCGCGGGCGGCGTGGCATAGCCGACCGAGCGGCCGTTCTCGGGATCGCCGGGCTTGGCGATCACGTCGACGTACTCCTCGCTGACCTCGGTCGCGTAGCTCGGGTCGAGCAGGTAGGCGATGGTCAGCGTGTCCCAGATGTTCGAGGTGTAGCCCGGCTTGGTCTCGAACGAGTCCGCGAACCATTCCTTGCGGAAGACCTCGGTGACCGGCGTGGGCGTGGCCGGGTGCGCGATCTTGTCGTAGATGGCCTTGGTCATCAGCACGGTGTCGGTCACGTCCAGCGGCAGCACCACCTGCGGGATCGGCAGCCGCACCACGTACTGCGCCGCGTCGGGATCGAACCACCAGTTGAACTCGGCCGTCTTGGTCGTGTTGCCGGCCACGTGGACCGCGCCGCCCATGTAGATGATCTCCTTGATCAGCGGCACGATCTCGGGCGCGCGCTTGGCGGCCAGCGCGATGTTCGTGAGCGGGCCGATCGCGAGGATGCTGACCTCCTTCGGGTTCGCCTTGATGGCGTCGATCAGGAAGTCGACCGCGCCCTTGGCCTGCACCTTGGTGTGGGTGGCGAAGCCGTCGGGGATCGGCACCAGGTCGGCGTCGCTCTTGGGCTCGGGCGAGCTCCAGGCGCCCAGGTAGCCGTCGCCGCCGGCACCGGCCTTCATCTCGGCGTCGATGTCCGCCTTGGTGTGGTTCAGCGCGTAGTTCTCGCCCACGTAGACGCCGATGCGCTCGCCCACGCCGAGCCGCTCGACCGACTTCAGCGCCTCGGCCACGCCCTGGCGCAGCCACTTGTTGCCCGACACCACGCTGATGCCCAGCACGTCGACCTTGCCCTCGGCCTGCAGCTGCGCGGCCATGGCGCCGAGCTGGCCGTCGTCGCTCATCGTGTTGTAGTCGCTGTCGATGATGATCTTGCGCGCCGGCGGAGGGGGTGGCGGCGGAGGCGGCGGGGGTGGGGGCGGCGGTGCGCTGCCTGTCGGCACGAACGCGAAGCCGTTGCTGCCACCGCCGCCGCAGGCGGTGAGCACCGCGGCCGACAGGGCCGACACGATCCATCGTCTTCTGGGCATCTGCATTTCTCTCTCTCCTTGGAATAGTGGTGTCTTTTCAGGGGGAAGCCGTCGAACGGACGCTCGAACGAAAACGTTTGCGCAAACGTTTGCCGAATTCTGGGCGCGAGGGCACGGCGCAGGCAAGGCCCGGGGCCTAGGGGTTTTCCGCGAGGCGGATGGCGCGCGGCGGGCGCGCTCGGACACGTGAAAACGGGCCCGTCGGGCCCGTTCTCGGTTCGGCAAGGAAGGCGCCGGTGAAGCGGCGCCAGCCGGTGGATCAGTCGGTCTCGATCAACCGGTTCTCGCGCAGCGGCGAGCGCAGCAGCAGCGTCGGACCCGCGTCCGGCGCCGCCTCCGCCTTCTCGAGCCCCGGTGCGGCGCGCGCCGCGGCCGCGACCGGCACCGGGCAACTGCCGGTGCTGCGCAGCGCGAGCGCGGCCGAGAAGCGGGCCTCGCTCGGGTCGCCCAGCGCATGCGCGAAGTCGTCGGCCACCGTGCAGTTGGGCGTGAAGCCGTCGCCGTAGTCGCCGAAGCCCTTGTTGTTCACGCCCTGGAACTGGATCGCGAAGTAGGTGGTGCCGCAGTTGTCCTGCGGATAGAAGCCATAGGGCTTGCCGCAGGTGGCGCCGCCCACGAGGTTGACCCGGACGTCCACGCCGCGCAGGCCGTTGATGACCGACTCGCTGGCCGAGCAGGTGTCGGGGCTGGTGAGCACCGTGACCTGCGACAGGCCGAGCTGCGGCAGCGGCTGGCTGTTGCGCGAGGTGCCGAGGAAAGGCAGCGGCGGCTGGAGGCCGAACGGGCTCTTGTTGTTGAAAGCCAGCCGCTCGAAGGTCTTGCCCGCGGTCGCGGCCGGCGAGGCCACCATGTAGGCGAGCCGGCTCGCGATGTTGAGCTGGCCGCCGCCGTTGTAGCGCATGTCGAGCACGAGGTCCTGCACGCCGTCGGCCTGGAACTTGTTCATGGCCGAGATCAGCTGCGCCTCGGAGGTCGTGATGTGGTCGTTGAACAGCAGGTAGCCGACGCGCCCGCTCGGCGTGTCGACGGTTTTCACGTTCTGCACCGGCGTGCGCGTGATCCGCGCCGAGGTCAGCGTGACGGTGCGCGTGGCGCCGCCGGCCTCCTCGAGCTTGAAGCTGTGCGACTCGCCGAGGTCGTCGGGCGAGAGCGCGTTGTTGATGGCGGTGGTGTTGGTGCTGTTGACCACGCTGATGCCGTCGACCTCGAGGATCTTGGCGCCGCGCGCGATGCCGGCGTTGGCGGCCGGCGAGTTCGGTTCGGTGAAGGCCACGCGCAGGTCGCGCGGACGCGAGTTGCGCACGAACGCGAACTCGATGCCGTAGCCGGCCGAGACCCCGGCCTCGGACAGCTGGCGGTAGACCTCGGTGTCGTAGATGTAGTGGAAGCGGTCCTTGGCCCGGCCCGAGGACGTGGTGAGCGGGGTCTTCAGCACGTTGAAGTAGGCCACCGGCGTCGCATAGTCGGCCGCCTTCAGCGTGGTCGGCACCTCGTTGTACCAGAGGTAGGTTTCGTCGATCCAGGCGCGCACCCAGCGCTTCTCGATCGCCAGCGAACCGGCGCGGTCGGGGTAGCCGATGCCGGTGGCCGGGTTGATGCCGCCGCGCGGCGCCGCGCACTGGCCGGCCACGCTCGAGGAGGCGACGATCGCGTCGTCGTCGCCGGGCGTGCCGCCGCCCGGGCCCGGAATGAACGGCAGGCCACCGCCTCCGCCGCCGCCCCCACCGCCGCAGCCGGCGAGCAGCCCCGCGAGAGCCAGGGCACCGGCCAGGGCCCAGGGGGTCAAAGCCCCGGCGTGTTGCCGCGCGCGGCCTGCGTTGCGAAACCTCATCGAACATCTCCCTCATGCGGGCCCGCGAACGCGGGCGGACGTCTGGAACCCGGAAGCGCGTGTCTCCCGGCCTGTTGGCGGCTTCCCCTCCGCCTTTTTTCTTGCTGCGCCCCGGCGGCGGCGCGGGGCCGCTACTGCACGAAGCCGATGCCGCGCGATTCGCGCACTTCGGGCTTGATGCGGTGCTCGGCCTCGAGCTGGTCGAGGAATTCGGCCGCCGAGAACTCGGTCGCCAGGATATCGGTCTGCCGTTTCACCGCCGCGAAATCGCCGGGACACAGCTGCGAAAGCTGCGCCAGCCGCGCGCGGACCTCGCCCGTGAGCAGCGACGCGTCGCCCGCGAGCGCCTCGGTCACGAACATGCGCTCGCGCTGCGCCGCGGTCAGCGGCATGAACTTGATCTTGAAGGTGAAGCGCCGCAGCGCCGCCTGGTCGAGCCGCTCGAGCAGGTTGGTGGTGCACACGAAGATGCCGTTGAAGCGCTCCATGCCCTGCAGCATCTCGTTGACCTCGGTGACCTCGTAGGTGCGCTGGGCGCCGCGGCGGTCCTGCAGGAAGCTGTCGGCCTCGTCGAGCAGCAGCACGGCCTTCTCGCTCTCGGCCTCGCGGAACATGGCGGCCATGTTCTGCTCGGTCTCGCCGACGTACTTGCTCATGAGGTCGCTGGCCTGGCGCACGATCAGCGGTCGCGCGATGGCCTTGGCGATGTGCTCGGCGAGCGCGGTCTTGCCGGTGCCGGGCGCGCCGTAGAAGCACAGCGTGCCGTGGCCGCGCGCCTTCAGCGCCTCGACGATGCGCGGAATCTCGAAACGGGTCTCGACGTTGAGCATGTCGAGGTCGTAGGTGGTCACGGTGCGGCGCTCGCCGCGGCCGGTGTCGCTGGTGCCCAGCGCAAGGTCGGCATTGCGCAGCTGGCGTTCGATCAGCGCCTCGACCGAGGCGCCGTCGGTCCGGGCCAGGCCCGCGAAGCGCACCGCGGTGCGGATCTGCGCCGGCGTCAGGCCCTTGCGTTCGGCCAGCTTGGCGGTGAAGGCCTCGGACACCGTCACGCCCTCGAGCGTCTTCTTCACGAGCTGCTCGCGCGCGCCCGGCGGCGGCGACTTGAGCTCGAGGTGGTAGGCGAAGCGGCGGCGGAACGCCGGATCGATCTGTTCGATGCGGTTGGTGACCCACAGCGTGGGCACCGGGTTGGCCTCGAGGATCTGGTTGACCCAGGCCTTGCCACTGACGCTGCCGTTGGCCGGCGCGGGAATCTGTTCGGCGCGCGCCATGTACTGCGCGGCCTCGGTACTGATCGGCGGGAACACGTCCTCGACCTCGTCGAACAGCAGCGCGGCCTGGGCGCTGCCCTTGAGGAACACCTGCGCGATCTGCAGCGAGCGGTAGCGGTCGCGGCCCGACAGCGAATTGCCGTCGCGGTCGGCGTACTCGACCTCGAACAGCTCGAGCCCCGCGGCCTGCGCCACCACCTTGGCGAGCTCGGTCTTGCCGGTGCCGGGCGGGCCGTAGAGCAGCACGTTCACGCCGAGCTCCTTGCGCGCGACCGCCGCGCGCAGCAGCGTGACGAGCACGCGCACCTCCTCGTCGACGAAGGAGAAGTCGTTCGGCAGCAGCGCGCTCTTGGCCGAGGGCCGCGTGAACACGGCCATCAGCTCGTTGTGGTCGCGGTACTCGCGCATCAGCACCGGCGGCAGCTTCTCGCTGACCTTCATCAGGTCGGCGAGGTCGGTGATGTTGTGTTCGGAGATCAGGTTCTCCACCAGCCCGATGCGCTCGAGCCGCGAGCCGGCGCGCAGCGCCTCGCCGACCTCGCTCGCGTTGACGCCCGCGATGTCGGCGATCGCGGCATAGGCCTCGGGCGCGTTGTTGACCTTGAACTCGACCAGCAGCGAGCGCAGGTCGCGCTGGTAACGCGCGAGCGTGCCGTACAGCAGCAGCGCGCGCTCGGCCTTGTTGAGCTGCAGCAGGCCCGCGAGCGCATCGATGTTCTTCTCGACCAGCGTGGACTGCTTGCGCAGCGCATGCGTGAGCCAGTCGCGCGTGACGGCCAGCACCGACAGCAGGTCCTTGGGCTGGTCCTTCGCGTACTCGTCGAGGTAGAAGAACAGCGTGCCTTCCTCGTACGGGCCGCGCCAGACGCCATGGCGCTCGAGCAGCGTGCGGCCGTCGAGGTTCTCGATGCCCTTCCAGGCCTCGTTGCCCGCGCAGCGGCGGCCGAGGAATTCGCGCAGCCGCTGCAGCACCGCGGCCGGCCACACCAGGTGGCGGCCGGTCAGCGAGAGCAGGCCGTTGATGTCGCGCCGCACGTTGAAGCGCGGCCCCTGCTTGGCGGCGAGCGTGAGCACGAAGTGCGAGCACATGAGCTCGAGCACCGGTGCTTCCTTGAGACCGGGCGACGGCAATGCCTGCCCGCGAACCGCAGCAGCCACTACATCGACACCCGCACGCTTGACCATCGGACGAACCTCCAGAGAGGGGAATTACCGGCCAGACCATAACGCAGACTTTTGGCTTCGGGAAGACGCCGAAAGGGTAAAAACCCTGGTGTCCGATTCCGTCCACAATGCGCGCCATGGTCGAAATCGAAGAAATACGCCGCGCCGCGGCACGCCTCGCGGGACAGGTGCTCGACACGCCCTGCGTGGAATCGCGCACGCTGTCGGAGATCGTGGGCGCGCAGGTGTTCCTCAAGTTCGAGAACCTGCAGTTCACCTCCTCCTTCAAGGAGCGCGGCGCCTGCAACAAGCTGGTCGACCTGTCGGAGAGCGGCACCCGCGGCGTGATCGCGATGTCGGCCGGCAACCATGCACAGGGTGTGGCCTATCACGCGCAGCGGCTCGGGCTGCGCGCGCTGATCGTGATGCCGCGCTTCACGCCCGGCGTGAAGATCGAGCGCACGCGCGGCTTCGGCGCCGAGGTGGTGCTGTACGGCGACACGCTCGACGCGGCGCGCGCCCACGCGGTCGAACTGGCGCAGCGCGAGGGCCTGGCCTTCGTGCATCCCTACGACGACGAGGCCATCATCGCCGGCCAGGGCACGGTGGCGCTCGAGATGCTCGCGGCCGAGCCCGAGCTCGACACCCTGGTGGTGTCGGTCGGCGGCGGCGGCCTGATCGCGGGCATGGCCGTGGCCGCGCGCGCGCTCAAGCCCGGCATCGAGATCGTGGGCGTGCAGACCACGCGCTTCCCGGCCATGGTCAACGCGGTCCAGGGCACGCAGCATCCGCAGGGCAAGAGCACCATCGCCGAGGGCATCGCCGTCGGCACGCCGGGCGTGCTGACGCGCGAGATCATCGCGCGCCATGTCGACGACCTGGTGCTGGTGGACGAAGGCGACATCGAGCAGGGCGTGCTGATGCTGCTCGAGATCGAGAAGACGCTGGTGGAAGGCGCGGGCGCCGCCGGGCTGGCCGCGCTGATCCGGCACCCCGAACGCTTCAAGGGCAAGCGCGTGGGCCTGGTGCTGTCGGGCGGCAACATCGATCCGCTGCTGCTCGCGGCCATCATCGAGCGCGGCATGGTGCGCGCCGGCCGGCTCGCGCGGGTGCGTGTCAGCGCGCGCGACGTGCCGGGCTCGCTGGCCCAGATCACGGCCACCGTGGCCGAAGCGGGCGCTAACGTCGACGAGGTCCACCACCAGCGCGCCTTCACCATGCTGGCGGCGCAGAACGTCGACATCGAGCTGGTGCTGCAGACCCGCGGCCGCGAACACCTGGCCAGCGTGCTGGAAGCGCTGGCCACGGCGGGCTTCGAGGCGCAGGAGCAGCACTGAGCCAGGCCGGGCCGGCTCGGCCGGTTACGTCTGGTTCCAGGGGTCTGGCAACCCCCTAGACCGCGGGCCTGCACCCCACCGGTAAAATGCCATCAGTTCGTGTCATTCAAAGTATCAGAGGTATTTCCGATGTCCCACCCCACTCCTGTCGAGCCCGCACACGGCGCCGCCGCCGAGCAAGACACGGTCGAGTCGATCGTTCACCTGATGCCGCTCGTGCTGCCGATCGCCGGCGGCGTGCTGATGCTGCTGCTGGCATCGATCGCCGTCTTCCTGGCCTGACAGGCATTTGCGCTTTCGTCCGCGGGTCGTGCGGCCCGCGCTGACGCATCCTCCTCTCCCGAGCCGAAACGTTTTCTCAAACGGACCTCCACGCCCCCCGCGGCGTGGCGCACCGTTCGGAAAGACGATTTTTCAACTTAGGAGATTTCCGATGAACGCACCCACGACGAAGGGCCTTGGCATTCAGGCGCCCGCCTACGTCAAGAACGCCAAGCTGATTGCCTGGGTGGCCGAGATGGCCGCGCTGTGCAAACCCGAATCCATCTACTGGTGCGACGGCAGCAACGAAGAGTACGACCGCCTCTGCCAGCAGCTGGTGGACGCCGGCACCTTCCAGAAGCTCAATCCCGCCAAGCGCCCGAACTCGTTCCTCGCCTCGTCCGACCCGAGCGACGTGGCGCGCGTCGAGGACCGCACCTACATCTGCTCCGCCAACAAGGAAGACGCCGGCCCCACCAACAACTGGATGGCCCCGGCCGAGATGCGTGCCACTCTGCAGCCTCTTTTTGACGGCTGCATGAAGGGCCGCACGATGTACGTCGTGCCCTTCAGCATGGGCCCGCTGGGCTCGCCGATCGCGCACATCGGCATCGAGCTGTCGGACAGCCCCTACGTCGCGGTCAACATGAAGATCATGACCCGCATGGGCAAGGCCGTGTACGAGGTGCTGGGCGCCGACGGCGAGTTCGTGCCTTGCGTGCACACCGTTGGCGCGCCGCTCGAGGCCGGCCAGAAGGACGTCGCCTGGCCCTGCAACAAGACCAAGTACATCGTCCACTACCCCGAGACGCGCGAGATCTGGAGCTTCGGCTCGGGCTACGGCGGCAACGCGCTGCTGGGCAAGAAGTGCTTCGCGCTGCGCATCGCCTCGAACATGGGCCGCGACGAAGGCTGGCTCGCCGAGCACATGCTGATCCTGGGCGTGACCAGCCCCGCGGGCAAGAAGCACCACGTGGCCGCCGCCTTCCCGAGCGCCTGCGGCAAGACCAACTTCGCGATGCTGATCCCGCCGGCCGGCTTCGACGGCTGGAAGGTCACGACCATCGGCGACGACATCGCCTGGATCAAGCCCCAGGCCGACGGCACCCTGCGCGCCATCAACCCCGAAGCCGGCTATTTCGGCGTGGCTCCGGGCACCAACGACCTGACCAATCCGAACTGCATGGCCAGCCTCGACCGCGACGTGATCTTCACGAACGTGGCGCTGACCGACGACGGCGACGTCTGGTGGGAAGGCATGGGCGACGCGCCCGCGCATTGCATCGACTGGCAGGGCAAGGACTGGACGCCGCAGATCGCCAAGGAAACCGGCGCCAAGGCCGCCCATCCGAACGCGCGCTTCACCGTGGCCGCCACCAACAACCCCGCGCTCGACGACGCCTGGGACGATCCGAAGGGCGTGAAGATCGACGCCTTCATCTTCGGCGGCCGCCGCTCGACCACCGTGCCGCTGGTGACCGAGGCCCGCAACTGGGTCGAGGGTGTCTACATGGCCGCAACCATGGGCTCGGAAACCACCGCCGCGGCCGCCGGCCAGCAGGGCGTGGTGCGCCGCGATCCGTTCGCGATGCTGCCGTTCATGGGCTACAACATGAGCGACTACTTCCAGCACTGGCTCGACCTGGGCAAGAAGCTGCAGGCCTCGGGCGCCACGCTGCCGCGCATCTACACCACCAACTGGTTCCGCAAGGGCGCCGACGGCAAGTTCGTCTGGCCCGGCTACGGCGAGAACATGCGCGTGCTCAAGTGGATGATCGACCGCATCGAAGGCAAGGCCGACGGCGTCGACCACATCACCGGCGTGAGCCCGCGCTACGAGGACCTCAACTGGACCGGCCTGGACTTCAGCGCCGAGCAGTTCGCCACCGTCACCAGCATCGACAAGGCCGCCTGGCAGGCCGAACTCAAGCTGCACGACGAGCTGTTCGAGCAACTGGCCCATCACCTGCCGAAGGAACTGCCCGCGACCAAGGCGGCGATCGAGCAGCGCCTCGCGGCCTGATGTCAAAGCGCCCCGCGAGGGGCGTTCCAGACGCAAAAAAGCCGCCCGAGGGCGGCTTTTTCGTGGGCGCGATCGCCCGCTCCGATCAGTAGTAGCGCGAGCTGTTCATGCGGCGCATCGCTTCGTACAGCGTGGGCATGCGGGCCGCTTGCGTACGGGCGGCGGCACCGGCCAGCGCGTCGATCCTGGCCACGTCGGCCACGCTCGCCGTGCCTTCGGACTGCTGGCGCCAGACGGCGGCTTGCAGTTCGGCCATCACGCGCGGGTCGCTTTGCGCGGTGTCGAGGAAGCGGGCGTCGGCACGGGCCGAAGCGCGGCGCTGTGCGGCGGCGAGCCAGAGCGCGCCCAGCTTGTTGGCACCGTTGGCCAGCGAGCCGGCGAACAGGGCGATGACCGCGAAGGCACCGGCGCAGACCAGGGCCCAGGCCGCGAGCAGCGCGCCTTCGTCCCAGTGGGCGACGATGGTGTCGGCCACCACGAGCACCGCCGAGACGATGGCGACGATCAACAGCAGGATCAGCGGACGGGCGCTGTTGCCGCCGCGTGCGGCCTTCAGGTGTCCGAACAGGACTTCGGCGCGTTGGACGCCGGGGTGGACGGTGGGTTGGTCGACGTGAATGAAGCTGGTCATGGTGCCCTCCAAGGCGTGTTTCTATTTCCGATGCCTCGATATTAGGGTTTGCCCTGGTAAGTTTCCACTTTATCTTTCTGATGTTTATCATTCACAAGACTGATGGATGTCAATTTCCGCACACTTGACCTCAACCTGCTTCGCGTCTTCGACGAGGTGATGGCGGAACGCAACCTCACGCGCGCCGCGCGCAACCTGTCGATCACGCAGCCGGCCGTGAGCAACGCCCTCCGGCGGCTGCGCGAGGTGCTGGGCGACGAGCTGGTGCGCCGCGCCGGTGCCGGCGTGGAGCCCACGCCGCGCGCGCTGGCGCTGTGGCCCACGGTGCGCGACGCGCTGCGCCAGCTGCAGCACACGCTGGCGCCGGGCGAGTTCGATGCCGGCACCGCCGACACCACCTTCCTGCTGGCGATGGCCGATGCCACCGCGGCCGAGCTGATGCCGGGCCTGGTGCGGATCGCCGAGACCGAGGCGCCGGGCATTTCGATGCGGGTGCTGCCGCTGACCACGCGCGACCCGCGCCGCATGCTCGAGCACGAGGAGGTCGACATGGCGATCGGCTACTTCCCGGCCGTGATCGCGAGCCTGGCGGCGCGCGGCCAGTCGGGCGTGGGCGTGCCCTTCGAGACCCAGCGGCTGTACCTGGGCCAGTACGTGTGCGTGATGCGCCGCGGCCATCCGCTGGCCGAACGGCCGCTCACGCTCGACGACTACTGCGCCGCGCGGCACCTGCTGGTGAGTTTCTCGGGCCGGCCCTATGGCTTCATCGACCAGACGCTGGGCGCGCTCGGGCGCGAGCGGCGCATCGTGGTCACGGTGAACCAGTTCTTCACGGCCGGCCAGGTGGTCGCGACCACCGATCTGCTGACCGTGCTGCCGCGCCATTTCGTGACGGTCACGGGCATCGGCGACCAGCTGGTGCTGCGCGACCTGCCCTTCGACCAGCCGCCGGTGCACGTGGATGCCATCTGGCACCGGCGCGCCCAGCACGCCCATTCGCACGAATGGCTGCGGCAATCGCTGCTGCGCTCGGCGGCGGCCGCTTTCGCGGGCTCGATACTCGGGCAGCAGGTGCCGGGCTGAAACGCCCGGCGGTTGGAATCGCTCGCGGGTCAGCGAACGACGCGCAGCCAGGCGGCTGCCGCGCCGCGCAGTTCCTGCGCGTGGTGGGCGTCGAGGCCCGCGCGCACATCGGCGCTTTCCATCAGCGCCGCGGCGTGGCTGGCCGGCGCAGAATTGGCGGAGGAACGGAAGAAACGTGCCACTTGGGCAATGAGGCTGAACATGATGGTGCGCGGCTCTTGGCTGCGCTGCAGTGGTTGATGCCCCATAGATTAGGGGTTAACCCTAGTTAAAAAATGCCACATCTATGCGTGATACGCATAGGCTGATCCACCTAGATAGAAACCCTGATGAAACTGCAGCTGCTCTCGGACCTGCATCTCGAGTCCCACCCGCGCTTCCACGCCGAGCCCGTGCCGGGCGCCGACCTGCTGGTGCTCGCGGGCGACGTGGGCTCCTACCAGGAGGGCTCGCGCCTGGAGGAGCCCGACTTCGGCCTCGGCCGCTTCTCGCCCAAGAAGGGCTGGCCGACGCCGGTGATCTACGTGCCGGGCAACCACGAGTACGACAACCTCGATTTCGACGAGACCCACGTTCGGCTGCGCGCGCTGTGCGAGGAGCTCGGCATCCTCTGGCTCGAGCGCGAAACCCTGGTGATCGAGGGCATCCGCTTCATCGGCACCACGCTGTGGGCCGATTTCGACGCCCTCGTGACGCCCACCGACGGCCTCGCCGAAGCGCTCAAGAAGCGCGGCAAGGCGATGCGCGCGGCCGACTTCTATCTCGAGAAGATGTCCTCGCGGCGCAATGGCGTGCCCTTCCTGTCGGCCGAACTTCGAGAGCAAGGGCTCACATGCCAGGCCTGGCTGCGCGAAGCGCTGGCCCGGCCTTTCGACGGCACCACGGTCGCCATCACCCATTTCGCGCCTTCGCTGGCCAGCGCCGACCCGCGCTACGGGCTCACGCCCGGCACCGCGGGCTTCTGCAATTCGCTCGACGAGCTGCTGCCGCAGGCCAGCCTCTGGCTGCACGGCCACCTGCACTGCGCCTTCGACTACGTGAAGGACGGCTGCCGCGTGGTCGCCAATCCGCTGGGCTACCGCAGCAAGGGCGAGCAGGAGGGCTTCCGGCCCGAGCTGCTGATCGAGATCCGCTGAGTCCGACAAGCCGCCGCGATGCCGCCGATATGATGGCCCGCACTCCTCCAACCACCGCCCTTCGGCCTCTTACCGCCCGCGCATGCTCGACAACCTCGCACCCTTCCTCATCCACTGGGCCATCACCGCGCTTTCGCTCTGGGTCGCCAGCCGCATCTTCAAGGGGCTGAGCTTCGAGAGCACCGGCGCGCTGATCATCTCGGCGCTGCTGCTGGGCCTGGCGAACGCGGTCGTGAAGCCGCTGCTGATCGTGCTGACCCTGCCGCTCACGCTGGTGACCTTCGGCCTGTTCCTGCTGGTGATCAACGCGCTGATGATCCTGCTGGTGGCGGCGCTGGTGCGCGGCTTCCGGGTCTCGGGCTTCTGGACCGCGCTGTTCGCGAGCCTGTTCGTCTCGATCCTCAGCATCCTGATCGGCGCCTTCGTCGGCGGCAGCGATCCGGCCACCACGATCCAGATGCCGCAAGGCACCGGCAACTGGCTCTAGCCAGCACCGCGCTTCAGCGCGCGGCCAGCCCGTCGAAGCAGGTCGAGAGCACGAGTTCGACGATCTGCGCGTCGCTGTGCTGCCCGCCGCCCTGGAGAAAACCCAGCACCGGATCGCAGCCGCGCGCATAGAGCGTGTAGAGCACGCCGATCGCGGGCAGCTTGGGATTCATCGAGCCGTCGGCCTGGGCCGCCTGGATCCAGCCGCCGAGGGTGTCGCTGATGGTCACCAGCCGGTCGATGTAGCCGCGGTTGCCCAGCAGGGTCGCGCGCAGGCTGGAGTTCTGGTGCGGCAGCGTGGGCATCTCGCCCGCGAGCTGCAGCTCGAGCGCCCAGCGCACCGTGGCGCGCAGCTTGCCGATCGGCGGCTCCTCGGCCGGCAGCGCCGCGAGCATGTCGAGCGTGCGCTGCATCAGCCGCACCATCGCGGCGGCCGCCAGGTCTTCCTTGCTCGGGAAATGCTTGTAGAGGCTGGCCTTGGCGATGCCCACCGCGGCCGCGACCTCGTCGACCGTCATCGACTCGAAACCCTTCTGCGCCAGCAGCCGGTTGGCGGTCTGCACGATGGCCTCTTCCCGCGCAGCCAGCATCTGCGCCTTGAAGGAAGGCTTGGCGGTCGAAACGGTCATGCCGAAATTCTAGTCTCGCGCGTCATCCGGCATACGGCGCGCGTGCCGAATTACCAAGCAGTCTGAAGTTCCACCCCGGGGCTCAGGCGCCGCGGCGCTCGTGCGCGCTGTCCTTGTAGTGCTGTGCCTTGTCCGCGTACATCGCGCGGTCGGCGCGCTGCAGCGCGGCCTCGAGCGAATCGCCCACGTGGCAGGTCGCCAGCCCGATCGCCAGGCTCAGCGCATGGCCGCTCTGGCCGGCATGGAACTGGTTGTTGAGCTCCAGCAGCGCGAGGATGCGCTCGCGCATCGCCTCGGCGCCGCGCTCGTCGGTCTGCGGCATCAGCACCGCGAACTCGTCGCCGCCGATGCGCGCGGGCCAGGACGGCGTGTCGACCGCCTTGTCGAGCACCTCGCCCATGCGGCGCAGCATGGTGTCGCCGGCGGCGTGGCCTTCCTGGTCGTTGAGCTGCTTCAGGCCGTTGAGGTCGATCGCCACGATCGACACCGGCCACGGCCCCTTGCGCGCCAGGCGGTTGAGCTCCTCGGTGTAGAAGGTGCGGTTGCACAGCTGCGTGAGCACGTCGTGCTTGCCCAGGTACTCGAGGTAGGCCTCGGCCTTCTTGCGCGCGGTGATGTCGACCAGCGAGACCAGCACCAGGTCCCAGCTGTCGAGCCGGTCTTCCTGCACCGCGAACTGCATGTGGATGTTGAGCAGCTCGCCCGAGAGCGAATAGTTGATCACCTCGCGCTGCTGCAGCGTCTTGTGGTTCCACAGGTCGTTGAGCTGCTCGGCGAACGATTCGCGCATCTCGTCGCGGAAGATGCGCGACAGGCTGCCCAGCAGGGTGCGCAGGTCGGGCGCGCCGAACATGCGCAGGGTCTCGTGGTTCACGTCGATGACGCGGATCTCCTGCATGCAGCGGGTCACGAACTCGGGATGCACCTTGAGGAAGGTGGCGAAGTCGGTGATGCCGCGCGCGCGCAGGTTGTCGAGCAGGCCGCGCACCGCGCTGAAATCCTCCACCCACAGCGACACCGGCGAGTGGTCGAACAGGCTGCGCGCATAGCGCTCGCTCTCGGCCTGCCGGCGCTGGGCCGCCACGCGCTCGGTCACGTCGTCGAGCGCGACCAGCACGCGGTCCCAGTGCGCTTCGTGGCCCGGCAGCACGCGCGCGCGCACCCGCACGTCGAGCCGGCGGCCGTCGAGCGCGTAGTTCACGGTCTCGCTCTCGAAGCGCATCTGGCCGCGCCAGAGCTGGTCGAGCTCGTGCACCACGGTGGCCGACATGTCGCCGCGGAACACGCTGTCGAGCGACCCGAGCAACTGCGCCTGGCTCTCGGCCGCGAACAGCTCGAGCGTGTGGCGGTTCACGCGCAGCACCTTCAGCGAGGCCATGCAGTCGCGCACCCGCTGCGGGTCCTCGGCCAGGAAGGCGACGAGGTCGGTCACGCCCTGCGCGCGCCAGCCGTCGAGCATGCGCCGCAGCGCGCTGTAGTCCTCGATCCAGAGCGAGACCGGCGCCAGGTCGAAGGTGGCGTCGAGGTCGTCGACGGGAGCGGCATCGGTCGCGTCGGTCAGGTCCATCCGTGAAGCTTTCGAAAGAAGAGGCGGGACAAGCGGGGCAGCGCGGACTAAAACCTAATTATTACCCTGCCAAGACACCATGGCGCATCCCGCAACCGGGGATTCTGCCTGCCGCTCGTCCAGAAAAGCCCCGCTCAGCTCAGCATCTGGCCGCGGCTTCCGATCACCGCCACGTCCACGAAATTCCCGCCTTCGCGGTTCGCGCGGCCGTAGTTCAGCTTCAGGCCGCCGAGGTCGAAGCCCTCGATGCGCTCGAGCCCCTGCAGCACCGAGGCGCGATTCAGCGACGGCCCGGCGCGGCGCATGCCCTCGGCCAGCACGGCGGCATTCACGTAGCCCTCGAGGCTCGCGAGCGAGAACTCGCGCGTGCCGTTGGCGACCATGTCGGCCTGGTAGCGGCGCACGATCTCGAACTTGGTCGCGTTCGGCGACGGCACCACGATCGTGAAGCCCAGCCCGCGCGACAGCTCGCCGAGCGCGCCGAGAGAACTCGCCGTGATCGACAGCCCGTAGGCCGAGCTGTTGCCGCCCGCCTCGCGCAGCGCCTTGAGGAACACCGGCGCCGTGCCCGCGAGGCCGACGATCACCACCTGCGGCTTCGCCTGGGCGATGGCCGTGGCGGCCGGGCCGACCTCCATGCTGGTGGTGTTGGGCGTGGTCACGACCACGGCCGGCTCGAGCTTCGCCTTCGCGAGCGAGGCCTTGAAGGCCGCCAGCAGCGACTGGCCCAGCGGGTCGTCGGAATGCACGAGGCCGATGCGGTCCTGGCCCAGCACCCGGGCCGTGCTCACCAGCTTCTCGATCTCCTGCGCGTAGTTGACGCGCACCCAGAAGGTGTTGGGCGCGTTCTTCTTGCGCAGCGCGAGGGTGCCGGTCAGCGGCCCCACCACCGCCATGCCCGGCACCGCGTCCATCACCTCCGAGGACGGGCGCGTGCCCAGCGGATGCAGCAGCGCGAGCACCGAAGCGTCCTTCTCGAAGGCCAGCGCATTGGCCTTGGCCAGTTCGGGCTTGAACTGGTCGTCGGCCATCACGAGCTCGACCCTGGTGCCGTTGAAGCCGCCCGCGCGGTTCATCGCCGCGAAGAAGGCCGAGGAGCCCTGGAACAGCCCCTGGCCGTTGACCTTCTCCACGCTGCTGTTGTCGAAGGTCGCGCCGATGCGCAGCGGCCGGTTCTGCGCGAAAGCCGGCAGGCCCAGGCTCGCGGCGAAGGCCGTGGCCGCGATACGGCCCAGGGCCCGGCGGCGGCTGGTGGGCAGGACGGGGGATGGCGGCACGCGCGGCGTCGCGACGGTCATGGTTCGGGGCTCCCTGGCGACATCCTGGCGATGTCTTGGTGACAAAACTTCACACTTTTGCCAGAAATGTAACTCACACCGTTCGCACCGGAATGACAGGCCGGCCGCCCTGCCCGCCGCGGCGTGTCAGAGCAGCTCTTCGCCCACGATCGGCAGCAGCAGCCAGTTCTTGAAGCGCAGCCAGATGAACTCGCCGGGCTCGTCCTCGTGGACGATGTCGCCGCCCGCGTCGTCGTACTCGAGCCACTGCACGCGGCGGCCGTCGGGCCCCAGCCGCAGGCGGTAGCCGATGTTCACGCGCGCAGTGGTGCGCATCAGCCGCTCGTAGTCGTTGACCATGTCGGGGCTGTCGATCACCAGCCCCATCTCGGTGTTGACCGCGGCCGAGCGGTGGTCGAGGTTCATCGAGCCGACGAAGAAGCGCTCCTCGTCCACGATCGCGAGCTTGGCGTGCAGCCGGCTGATGGTCTTGCCGAAGTCGCCGAACTGGCCCGAGCGCCCGCTGAGCAGCGGCGCGATCTCGAAGATGTTGACGCCGATCTTCAGCATGTCGGCGCGGTAGCGCTCGTAGCCCGCGTAGGCCAGCGGTTCGTCGGTGGCGCCCAGCGAATTGGTGATCACCGTGATGCGCACGCCGGAGGCCACGTTCTTCTTCATCTGCGCCATGCCGCGCGCGCCCGGGATGAAATACGGCGAGGCGATCTTCACGTCGTGCTGCGCCGAATCGATGACGCCGAGCGCGCCCTCGGTCACGCTGCCGCGGTAGGCCAGCTCGGGCTTGCGCGTGATCTTCTCGGGGTCGTCCACGAACAGCGTGAACGGCGCCCAGTAGCGGTCGAGCTTGCCGGTGATCAGCTGCTCGCCCACCGGCGACTTGTCGAGGATGTCGCGCGGGCGGATCGGCACGTCGGGCACCGCGGTGCGCGCGATCTCGTCGAAGCGGCGCTGCGCCGCCTCGGGCGTCATCGCCAGCGGCGCGATGTTCTCGATCGGGCGCACGTGCGGGCTGTTCCAGTAGCGGTCGAAGCCGTCGGACATCTTGCGCACCACCGGGCCGCACGAGATCACGTCCATGTCGATGAAGTTCGCCGCGGTGCTGCGCATGAAGTACTCGTTGGCGATGTTGCGCCCGCCCGAGACCGCGAAGCTGTTGTCGGCGATCAGCAGCTTGTTGTGCATGCGGTGGTTGATGCGGCCGAAGTCGGTGATCGACAGCGCCAGCCGCGTGGCCAGCGAGCTCGAGCGCGAGGGCAGCGGGTTGAACAGCCGCACCTCCACGTTCGGGAAGGCCGAGAAGGTGCTGAAGACCTCGTCGGCGCCGCCGGTGTAGAGGTCGTCGACCAGCAGGCGCACGCGCACGCCGCGCGCGGCCGCCTCGCGCAACTCCTTGAGGAACAGCAGGCCGACGTCGTCGTTCTGGATCAGGTAGTACTGGACGTCGAGCGACTTCTCGGCGTGGCGCGCCAGCGAGATGCGCGCGTCGAAGGCGAAGGCCGCCTCGGGCAGCAGCCGGAAGCCCGACAGCGGGGTTTCGCTGCCGCCGGGCGCGTCCTTGTAGGCGAGCTGGCCCAGCTCGGTCTGCGTCACGTCGGTGAAGGCCAGCGTCGGCGGCTTGTCGGGCGGCGGTGGCGGCAGGCTCGCGCAGCCCGAAATCCATGCGGCCGCGGCGCACAGGGCGAGCGCGGCAAGGCGGCGGAGCGAGGTGGCGGGCATGGCTCGAAATGTAGCTCGCGGCGATGACGAGCGGCACACCTATGATCGGCGCGGCGATACCGGCCCGTGCGGGGTAAGAGAAGGCTAAGAAAAGAGGTAAGAAAAGGGTGCTCAACGGCTTGTGGCTGGGTTTCTTCCTGGTGGCGGCGCTGGCCGCCTTCGGCCGCTGGCTGCTCGGCGGCGACCCGGCCGTCTTCGCGGCGCTGGTCGAGAGCCTGTTCGCGATGGCCAGGCTCGCGGTCGAGGTCATGGTGCTGCTGTTCGGCACCCTCACGCTGTGGCTGGGCTTCCTGCGCATCGCCGAAGCGGCCGGCCTCGTGGGCTGGCTCGCGCGCATGCTCGGCCCGCTGTTCCGCCGGCTGATGCCCGGCGTGCCGGCCGGCCATCCGGCGCTGGGCCTGATCACCATGAACTTCGCGGCCAACGCGCTGGGCCTGGACAACGCCGCCACGCCGATCGGCCTGAAGGCGATGCGCGAGCTGCAGCGGCTCAACCCCGATCCGGTCACGGCCACCAACGCGCAGATCCTGTTCCTGGTGCTCAACGCCTCCTCGCTCACGCTGCTGCCGGTCACCATCTTCATGTACCGCGCGCAGCAGGGCGCGGCCGATCCCACGCTGGTGTTCCTGCCGATCCTGCTGGCCACCAGTGCTTCGACGCTGGTCGGGCTGCTGTCGGTGGCCGCGGTGCAGCGGCTCAAGCTGTGGGACCCGGTGGTGCTGGCCTACCTGCTGCCGGGCGCGCTGCTGCTCGGCGGCTTCATGGCGCTGCTGGGCACGCTCTCGGCCGCGGCCATCGCCTCGCTCTCCTCGCTGCTGGGCAACCTCACGCTGTTCGGCGTGCTCGTCGCCTTCCTGCTGGCCGGCGCGCTGAAACGCGTGAAGGTCTACGAATGCTTTATCGAGGGCGCCAAGGAAGGCTTCGACATCGCGAAGAACCTGCTCCCCTACCTGGTCGCGATGCTGTGCGCGATCGGCGTGCTGCGCGCCTCGGGCGCGCTCGATCTCGCGCTCGAGGGCGTGCGCTGGCTGGTCCATGCGGGCGGCTTCGACGCGCGCTTCGTCGACGCCCTGCCGACCGCGCTGGTCAAGCCCTTCTCGGGCAGCGCGGCACGCGCGATGCTGATCGAGACCATGAAGAGCCAGGGCGTCGACAGCTTCCCCGCGCTCGCGGCCGCCACCATCCAGGGCAGCACCGAGACCACCTTCTACGTGCTGGCCGTGTACTTCGGCGCGGTCGGCATCCAGCGCGCGCGGCACACGGTGGCCTGCGCGCTGCTGGCCGAGCTGGCGGGGGTGGTCGCGGCGATCGCGGTCTGCTACTGGTTCTTCGGCTGAAGACCGGCGTCCGGCAGGTGCGCCGCGATCTCCTCGCGCATGATGCGCGCCAGCTCTTCACGGCGCGGCTGGATCCTGAACATCGGACCGCCCACCAGCAGCGCGAACTGGCGCTGCCCCACCTGCAGCGGCAGCGCCACGCCGCCGAGGTCGGCCGTGAACTCCGCGGCGCCCTCGAACCATCCGCGCTGGATCGAGCGCGCGATCTCGATCTCGACCGCCTCCACGCTCATCAGCGTGGTCGGCGTGTAGCGCTCGAACACGGCCTTGCGCAGCACGGTGGCGCGGTCGGCGTCGGACAGCTGCGACAGCAGCGCGCGACCGGTGGCGGTGACGTGCAGCGGCACCAGCTTGCCGGGCGCGGCCGAATAGCGCACGGCATGCGGCGACTCGACCGCATCGATGAACAGCGCCTGGCCGCCGCTGATGGCGCCGAGCACGGCCGTCTCCTGGGTGCGTTTCGACAGCGCCTCCAGCAGCGTGCGCAGGCTCGGCGGCAGCGGCGCGGCGCGCTCGATCGCATCGATGAGCTGCTGCCAGCGCGGCGAGGGATAGACGCCTTCGCGCGCGCGCGGCTCGTACAGGTAGCCGCGATTGGCCAGCGTGCCCAGCAGGTTGAAGGTGCTCGAGCGCGGCCAGCCGAAATGCTTCGAGATCTCGGCCAGCGTGGCCGGCCGTCGATGCGTCGCGAAGAACTCGATCAGCTCCAGGGCGTTGACGACCTGCTTGACATCCACGGATGAAAATTTCCTTCTGACTGACGACGGAGTGGGGCCCGGTACCGGCGGGAAGTCTAGCCGGAGCCCACCGGCCCGCCCGGAGCGGCCAGGCCGAGGATGCGGCGCGCCTGCACCTCGTGCGGCCGGTCGATCATCCGGCCGTCGAGGCTCGCCACGCCCGCGGGCGTGGCGGCGAGCGCGTCCAGCACGGCGCGGGCCCAGCGGCGCTCCGCCTCCGAGGGTTCGAAGGCCGCGTTGACGACGGCGCACTGGTCCGGATGGATCGCCGCCTTGGCGCGAAAGCCGTCGACGCGCGCCGCCGAGGCCTCGGCGCGCAACCCCTCGGCATCGGCGAAGTCGGTGTAGACCGCGTCGATGGCCATCACCTCGGCCGCCGCGGCGCCGAGCAGGCACAGGTTGCGCGCGAGCTCGAACGGCGCGCGGTAGCGCCCGTCCGTGCGGTTCGACGACGCGCCCAGCGCACCCGCCAGGTCCTCGGCACCCCACATCAGGCCGCACAGCCGCGCGCTGCTTCCCGCATAGCCGGCGAGCCCCAGCACGGCGGCCGGCGTCTCGGTCGCCACGGCAATGATCGAGGTGCGGCCCGGCGGCAGCGCGAGCGCCGCCTCCATGCCGTCGAGCACGTGGTCGAGGCGAACGATGTCCTCGCGCCCCGCGCACTTGGGCAGCACCACGCCGTCGGGCGCGCCGGGCATCACGGCGCCGAGGTCGGCGAGCGTGAGGCCGGTGTCGAAGGCATTGACGCGCACGAACACCCGGCGCCCGGCCCGCTCGCGGCCCAGGGCCTCGCGCGCCAGCCGCCGGGCCTCGTCCTTGCGCTGCGGCGCCACCGCGTCCTCGAGGTCGAGGATCAGCGCGTCGGCGGCGCTCGTGAACGACTTGTCGATCTTGCGCGGGCTGTCCGCGGGCACGAAGAGGAAGGAGCGCATCAGGGCATCTCTTTGGATTGGGAATCGAGGGCGCCGGCGATCGCGCCGGCCTGCAGGAGGCCATCGAGCCGGTCGCCACCGATGCCCCAGGCGCGCGCGACGGCGAGGCCGCCCACGCCGGTCTCGGGTGGCGGACGCTGGATGGCGCCCGGCGTGCGCGACAGCCGCGGCGCCGGCGCGGGCTGCGCGACGCCGTCGACCTGCACGAAGCTCGCGCGCGCCCGGTTGTGTGGATGCGCCACCGCCTGCTCGTGCGACAGCACGGGCGTGACGCAGGCATCGCAGTCCTCGAACAGCGCGCACCAGTCGGCCTGCGTGCGGCTCGCGAACAGCGCGCCGAGCATGGCCTTGGCCGCGGGCCAGGTGGCAGGATCGTCGAGCCCCGCGAGCGCATCGGGCGCAAGGCCGGCGCGTTCGGCGAACACCGCGCGAAACTTGCGCTCGATCGCGGCGAACGCAACCCAGGCGCCGTCCGCGCAGCGGTAGACCTCGTAGAACGGCGCGCCCGAATCGAGCAGGTTGCAGCCGCGCGGCGCCGCGTGCATGCCGGCCGCATAGAGGCCGAAGAACGAGGTCATGAGCAGGGCCGCGCCCTCGACCATCGACGCATCGATGACCTGGCCGCGGCCCGAGCGGCCGCGCTCGACCAGCGCGCAGGCGATGCCGAAGGCCAGGTTCAGCGCTCCGCCCGCATAGTCGCCGACCAGGTTCAGCGGCGGCGTGGGCGCCTGCCCGGCCCGGCCCATGGCATGCAGCGCGCCGGCCAGCGCGATGTAGTTGAGGTCGTGGCCCGCGGCGCGGCTCATCGGGCCGTGCTGCCCGTAGCCGGTCATGCGGCCATAGACCAGCGCCGGCTGGCGCGCCAGGCAGGGTTCGGGGCCGAGCCCCAGCCGCTCCATGGTGCCGGGCCGGAAGCCCTCGACCAGCACGTCGGCCGCGCCGGCGAGATCGGCCGCGAGCGCCACGCCCTCGGGCGCCTTGAGGTCGATCGCGATCGAGTGCTTGCCGCGGTGCGGCAGTTCGAAGCGCCGCGGCCGCAGCAGCCCGATGTCGACCGCCTCCTTGCGCTCGACCAGCAGCACCTCGGCACCCATGTCCGCGAGCAGCATGCCGCACAGCGGCCCCGGGCCGATGCCCGCGAACTCGAGCACGCGGATGCCCGCGAGCGGTCCCTGTGTCAGTGCCATGCCCTTCTCCCCCCGATGGATGCGCGCCAGCCGCGGGCCAGCGCTTCGCGGAATTCAGGCGCGGCGATCGCGATCAGCCGCTCGGCCCGCTGGTCCAGCGTGGCGTGGCGCAGGTCGGCGGCGCCGAATTCGGTGACGACCAGGTCCACGTCCGCGCGGCCGATGGTGGCCGGGTTGCCCGCGAGGTCGAGCACGATGCGGCTGCGTCGTCCGCCGTCGGCGGTGGCCGGCAGCACGGTGATGGCACGCCCGCCCGGCGACTGGCGCGCGGCGCGCGCGAAATCCAGCAGGCCGCCGACACCGCCGCGCTGGCGTCCGCCGATGGCCTCGCAGTTGACCTGGCCCGACAGGTCGACCTCGAGCGCGCCATTGATCGCGCACAGGCGATGCAGCCGCGCCATGACCTCGGCCGCGTGCGTGTAGCAGGCGGGGCGCACCTCGACGGCCCGGTTGTCGTCGACCCAGCGATAGAGCTCGGCGCTGCCGATCACGGTGTTGGTCACCGAGATGCCGGCGTCGATGCCCTTGCGGCTGTTGTTCGCCGCGCCCGTGCGCACGAGCCGCGCGCCGGCGTCGCCGAGCACGCCCGAATGGATGCCGAGGTCGCGGTGCCCGCCGAGTTCGGCCAGCGCGGCATCGGGCAGGCTGCCGATGCCGGTCTGCAGCGTGGCGCCCTCGGGGATGGCGGCCGCGACATGGCGCGCGATCGCCTGCTCCACCGCCCCGAAACGTGCCGGCGCCAGCTCGACCGGCGGGCCGTCGGCTGCCACCCAGTGGTCGACGCGCAGGTCGGCCGGCAGCGCCGCGCCATGGGTCCAGGGCACGGCGGGATTCACCTCCGCGATCACCACGCGGGCACGCCGCGCGGCGGCCAGCGTGTAGTCGTTGGCCAGACCCAGGCTCGGCGGCCGGTGCGCTCCGCCCGGCGCCACCTGCAGCAGCACCACGTCGGCGCGCAGCGTGCCCTCGGCGAACAACCCGGCCAGCAGGGCGTAGCGCTCGGGCAGCACCTCGAGCAGGCCGCGGTCGGCCAGGCCGCAGGTGCGCGCCATCGCGCCGTACGAGACGAAGCGCAGGCCCCGCGGCACCGGGCCGTCGAAGCTCGCCGACAGGGTGGTGCCGAGGAACACCGTCGACGGCAGCGCCGCGCCGTCGTCCGCCATCAGCCGCCGCGTCAGCGTCAGCGGCTCGGCCGCGGCCTGGCCGCAGACGATCCAGTCGTCCGCGCGCAGCAGGCCGCGCAGGTCGAAGTCGCGCGCATCGACCGGCGACGAGCCGCCCGTCATGCGAGGGCCGGTTCGGGCTGCCGGCGCATGAAGGCGGCGCGCTGGCAGACGCAGACGATCTCGCCGCGCTGGTTGTAGCCGCGATGCTCGAAGTCGACGATGCCCGCGTCGGGCCGCGACTTCGAGACGCGCTTGCTCTTGACCGTGGTCTCGATGCGCAGCGTGTCGCCCGCGAACACCGGCTTCGGGAACGTGACCTCGCGCATGCCGAGGTTGCCGATGGTGGTGCCCAGCGTGGTCTCGCTGACCGACAGGCCGATGACCAGCGCCAGCGTGAAGGTGCTGTTGACCAGCGGGCGGCCGAACTCGGTCTTGGCCGCGAACTCGACGTCCAGGTGCAGCGGCTGCGGATTCATGCTGAGCACGGTCGCCAGCAGGTTGTCGGTTTCGGTGACGGTGCGCGTGGTCGCGTGCTGGAAGATGTGTCCGATCTCGAACTGCTCGAAGTAGAGGCCTGCCATGGTGGGTCCTGTGCGTGGGTGGAAGCGGAGGGAAAGAAATTCAGTCGCGCGGCCCGGGGCGGCCGTCGACCGTGCTGCCTTCGGCCAGCATCGCTTCGATGCGCGCGGCATCGAAGCCGGCCTCGGCCAGCAGCTCGACGCTCTGTTCGCCGATGCGCGGCGCATGCCGCCGGATCGAGACGTCGGCGCTGCTCCAGCGCGTGCTGGGCCGCATCTGCACGATGCGGCCTTCGGACGGATGCTCGCCGCGCTCGAAGAAACCCACCGCCTCGAGGTGCGGATCGACCAGCAGGTCGTCGATCGAGTTGACGCGCGCGCACGGCACCTCGTGCGCGCGGCACAGCGCGAGCCACTCGTCGGTGGTGCGGGTGGCGATGATCTCGGCGAGCTGCGCGTAGGTCGCGTGGTAGTTGCTGGCGCGCGCGCTCTGGCTGCCCAAAAGCGGATTGCTGTCGATCTCGTCGGCGCGGCCGATCGCGGCGTAGAAGGCCCGGAACTGCTTGTCGTTGTAGGGCGTGGCGGCGATGTAGCCGTCGAGCGTCCTGTAGGGCCGGCGGTGCGGCGTGAGCAGGCGGCTGTAGCCCGACTCGCCGATCGGCGGCTCGAAGGCCTGTCCGTTGAGATGGTCGCCGAGCACGGTCTGCACCAGCGTCTCGAACATCGGCACCTCGATCGCCTGGCCGATGCCGGTGCGCTCGCGCATCAGCAGCGCGGCCAGCGTGGCGTGCGCCGCCGTCAGCCCGGTCACGCGGTCGGCGACGGTCATCGGCACGAACACGGGCTCGTCCAGGCCCGCCCGCACGAACAGGCCCGACACGCCGGCGCCGGCCTGGATGATGTCGTCGAAGGCCGGCTGGTTGGCATAGGGGCCGTGCTCGCTGTAGCCCACGAGCGCGACGTAGACGATCGACGGATTGATCGCGCGCAGGTCCTCGTAGCCGAGCCCGGCGCGCTGCATCGCGGCCGGACGCACGTTGTGGATGAACACGTCGGCCGAGCGGCAGAGCGCGAACAGCGCCTCCTTCGCGGCCGGCTGCTTGATGTCCAGCACGATGCTGCGCTTGTTGCGGCCGTTCGCCAGATACATCGCCCCCATGCGCGGCGTGCGCGCCATGCCGGCGTGGCGCATCACGTCGCCCTCGGGCGGCTCGACCTTGATGACGTCGGCGCCGTAGTCGCCCAGCACCTGGGTCGCGACCGGGCCCATGAGCACCGTGCTCATGTCGACGATGCGGAAGCCCGCGAGCGGCGCGGGCGTGGGGGGAACTGTCATGCGTCTCCTGATGATTGTTCTTTGTCGTGCACGAATAGTACACATACATGAACAATATCGCCAAGCTCCTGAAACGCTTTTGCTGACTCGACAAACTCTTTTGACTTCGGGTTTTTGCTCGCCCCCAGGGGAAAATCATCTCCATCGGCGATCAGTCTAGGTGTTCTCCCCCATGTCAATATTGAACACATAGATGAATGATTGGGTTTTCAACCTGTCGCCCGTCCATGAATTTCCAGCTCAGCGCCGAACAGGAATCCATCCGCGATTCCATCCAGAAGATCTGCCGCCGTTTCGACGATGCCTACTGGCTCGAACGCGACCGGGAAGGCGGCTTCCCCACGGCGTTCGCCGACAGCCTGGCCCAGGACGGCTGGCTGGGCATCTGCATTCCCGAGCAATACGGCGGCTCGGGGCTCTCGATCGCGGATGCGGCCGTGATGATGCAAACCATCTCGCGCTCGGGCGCCGGGATGTCGGGGGCCTCGGCGGTGCACATCAACGTGTTCGGGCTCAACCCCGTGGTCGTGTTCGGCAGCGAGGCCCAGAAGCAGCGCATGCTGCCGCCGATGGCGCGCGGCGAGGTCAAGACCTGCTTCGCCGTGACCGAGCCGAACACCGGCCTCAACACCACCCAGCTGCGCACGCGCGCGCAGCGCCGCGGCGACCGCTACGTGGTCAACGGCAGCAAGGTCTGGATCTCGACCGCCCAGGTCGCGCAGAAGGTGCTGCTGCTCGCGCGCACCACGCCGCTGGAGGAGGTCGAGAAGCCCACGCACGGGCTCACCCTGTTCTACACCGACCTCGACCGCAGCCGCATCGAGGTGCGCGAGATCGAGAAGATGGGCCGCAAGTGCGTCGACTCGAACGAGCTGTTCATCGAGGACTTCGAGATTCCCGTGGAAGACCGCATCGGCGAGGAAGGCCGCGGCTTCGAATACATCCTGCACGGCATGAACCCCGAGCGCGTGCTGATCGCCGCCGAGGCGGTCGGCCTGGGCCAGCTCGCGCTCGAGCGCGCCACCGCCTATGCCAACGAGCGCGTGGTCTTCAACCGCCCGATCGGCCAGAACCAGGGCATCCAGCATCCGCTGGCCCGCAACTGGATCGAGCTCGAGGCGGCCTGGCTCATGGTGATGCAGGCGGCCTGGCAGTACGACAGCGGACTGCCCTGCGGCGCGGCCGCGAACGCCGCCAAGTACCTGGCCGGCGAGGCCGGCTTCAACGCCTGCCAGCAGGCGGTGATGACGCACGGCGGCTTCGGCTACGCGAAGGAATACCACGTGGAGCGCTACCTGCGCGAGATCATGATTCCGCGCATCGCGCCGATCAGCCCCGAGCTGGTGCTGTGCTTCATCGCGGAGAAGGTGCTGGGGCTGCCCAAGTCCTACTGAGACACACGGCACGCACGCCACGCATCGACCGACCGGACCCACAACAAGCCCTCAGCGGCAGGAGACACGCATGCAGATTCTGGATTCCTTCCTGGCGAAGGCGCTCGCGGCGGGCGCGCTCGCCCTGGCCTGCGCCGCGGCCTCGGCCCAGCCCTATCCCGCCAAGCCGATCCGCGTCGTGGTGCCCTTCGCCGCGGGCAGCGGCACCGACGTGATGACGCGCGTGCTCATGGAGGACGTGCACAAGGGACTGGGCGCCCCGATCGTGATCGACAACAAGCCCGGCGCCAACGGCTCGATCGCCGCCGAGGCCGTGAGCAAGGCCGCGCCCGACGGCTACACCCTGCTGCTGGGCACGAGCTCGGCCCACTCGGCCAATCCCTGGCTCTACAAGAAGCTCAACTACGCGCCGATCAAGGACTTCACCGCGATCGCGCGCACCACCAACTTCCCGTTCGTGCTGGTGGTCAATGGCACCTCGCCCCTGACCAACGTCGCCGACTTCCTCAAGGCCGTGCGCGGCGGCGCGAAGAACACCATGGGCTACGGCAACGCCACCGGCCAGGTGGCGGGCGCCCACCTGATGAACGTCGGCAAGTTCTCGGCGATCGCGGTGCCCTACCGCAGCACGCCGCCGGCGCTGGTCGACCTGGTGGGCGGCCAGTTCGACTTCATGTTCGTGGACCTGGCCTCGTCGCAGGGGCTGGTCAAGGACGGCAAGGTGCGGCCGCTGGCCATGATGGCCGACAAGGGCTCGGTCCTGATGCCGGGCCTGCCGGCGCTGGGCGAGACCTTTCCGGGCTTCTCGTACATCGCGTGGGGTGGACTGATGGGGCCGGCCGGCATCCCGCCGGACATCGTCGCGAAGCTCAGCGCCGAAGTCGTCAAGTCGCTCAACAAGCCCGCGATCAAGGAACGCTTCGCGGCGCTGGGCCTGGAGCCCTATCCCGCGCCGCCCGAGGAGTTCGCGCGCTTCATGGTCGAGCAGGAAGCGGCCTGGGGCACGCGCATCAAGGACGCCGGCATCCAGGCGGAGTGAGGCGGCGTTGAGCGCATCCGAAGTCCAGACGCTCGCGCACCTCGCGTCGCGCCGCCGCAGCTGCCGGGCCTTCCTGGACGAGCCGCTGCCCGACGCCACCATCGAGCGCCTGTTCGAGACCGCGCGCCACACGGCCTCGTGGTGCAACACGCAGCCCTGGCGCATCGTCGTGACACGCGGCGCGGGCACCGAGCGCTTCCGCGCGGCCATGCAGGCCGCGGCGCGCGCGCAGCCGCCGGCCGGCGACTTTCCCTTTCCCGCCGGGTACCGCGGCGTGCACCTCGAGCGGCGCCGCGAAGCCGGCCTGCAGCTCTACGACGCCGTCGGCGTGCGCCGCGGCGATCGCGACGCCTCGGCGATCCAGGCACTGCGCAACTTCGACTTCTTCGGCGCCCCTCACGTGCTGGTCGTCACCGTGCCGGCCGAGCTCGGGCCCTATGCGCTGGTCGACGCCGGCGGCTGGGTCGCGAACTTCCTGCTGGCGGCCGAGGCGCACGGCGTCGCGGCCATCGCGCAGGCCGCGCTGGCGCGGCACGCCACGGCGATCCGCGCGCATTTCGGCCTGCCCGCCGACCAGCAGGTCGTGTGCGGCATCTCCTTCGGCCGTGCCGATGCGGACGATCCGGCGAACGGCTACAGGACCTCGCGCGCGCCCATTGACGCGACCCTGCAGTGGTCGCGCGATTGAAGGGGGCGGCGCGCGCCTAGGATTCCTGCGGCGCCGCCTCGCGGCCCGCGAGTCCCACCCTCGCCCCCGCGCGCAGCGCCTGCCGGTAGGCCGTCGGCGAACTCCCGGTGACGCGCTTGAAGGCATGGCTGAACGCGCTCTCGGAGGTGTAGCCCAGGCTCTGCGCCACGAGCGCGACCGGCGTGTCGTCCTCGCCCAGGGCGCGCTCGGCCAGGCGCATGCGCCACTCGGTCAAATAGCCCAGCGGCGCGATGCCGGCCACGGCCTTGAAGTGCGAGGCGAAGGTGGTGCGCGACATGGCGCAGGCGCTGGCCAGCTCCTCCAGGTGCCAGGCACGCGCCGGATCGTCGTGCATCGCCCGCAGGGCCGGCGCGATGCGCGGCTCGCTCAGCGCGCGCAGCCAGCCCGCGACCAGCGGCCCCGAGGTTCCCAGGTGCGCGCGCAGGATCTGGATGAACAGCAGCTGCGCGAGCTGGGCCGCGGCGAGTTGCGCACCCGGCTGTGCCTGCGTGCGCTCCTCCATCAGGTGATCGAGCAGCCAGCGGAACACCGGGGCCTGCGGCGCCGACGCGCGGACATGGATCCACGGCGGCAGCGCATTCAACAACAAGGGCCCGCTGACCGGGTCGAGCAGCACATGGCCGCCGATGTGCGCGAACTCGCTGCCGTCGCCGAGCTGCGCCGAGGAGCGGCCCGCGCCCGAGAACAGGCCCATGGCATCGACCGGCTCGACCTCGGGATCGCTGGACAGGATCGACCAGCGGTGCGCCGACAAAAGCCCCACGTCGCCGGTCTCGAAGCGCGCGGGTTCGGGCTCCCCCTCGATGCGGACCCAGCAGTGGCCCTTCACGACGGCGAAGAACTTGATCTTGTCGGGCGCCGGAAAACGGAGAGCCCAGGTACCGCCGGCCGTGAAGCCGCCGGTCACCAGGCTCTGCGCATGGGTCAGCTTGAGGATGTCGGAGAAAGGATCGGCGCTCATCTTCGTACTATCGCGCAAGCAAAGCGTACGCCCAAGCATTCACAGTCCGAGCCCCTCGAAATATCGTTCCCCATCTCGCATCACACACGAACAAGGAACGGACATGGAACAGGCTTTGGTATTGGTCACCGGCGGCACCGGCTTCATCGCGCAGCACTGCATCCTCGCGCTGCTGGCCCAGGGATTTCGCGTCCGCACGACCGTGCGCACGCTCGCGCGGGAAGCGGAGTCCGCGAGCACCTCAGAACGGGCGGCGCCGAGCCGGGCGAGCGGCTGGGCTTCGTGGTCGCGGACCTGGGCGCGGACGCCGGCTGGGCCGAGGCCGCAAAGGGATGCACCTACGTGATCCACGGCGCCTCGCCCACGCCATCGGGCACCTACGCCACCGACGAGGACTGGGTCCGGCCGGCCGTCGACGGCAACCTGCGCGTGCTGCGTGCCGCGCGCGACGCGGGCGTCCAGCGCGTGGTCCTCACCTCGGCCTTCGGCGCGGTCGGCGTCGGCCATGGGCCGATGGACCGGCCCTTCAATGAAGAGGACTGGAGCAACCTCGCGGGCGATGTCGCGCCGTACCAGAAGTCGAAGACGCTGTCCGAGCGCGCCGCGTGGGCCTTCGTCGAGAAGGAAGGCCGTGGCCTCGAGCTCGCGGCCGTCAATCCGACCGCGGTGCTGGGCCCCGCGCTCGGCGCCGACTTCTCGCACTCGATCCAGATCATCAAGGGAATGATGGACGGCCAGCCCGGCTCGCCGAAGATCAACTCGGGCTTCGTCGACGTGCGCGATGTCGCGGACCTGCACCTGCTCGCGATGACCCATCCGGCCGGCAAGGGCGAGCGCTTCCTCGCGATCGCGGGCGAGAGCCTGTGGCTGGCCGACGTGGCGGGCATCCTGCGCGAGCGCATGGGCGCGGCGGCACAGAAGGTGTCGACGCGAGCCCTGCCGAACTGGCTGGTGCGGCTCGGCGCGAAGACCGACCCGCGCATGAAGGCCGTCGTGCCGATGCTCGGCGTGAACATGAACGCCACCAGCGAGAAGGCCCGGCGGCTGCTCGGATGGAATCCGTGCTCGGCCGAGGAGGCGATCGTCGCCACGGCCGAGAGCCTGGTGCGGCTCCAGCTGCTGAAGGCGTGAGCGGCGCACGCCGCCGCCTCATTCCCTCCCGCGCGCCCGGTAGCTGCCGGGCGCGATGCCGGCGAAGCGCCGGAACGCGCTCGACAGGTGGCTCTGGCTGCTGAAGCCGCACTGCAGCGCGATCTCGACCAGGCTCAGCTCGGTGCGCAACAGCAGCGTCCTCGCGCGCGCGATCCGCGCGGCCATCAGGTAGCGGTGCGGCGGCATGCCGAAGGCGCGCTTGAACCAGCGCGCGAACGAATAGACATCGAGTTGCACGAAGGCGGCCATCTCGGCGAGCGTGAGCTTCTCCTGCAACTGGTCGAGGATGAACTGCTGCACGCGCCGGCGCAGCGCGTCGCCGGCCTCGATGCGCTCGACCTGCAGCCGCGGATCGGCCGCGTGGTGCCGCCGCAGGTAGGCCGCCAGTGCCACCGCGATGCTTTCGCCGTAGATCGCACCGCCCGGATAGCCCTCGCGGATGTCGGCGGCGAGCGCGAGGCTGGCCTGCCAGACGAAGCCGTCGCGGATGCCGTTGCCCGGCACCAGCTCGACCGTCCTCGCGCCCGGCGAGCTCGAGACGGCCTGCACCAGGCCCGGCGTCAACCCCAGCACCACGCCGCGCCAGCGGCCGCGCGCATGCCCGCTGTACGACAGCCCGGCGGGAAAGATGCCGAAGCTGCCCGGTGCGAAGTCACCCGTCACCGGCCGGTGCCCCGACCAGTGGATGCGCGCGGAGGTCAGTGCCTCGTGATGCAGCATCACGCCGTGCTGGAACAGCACGGTCTCGGGCATCTCGCCGCCCGAGCCGCGCCACTCCTCGAGCCGCAGCCCGGGCCAGAGGCCCTGGTCCTGCAGCAGGACCGCCTCGGGTTCGAACTTCGTGCGGGACGCGGTCGTGGTGTCGAATCGCTCGGCGAAGGTCTGCACGGGCGTCTGGTCTTTCTGTCGGGGAAGGAAGGCACGAGTGTCCGACGCGCGGCCCGCCGCGGGCATGCAGGTTTGCCCGCAGCGCCCGCAAGCAATTGCAAGATTCTGAAAAGCCGCGCCGTTTCGTGGAAGCCATGGCCGCGCGCGCTGCCTAGCATCGCGCCGCCAATCAATACCTGGAGACACGATGAGCGAGAAGACATGGAGCGGCCGCGGCGGCGTGCTGCTGGCGGCGTGGTGCATCGGCGGCGGCGCGCTGCTCGCCGGCTGCGGCGGCGGCGATGGCGGCGCGCGCTTCGCGGGCCTTCCGCCCGCGAGCACGGGCAACCCCGCGCAGCCGCCCGCAACGACGACCGCGGCAGCAGACATCAAGGTGCTGTCGAACCGCGCGGACCTCGTCAGCGGCGGCGACGCGCTGGTCGAGATCGTGCCGGCCGCGGGCATCGCGGCGAGCGCGCTGCGCATCGAGCTCGACGGCACCGACGTGTCGTCCGCGTTCGCGATGCGGCCCGGCGAGCGCTTCATGGGGCTGGTCACCGGCATGAGCGAGGGCCGCCATCTGCTGAGCGCGCGCGCCGGCGACACGGCGCTGTCGTCGCTAGTGATCACGAACCACGCCAACGGCGGGCGCATCCTCTACGGCCCGCAGATCCAGCCCTGGGCCTGCGATGCCGGCGCGCAGGACGCCGACTGCAACCGCCCCGTGAGCTACGGCTTCAAGTACCTGTCGAGCGATCCGGCCGTGGCCGGCTTCCAGCCCTACGACCCGGCCCGGCCGCCGGCCGACATCGCCACCACCACCACCGACCAGGGCCGCACCGTGCCCTTCGTGGTGCGCATCGAGACCGGCGTGCAGGACCGCGACTACTACGACGTGGCAGTGCTGTTCGACCCCGCGAAGCCCTGGGCGCCGTGGCAGCCGCAGGCCGCGTGGAACCGCAAGCTGCTGATCCAGCATGGCTCGGGCTGCGGCAACGGCTACGGCCAGTCCAACGCCCTGTCCTCGCAGCGTGTGCTCGACCGCGATGCGCTCTCGCGCGGCTTCGCGGTGCTGGCCGTGTCGCTCAACGACTCGGGCCACAACTGCAACATCGCCGTGCAGGCCGAGGCCACGATGATGGCCAAGGAGCGCATCGTCGAGGCCTACGGCGAGCTGCGCTACACCTTCGGCTACGGCAGCTCGGGCGGCGCCATCGCCCAGCAGTGGATGGCCAACGCCTATCCGGGCCTCTACCAGGGGATCATCGTCGGCGCCTCCTTTCCCGATGCGGGATCGACCGGCAACGAGGTCGAGGACTGCGCGCTGCTGCGCAACTACTTCGGCCGCACCGCCACCGCGTGGACGCCCGACCAGCAGGCGGCCGCCTCGGGCCACCTGAACACCGCCGTGTGCACCGAGTGGATCGACTTCTACAAGTTCAACAACAACCTGAACCCCTACGCGACCAACATCGCGAACCTTCCCGGCACCTCGCCCACCGCGCTCGGCGGCTGCGACGCGCCCCCGGGCGCGCGCTACGACGCCACCTTCAACCCCGGCGGCGCGCGCTGCACCTCGGCCGACTCGGCGATCTCGATCTTCGGCAAGCGACCCGACGGCTTCGCCAACCGGCCCTACTCGAACGTGGGCCTGCAGTACGGCCTGCTCGCGCTGAAGGCGGGCCGCATCAGCGCCGAGCAGTTCGTGGACCTCAACGCGAACATCGGCTCGCACACCATCGACTACGCGCTGCAGGCGCCGCGCGTGGCGGCCGATCCGGGCGCGATCGAGGCCTCGTACCGCTCCGGCTCGTTCAACCAGGCCAACGGCCTGGGCCAGGTGGCGATCATCGACATCCGCACGCTCGACATCAGCGGCATCCATCACCAGCACCGCTCGTGGACCCTGCGCGCACGGCTCGACCGCGCCAACGGCGGCCACGCCAACCAGGCGATCTGGTACCAGGCCGGCAGCCAGCGCGAGGCCTACGACACGATGGATGCCTGGCTCGGTGGGATCGAGCGGGACGGCGGCGCCACGCCGCTCGCACGGAAGGTGATCGCCCATCGCCCGGCCAGCGCCAACGACCGCTGCGGCAACGCCGATGGCACGGGGCTCTCGATGCTCGAATGCACCGGCCTGGCCGACGGCTCGACGCGCATGGCGGCCGGCGAGGCCATCACGGGCGACGTGCTCGAGTGCCAGCTCGCGCCGCTCGACCGCGCGAGCTACGGCACGGTGGTGTTCTCGGACGCGCAATGGTCGCGCCTGAAGGCCGCCTTCCCCACCGGCGTGTGCGACTTCGGCCGGCCCGGCAAGGGCCAGCAGCCCACGCGCTTCTGGCAGACCTACCTGGACACGCTGGGCCAGGTCGTCGTCGGCGGCATGCCGCTGCCCGACCTGCCCTGAGCCGCGTTCATCGCGGCTCCACCACCGGGAACATCGGCTCGAAGCTGTCGAGCATCGCCATCAGCTCGGCCAGCTTCGCGCGGTCGCCCTCGATGCGCACCTTGCCGGCCAGCACCGCGGCCGGAAAGCTGGTCTGCTTCAGCGTCACGGCGTCGAGCGTGGCGCGGCTCAGCGTCACCGTGGCGTCGGCATCCGGCTGCCGCCCGGCGATGTGGGTCAGGGCCGAGTTCTCGAGCGTCAGCACGAACTGCTGCTTCGAATCCGTGAAGTTCCAGTTGATGACCAGCCGCTTGCCCTCGGCCTTCGCGGCATCGAGGCGCACGCCGAGGTAATCGAAGAACAGGTCGTTGCTCACGGCCTTGAGCGTGTCGGCGTTGGCGGTGCCGCCCGACGGGATCTTCGGCACGCCGTTGCGCAGCTCCATCGCGCCCACCAGGTAGGCGCTGCGCCAGGTGCCGGCCTCCGACTGGTAGCCCAGCTGCTCGAGCGCGTCGGCGCCGAGCTCGCGCGCCGCGCGGTTCGAGGGATCGGCATACACCACCTGGCTCATCGCGCTCGCGACCCAGCGGTACTCGCCCCTGGCGAAATCGCCGCGGGCGCGCGCGATCACCGCCTCGGCGCCGCCCATGTACTCCACCGTCTTGCGGGCCTGGGCCACGGGCGGCAGCGGATTCAGGTTGGCGGGATTGGCGTCGTACCAGCCCAGGTACTTCTGGTAGACCGCCTTCGCGTTGTGCCGCAGGGTGCCGTAGTAGCCGCGCGCCGACCATTCCTGTTCGAGGCTCGCGGGCATGCGCAGGGTCTCGGCGATGTCGGCCGCGGTGTAGCCGTGGTTGAGCAGCCGCAGCGACTGGTCGTTGATGAACTTGTACATGTCGCGCTGCTTCTTCAGCAGCTCGACGATGCGCTCGCGCCCGGTGGTGGGCCAGTGGTGCTGGGCGATCAGCACGTCGGTCCTGTCGCCGAAGGCCACGCGCGCCTGGTCGATGTACTTCGACCACAGGCTGCCGTCGCGCACCTCGGCGCCGCGGATGGTGTAGAGGTTGTGCATGGTGTGCGTCACGTCCTCGGCCATGTTGAGCACGCGGAACTGCGGCAGGTACATCAGCATCTCGGACGGCGCCTCCGAGCCCGGCACGAGCTGGAACACGAACTGCACGCCGTCGATGGTGCGCTCCTCGGTCGGCTTGTCGATGGTGGCGGTGGGCGCGATCAGCGTGACGGTGCCGCGTGCCAGCGCCTTGCCCAGCCCGGTGTCGACCTGGCCGCGCACGCCGGGCGGCAGCAGCGAGCCGAACTGGTACTGCGAGCGCCGGCTCATCGCGTTGCCCGCGAGGATGTTCTCGGCCACCGCGGTCTCCATGAAGCCCGAGGGCGCGATCAGCTGCACCTTGCCGGCCGCCACGTCGGCCTCGTCGACCACGCCCTTGACGCCGCCGAAGTGGTCGGCGTGGCCGTGCGTGTAGACCACGGTGCCGACCGGCTTGCGCGGCCGGTGCTGGTAGTACAGCGCGAGCGCGGCGCCCGCGGTCTCGGCGGCGAGCAGCGGGTCGATCACGATCAGCGTGCTGTCGCCCTCGACGATGGTCATGTTCGCGATGTCGAAGCCGCGCACCTGGTAGACCCGGTCGGTCACGCGGAACAGCCCGTGGATCGCATTGAGCTGCGCCTGGCGCCACAGGCTCGGGTTGACGCTGTCGGCCGGCGCGTCGGCCTGCAGGAAGCCATAGGGCTTCATGCTCCATGCCGGGCGCTCGCCGGCGCCGGGCACCAGCGCGTCGGGCACGGTGCCGATGAAGCCGCGCATCGCGTCCTCGAAATCGCGCCGGTCGGCGAAGGGCAGCGTCTTCGCGAACTCGGCATTGGCGGCCAGCGTGGCGGGCTCCGGCGGCTTGGGCGCGAGGGGCGTTGCCGGCTGCGCAAAGGCCATGGCGCAAGCCAGCGCGGCGCAGGCGGCGGCGGCGCGATGCGCGCGTGAAAGGACGGGGAGGAGATGCATGGTGCGGCCTGGCGCGAAGCTGGAAGCTGGAAAGTGGCGCGATTCTGGGCAGCCGCCAAACCATTGGCAAATGCAAAATACGTCGATCGATTTGAAGAAAAACACAAGATCACGATGCAGCTGCGCCAGCTCCAGCACCTCGTCGCCCTGGCCGAGCAGGGCAGCTTCGGCCGCGCGGCCCAGGCCTCGCACCTCTCGCAGCCCGCGCTCTCGCGCAGCATCGAGGCGCTCGAGGAAGGCCTGCAGGTCCGGCTGATCGACCGCGCCTACGGCACGGTGCGCTTCACGCAGGCCGGCGAGCTGGTGCTCGCGCGCGCCCGCGAACTGCTCATCGACGCGCGCCAGCTCAAGGAGGACGTGCTGCAGCTCGAGGGCCTGGCCGCCGGCAGCCTGCAGGTGGGCCTGGGGCCGTTCGCGGCCGGCATGCTCGGGCGCGCGGCGCTGACCTTGCTGGTGCAGCGGCATCCGCAGCTCTCGGTGCGCACCGAGGTGGCCGACACCGCCACCCTGGCCGAGCGGCTGCACCGGCGCGAGATCGACCTGTTCATCGCCGACACGCGCGACCTCGCGCGCCAGGGCGGCCTCGAGACGATGCGGCTGCCCGACGTGCCGGTGTCGTTCTTCGTGCAGCCGCGCCATCCGCTGCGCAGGCTGGCGTCGGTCACGCTCGAGCAGGCGATGGACTACCCGGTCGCCGGACCCAGGCTGCCCGCGCGCGTGGCCACTCAGTTCGAGCGCCAGGCGAAGCACGCCGGCCGCGGCGTGTTCAACCTGGTCTGCGACGACACCGGCACCCTGCGCCATCTCGCGCTCACGGCGCGCGCCGTGGTGCTGGCGCCCGATGCGCCGGCCTTCCGCCACGAGACCCAGCCACTGGTGCCGCTGCCCATCGCGGGCCTCGAAGGCATGCGCACCCACTACGGCCTGGTCACGCTCGCGGGCCGCACGCCCTCGCCGGCCGCGGCGGCCTACACCCGCTTCGTGACCGAGGTGATGTCGGCCGCGCCGGGGGCGGGAAAGACGGGTGCGCCAGAATAGGCCCCTGCCCTCCACCGTTCCCGCTCCCTCGTGACCACCTTGCGCCGCGCCCAGCCGCCCACCTTCTCGTCCGCTGAATTCCGCGCGGCGCTCGGCATGTTCGCCACCGGCGTGACCATCGTCACGGCGCGCGCGGCCAACGGCACGCTGGTCGGACTCACCGCCAACTCCTTCAATTCGGTCTCGCTGTCGCCGCCGCTGGTGCTGTGGAGCCTGTCGCGCAGCGCCGCCTCGATGGCCGCGCTGCGGGCCGGCTCGCACTACACGGTGAACATCCTGGCGGCCAGCCAGAAGACGCTGGCCGAGCGCTTCGCCACCAAGGACATCGACCGCTGGGCCGACGTGGACTTCACCGAGGGCCTGGGCGGCGCGCCGGTGCTCGCGGGCGCCGCGGCGAGCTTCGAGTGCTTCAACCGCAGCCGCTACGACGAGGGCGACCACGTGATCTTCGTCGGCGAAGTGGAGCGCTGCAGCCACGACGCCGGCGCCTCGCCGCTGTTGTTCCACGGCGGCCGCTTCTACACGGAACATCCTTTGTGAAGTACGCGGCGCCGGTGCTAGCCCTGCTGTGCGCCGTTGCCGCGCCGCATGCGGCGAGCGCGCAGGACGCCGCCGCGCCACTCAAGCAGAACTGGTTCGACGATCCCTTCTTCCGCGTCTCGGCCGGACTGCCGGGTTGCCCCGAACCCGAAGGCCCGTTCTACACCGCCGAGGAGCGCCGCATCCAGATCCATTCGCGGCTCGAGCGCGGCACCAGCTGCTGGCTCGCAGGCAAATGCAGCGACAGCAACGCCTACCGCTACGACAAGCCGCTCGCGCCCAAGGTGCGCGCCGCGCTCGAGGCGGTGCCGGGTGTGCGCCGGGGCAGCGTGTGGGTCATGGTGCAGCGGCGCTGGGTCTACCTGCAGGGCTGCGTGCCCTCGCCCGCGCTGGCGCGCCAGCTCGAACGCGCGGCGCGCGCGCTGCCCGACGTCGAGGCAGTGGTGCCCGACCTGATGGTGGGCACGCGCGGCAAGCCGCCGTACCCGGTCGCGGGGCGCTGAAGCCTCAGCGCGGGTCGAGGTGGAGCACCACCACGCCGAGCACGATCATCGCCACGCCGAGGCAGCGCGCGAGCGAGACCGCTTCGCCGAACAGCAAGACGCCGCAGACGGCGATCAGCGCGGTGCCGGCGCCGGCCCAGACCGCATAGGCCAGGCCGACCTCGAGCTGCCGCACCGCCAGCGCCATGAGCCAGATCGCGAGCGCATAGGCCGCCGCCACCACGGCCGAGGGCAGTGCGCGCGTGAAGCCGTCGGCATGGCGCAGCGCGAGGGTTCCGACGACCTCCGCCGCGATGCTGGCCGCGAGCAGCAGCCATGAAAGATTCCGCATGCCCATGCATGCCTCCCGGGCCCCGCATCTATACCGGATGCGGAACCAGGAACGGGAGGGGCGGTACCCGGGAACGAAACCCGGATGGTAGCGGGGAAGCGCCCGCGCGCTAGGATCGTCGGCGCCGCCGCGCGATGCGGGCGGGCCCGCCTTGCGAAGAACGAACAACAGATGATCCAGAGAAAAACCCACCTCGACGCGCTCGCCATCGGCCTGCTCGTCGTCTGCTGCGCCTTCTGGGGCCTGCAGCAGATCCTCATCAAGACCACCGTGGCCGAGGTGCCGCCGATGTGGCAGGCCTCGATGCGCATGGCCGGCGCGGTCGTGCTGCTGGGGCTGTGGTGCGCCTGGCGCAAGGTGCCGCTGTTCGAGCGCGACGGCACGCTGCCCGGCGGGCTGCTCGCGGGGCTGCTGTTCGCGGGCGAGTTCGCGGGCATCTACCTGGGCCTGCAACTCACCAGCGCCTCGCGGCTCACGGTGTTCCTCTACACGGCGCCGTTCTGGGTCTCGCTGTTCCTGCCGCGCTGGGTGCCGGCCGAGCGGCTGCGCGGCCTGCAGTGGGCCGGGCTCGCGATCGCCTTCGCGGCCGTGGTGCTGGCCTTCAGCGAAGGCTTCGGCCACACCTCCTCGTCGCAGCTGCGTGGCGATGCACTGGCGCTCGCCGCCGGCATGCTGTGGGGCCTGACCACGCTGACCCTGCGTGCCACCAGACTCGCCACCGCGAGCGCCGAGAAGACGCTGTTCTACCAAGTCGCGGTGACGGCCGCGGTCTGCCCCGTGATCTCGCTCTTGCTCGGCGAGACCTGGGGCACGCACTACTCGACCTGGGCCTGGACCTCGATCGCGCTGCAGACCGTGATCGGCGCCTTCGCGAGCTACCTCGCGTGGATGTGGATGCTGCGCCACTACCCGGCCACGCAGATGTCCTCCTTCACCTTCCTCACGCCGCTGTTCGCGCTGGTGTTCGGCGTGCTGCTGCTGTCCGAGCCGCTCACGCCGCAGTTGGTGGTGGCGCTGGCCGGCGTGGCGGTGGGCATCGTGCTGGTGAACCGCGGCGGCGCGCGCCGCGCCTGAAGGAACGAGCGACATGGCGACATCCACCCGATTCCAGCCCGTGCTCGACGAGATCGCGGCCGCGATGCAACCGCTGCTGGGCCAGGCCGGCACGGTGGCCAGCTACATCCCGGCGCTCGCGCGCGTCGACGCGCGGCAGTTCGGCATCGCGCTGCGCACCTGCGACGGCGAGGAGGCCGCGGCCGGCGATGCCGACACGCCGTTCTCGATCCAGAGCGTGTCCAAGCTGTTCACGCTCACGCTCGCCATGCAGGCCGTGGGCGACGCGCTGTGGGAGCGCATCGGCCGCGAGCCCTCGGGCAATCCGTTCAACTCGCTGGTGCAGCTCGAGAACGAGCAGGGCAAGCCGCGCAATCCCTTCATCAATGCCGGCGCGATCGCGGTCGCCGACCGGCTCGTGAGCCATGCGCGCGCCGAGGGCGGCAGCGCCAAGGCGCGCATCCTCGCGCTCATGGCCAGCCTGGCGGGCGAGCCCGTGGGCTTCGACGAGGAGGTCGCGCGCTCGGAGGCCGAGACCGGCTTTCGCAACGTGGCGCTGGCCAACTTCATGAAGAGCTTCGGCAAGCTCGACAACGACGTCACCGAGGTGCTCGACACCTACTTCCACCAGTGCGCGCTGCGCATGAGCTGCCGCCAGCTCGCGCGCGCCGCCGGCTACCTGTGCCGCGACGGCGCGCACCCGATCGACGGCGAGGCCGCGATCACCAGCGAGCGCCAGACCCGGCGCATCAACGCACTGATGCTCACCTGCGGCACCTACGACGCCGCGGGCGACGTGGCCTTCTCGATCGGCCTGCCCTGCAAGAGCGGCGTGGGCGGCGGCATCGTGGCCGTGGTGCCCGACCGGCTCACGCTCAGCGTGTGGTCGCCCGCGCTCGATGCCACCGGCAACTCGCTGCTGGGCATGAAGGCGCTCGAGATGTTCGTGGCGCGCACGGGGCTGTCGGTGTTCTGAGTGGCCTCATGCGCGGAGGGCGCGCAGTACGTCGTGGCAGGCGCCCATCGTGTGGTAGTCGGTCTTGCCGGCCGGGCTCTTCTCGTCGCTGAGCTTGCGGTTGTCGCGCGACAGGATGCGAAACCAGGCGCCATGCTCGTGGTCAATCATGTGCCGCCAGGCGTAGTCCCAGATCCGGTCGTACCAGTCCCAGTAGCGCGGCTCGCCGGTGCGCACCGCGAGCAGCGCGGCGGCCGCGAAGCTCTCGGCCTGCACCCAGAAGTACTTGTCGCCGTCGTAGAGCGCGCCCTCGGGATCGAAGCCGTAGACCAGGCCACCGAACTCGGCGTCCCAGCCGTGGCGCATCGCCGCCTCGAACAGCGACTGCGCGCGCGGCAGCATCCAGCCGGTCTCCACGCCCCGACCGGCGAGCAGGCCCTCGAGTTGCAGCAGCAGCTTGGTCCATTCGGTCAGGTGGCCGGTCTGGAAGCCCCAGGGCTTGAAGATGTCGGCGCGGTTGCCGCGGTTGTGGTCGGCATCGACCGACCAGTCCTCGCGGAAGTGCTCCCAGACCCTGCCCCCGGTCATGTCGGCCTGGCGCAGCGCGATCGCCTGCGCCAGCGTCGCCGCGCGGTCCAGGTACTTCGCATCGCCCGTGGCCTCGAAGGCCGCCATCATCGCCTCGCAGGCATGCATGTTGGCGTTCTGGCCGCGGTAGGGAGACACCGCCCAGTCGGCAGTGGCTTCGTTCGCATAGAGCTGGTGGCGCGGCTCCCAGAAATGCCGCTCGAGCAGCTGCCAGGTCGATTCGATGCCCGCGCGTGCCTCGTCCACGCCGGCCATCGCCGCATGCGCATGCGCGAGCAGCACGAAAGCCAGGCCATAGCAGTAGTGGGTGCCGTCGCGCACCTGCGCGCGGCCCTCGTGCCAGTCGAGCTCCCACAGGTAGCCGCCCTGCGGATGCGCATGGGCGCGCTGCAGGAACGCGAGGCCGTGGCGCGTCGCCGCCAGGTGCTCGGGCCGGCCGAAGCGGCGCCAGGCGGTGGCGTTGTTGAAGACGAAGCGCGTGCTGCTCACCAGGTGGCGCGTGCGGCGGTCGTAGACCGTGCCGTCGTCCTTGAAGAAGTGGAAGAAGCCGCCGCTCGGATCGAGGCTGCGGCCGTCGTAGAACGCGAGCGTGTGCTGCACGTGGCCGATCAGGAATTCGGGCGAGCGGAAGTCGGGCATGGCGAGAAGGGCTGGGTTGCGATGGCTGAGCGCGGCACCTCAGGCTATCAGCATCCCGGCCCGACCGTCGAGAAAACGACGCCCTCACGCAGTGCTCAGAGGGTGTATTTGAAATGATCTACGCGGCCAGCCTAGTAGCGAGGATACGTGCTTCAGCGAGCCAGACCCAAGCGA